>JBCNVC010000040.1:0-15722 GCA_039630395.1 Candidatus Kryptonium sp. | reverse complement strand
AAACTAACCTATCTTTGCCTGGAAATAACCAGGCGAAGCAGAATAAGTTTGAATCGAACCTGTGAGGGATTGAAACATGTCCGAAATATCTTTAATTGCAATCTTGTTTCTGTGTTTGAATCGAACCTGTGAGGGATTGAAACAATGAACACCAACCAATAAATAATGCAAGATAATTCTGTTTGAATCGAACCTGTGAGGGATTGAAACGTCAATTATTTTGTTTTCTACTGTCAATCTCAAGTATGTTTGAATCGAACCTGTGAGGGATTGAAACAAGATTTTTGCAAACTTTGTCTCTACTGTTTCTAAAGGTTTGAATCGAACCTGTGAGGGATTGAAACTGCACTTGACTTAACTTAAATTAATCACTCAAAATCGTTTGAATCGAACCTGTGAGGGATTGAAACTAAAAAAATGTGATTTAAAGTTCAAGATATGATCAAGTTTGAATCGAACCTGTGAGGGATTGAAACAAAAGTAAGGTTGTTTTTCCCATTGATGGACGCCCCGCAGTTTGAATCGAACCTGTGAGGGATTGAAACGACATACTGCCCCGTTGAATTTCGGAAATTACCGTTTGAATCGAACCTGTGAGGGATTGAAACACCTCCACAATCAGCAAATCGGGTCGCACCCGAAGAAAGTTTGAATCGAACCTGTGAGGGATTGAAACGCAAAATCAGGGGCAAAGTTTTTCATTCTCTTCCCCTTGTTTGAATCGAACCTGTGAGGGATTGAAACCAAACAGGTTTTGGATAAAGTTTTTGAAATAGATGTCTTTGTGTTTGAATCGAATCTGTGAGGGATTGAAACATAAGTAATGTAAAATAATTCTCAGGGTCAATCTCGTTTGAATCGAACCTGTGAGGGATTGAAACAATTTTTAATTTACTTTTAAATACAATTCATTTTCCTGTTTGAATCGTACCTGTGAGGGATTGAAACATCTTACTTTGAATTCTTTTAGTTTTTCATACATAGTGTTTGAATCGTACCTGTGAGGGATTGAAACTTTTTAATCCCATTCACAAATCTTTCCAGTTTAAAGTTTGAATCGAACCTGTGAGGGATTGAAACTGTCCAAGCCAATAAAACACCTCTTTCTCTACGTTTTTTGTTTGAATCGAACCTGTGAGGGATTGAAACGGAATTCCATCCGTTCCCTTCTTCGTCTCTCGTGGGTTTGAATCGAACCTGTGAGGGATTGAAACGCTGTTGTTTCTTCAACTTTTGAATGTTCCAAAACTTGTTTGAATCGAACCTGTGAGGGATTGAAACAGCGCTTGATTTATATGCTTTACATCCCCGTTTGCTGGGTTTGAATCGAACCTGTGAGGGATTGAAACGTTTCAGGCGGTGTGTTTTATCTTTTTGTTTTATTCGTTTGAATCGAACCTGTGAGGGATTGAAACTATCTATTTGTTTTTCAATAATTTCTTTAATGTTTTCTCGTTTGAATCGAACCTGTGAGGGATTGAAACTAATTTCCCATATTGTAAGTCAACCCCAAAGTATAGCGTTTGAATCGAACCTGTGAGGGATTGAAACAGATAAACTGTTCTCCCATTCTGAATTAGCAATTTCCGTTTGAATCGAACCTGTGAGGGATTGAAACGCCTATACAAAATATCGTTTACCAATTCAATGTTGGCGTCCAGTTTGAATCGAACCTGTGAGGGATTGAAACAGCTTAAAAAATCTCTTATACAATTTAATTGAATCTCGTTTGAATCGTACCTGTGAGGGATTGAAACACCCCAAAGTATAGCCAACCGTTGCAACAGGCACATCGTTTGAATCGTACCTGTGAGGGATTGAAACTTTATACCTGGTACAACTTTAGGGTGCTTGACTTTGTTTGAATCGTACCTGTGAGGGATTGAAACGTTGCTGGAATACAACCTGGTGCGATATTCTTGAACTAGTTTGAATCGTACATGTGAGGGATTGAAACTAACACATTAAACTCAACATCGCTGATTTTTAACTCCATATCACCATGTAATCCAGTTAATCCATCAGATTCCGCCTCTTGCTAAATGCTTTCCTATCTATCTTTTTGCAATCTATTCAACTCTATTCCTTTACCCAAAAAGCAAAAGTCAGATGCCACCCCAAGCTTAATATCATAACAACCAAGTCAATAACAACAAAGAAAATTCTTCATTCCTCTATTGTTTATGTTATAACTATCCTCACTCGACCAATTTTTCAACAAGTTTATATCTTGAATGCAACGCTTCCATCTTTTCCTTGACGATTTTTTCATCAAATTTGCCATTAAACAACTTGACAAAGTCATCGACCGCCTTATCTAACTCATTTAATCTCTTCTTAAAATCATCTTCCTTCGCCTTCAAATTTCCCGGAAGCTTGCTCGCTTTCAACTTCTCCATTTTCTCTCTTAAACTCGGTAAAACAGATCTTATCGCCTCGACATTATACTCTGGCACATAGTAATGATAAAGCACATATAAAACCTGGTGAAATTCATCAAGTTCTCTTATCTTAGGCTTTATTATTTTCACAAGCTTCTCATACTGCGAATGCAGTTCCTCTGTTTTCTTCAAAATCATCAGAGAATCATTTGATTTGATTGCTTCTTTAAGTTCACCAACAATTCTCATAAGAGAATTTACATTCTCATTCCACATTTCCTCCTTATCTCTAAGAATTCCCGGCAATTTAGCATTTTTCACACTTATAGCTCCGCTTTCTATGTCGTTATACATTTGCGCTATTCCTTTGATATTTTTCTCAGCCCACATAACATGCCAAAGTTTGTGAATCACCTTGTGATATTCTCTTAGTTCGGGGACTTCTGATTTCGTCTCTCCTGGTGTTGGAGCTGTGCTCTTTTCTTCTCTTGACTGTGTAAAAGCGAAATTGAAAGCAACGATCGTCAAAATAACCACTAATTTTAACAACATTTCCGCATTCACCATTTTTGTTTTTAAATTTGATTAAGCAAGAGCGAAACTTTCTCCTCAGGAATTGGGCCATCAATTACTATGATAAATCTATCAGTTGTTAAATACTTTTTAGCCACCTTTAACACATCCTCTTTAGTTATTGACATTATCCTATCGTATTTCTTATCGAACTCTTCGAGTGAAACTTTATCAATTACCGATCTTGCCACTATTGAAGCTATATCTTCAGGTGTCTCCGCATACAAAGGCATCAACCCAAGCATTCTTCTCTTTGCATTTATCAACTCCTCCTCCGTTATCCCATCCTCAAGCAATTTCTTTATCTCTGAAAATATACCTTTAATAACTTTCTCAACATTTGCTGGCGCCGTCTTCGTGTTGATCTTCCAATACCCGATACCATCCCTCGTGGTCCATAACTGACTCCTCAAGCCATATATCAAACCTTGTTTATCTCTTAGCTCCACTCCTATTCTGGATGTAAGCGAACCTTGTGCAAGGATATAGTTTAAAATTTCAGCGATTTCCTTTTCATCCGAGCTTATATCATTATATGGCGCAAATCCAATATTTATTGTGCATTCAGTATATTCACTATCGGGGAATACTTTTATCTCCCGAAATTTCATATCCCTGACCTTAGACACCATCCGCACACTATAACTGATTTCAGAAGATCTCCAAGATTCAAAATATCTTCTAACTAAATCCAATAACTCACGATGTTTCATATTTCCAACAACTATCAAAGTGGTTCGCTCAGGTCTTATATATTTTTTGTAATGTCTTATAACATCTTCAACTGTGATTCTTGATATTGTCTGTTCAGTTGCTTTAACTTTTGAATATTCATGTTCTTTGAAAATTTTATCAAACATATAATAAAAAGCTTCCATTCTAGTCCCGGTGAATCTTCTTTTGGAAACAGCCAAATGTTTATTTCTTATCAATTTTATTTCAGCGGAGTCAAACCTTGGATTTGTGATCACATCAAAGAGTAATTTTAACATTTCCCTTGAATTATCAACATGGGAATAACCCTCAAAGGAAAATCCTCTATAACCCCCACGCACAGATATTGAAATTGGATGGAAAGATAACTTTTCAACATATTCATCATAACTTAACCCAGCAGGACCTCTATTCATCACATCCGCAAGAACAGAGGAAATCCCGGCTTTTCCATCAATTTCTTCAGATATAATCCCAGTTTCTACAATTCCAGCAACAACTATCGTCGGAACATATCTGTTTTCTATAGTATAAACTGTTATTCCGTTTTTTAACTTGTTTTTCTTTACCTTCGGCGATATCGGGCTTGGTTTAACTATGTCGAGCGTATCCATAAATAGTTCATTTAATTCAACGGACGGCGAATCGCTGTAAAAAAATTGAATATCTTCAACTGATCCGTCTAATTTCCCTTCATCAAATGGTTCTTCCGGCTCTTCTTCCTCAACTGATATCGCTATCCCTTTTTCCTTTGGAACCATGTAACCAACCGTTACGGAGCTTTCATTAAAGTATTTATTCATCACTCTTAATATATCCTCTGCCTTGACATTCAGAACTGCTTCATAAAAGTTATTATAATAATCCCATCCATAATAAGCTTCCCAAGTGCTCAATCTCATTGCTATGTCCGAATTTTTTATATATTCAGTCGCTTGCGTAAATTTATACCTGTTCTTTGCCTTCTGAAGTTCATATTCGCTCACAAGTTCCATCTTCATTTTGTTAATCTCTTCCCATATGATTTTTTCCACTCTATCAATGCTACTATCAGGATTTATAGTCACAGAGATGTGAAACAAACGCGGATACTTAGAAATAGGGAGCCCTCCCCCAACACTAAGAGCAATTTTTTCTTTTTCGACGAGTCGCTTATGCAATCGCGAACCTCTGCTTCTTTCACAAAGTATTTTCCCAGCTAAATATAGCGCGGGGGCATCCGGGTCTGTATAGCTTGGCGCTGGAAATACCATAGTTATTGAAGGTTGTCTTATATCACCATGAACTAACTTGAATTCCTTTTTTACTTTCTGCGGTGGTTCGTATATTTGGGGTTCAGGAACATTAGGACCAGCTGGGATAGCACCATAGTATCTTTTCGCAAGATTAAGAATTTCCTCTGTATTAAAATCTCCAACGAGAACTAAAATTGCGTTATTCGGCGTGTAATATGTTTTGTAATACTTATATGCATCAAGCCAAGTTATTCTTTTTAAATCCCCTTCCCATCCAATTACAGGATTGCGATATGGATGAACCGTAAAAGCTGTTGAATACAAACTTTCGTGAAAAATCCCAGTGGGATTGCTTTCCATTCTCATCCGTCGCTCTTGAAGTATCACCTCAATTTCGGATTTAAATTCTAAAGAATCAAAAATTGAATTCTGCATCCTATCTGATTCAATATCAAAAGCGATCTCTATTTTGTTCTTTGGTAAATACATATAATATGATGTCATATCCCAAGATGTAAAAGCGTTGAACAGTCCGGAATTTTGCGAAACTATTTTTGAAATTTGACCTTTTTTATACTTTTGCGTGCCCTTGAACATCATATGTTCAACGACATGGCTAATTCCTGTTAAACCGGCTGGTTCATTTACAGAGCCAACTTTGTAAGTCAACTGATGAAATATAAAAGGAACATTTCGCCTTTCCATAGTTAAAACTGTTAACCCATTTTCAAGTTTATGTCTATATACTTTACCCTCTTCATATTTCGGTTTTCCATCAATACTAAATATCTGCGTTGTTGAAATTAAAAATATCACAACCACATATAAGATCCACTTAAAAAATCTTCCCTTAATCATTTTTTATAACCTGTTTGTTTTCTACTCGTTTCAATGAGGAGAAATTCTTCGGCGAGAGCGGGGCACAAGCGCCCCGCAAATTTTTTTACTTGATATATATCATTTTCCTCACCTGAACATATTTACCAGCTTTCATCTGATAGAAATAAACTCCGCTTGGCAAACCCACTGGCTCAAAATTAACCTTGTGCGTGCCTGCTTCAAATAATTTATTATCAATAACCGTTGCAACTTCTTGTCCAAGCAAGTTAAACACCTTGATGCTCACATATTCTCTCTCTGGAATGGAAAACTCTATGGTCGTCGACGGATTAAATGGGTTCGGATAATTTTGCAAAAGTTCATATCTTAGTAAATTGGGCTCGTTAAATCTCACAGAAACTGGTGAAGCGGTGGTGTAAATAAGTGAATATATAGCCCCTACCCATGGATGACCTGATGAATCTGCTCCGACCGAATAAAGCGATGTCGTTTTTATTACGCTCCCATCAAAAATATTGCTCCAAGTTCTACCGCCATCCGTTGTTCTCAAAATCATCCCAGAACCGACTGTATAACCTATTCTATCATTCGCAAAACTTACAGAATAAAGCAAAGTTGTCGTTGAATCAACATAATCCCAGGTTGCTCCTCCGTTTGTCGTCTTCAAAATTATTTTGTTCCCAACGGCTATAGCAACGGTATCATTAAGAAAAGCAACGCTTCTTAAATCCTGACTTGCGAGAGTAGCGGGAACACCCCTAAATGCGGAAGAATCCCAAGTAGCACCGCCATTGACGGTATATAAAGCTTTTAATTTAGTCCCGACAATTATTCCTCTTTGTGGGGTTGAAAATCTAACTGCTCTCCAAGCATTTCCCTTTATGTTTGAACGAACCGTCCAAGTTCTGCCTCCATCAGTTGTCATATATATTACATCATTGTTGGTAGCCAATTGACCCACTGCGAATCCTTTATTTTCATCGATGAAGAAAACATCATAAAGATGTGCCGCAGTAGCAAATGTATCGCTAATAAGTGACTGCCAAGTTCTTCCCCCATCAACTGTTTTTGCCAAAAGCCTATAGCTACACGCGGCATAACCAACATTTTCATTCAGAAAATAGATATTGTTAACATTTGGAGCGCTTGTTCCAACGCTAACATAGTTTGCCTCCCAAGTAGAGCCTCCATTAACTGTTTTCAAGAAAATGCCATCATAACCAGACGCATAAATAATTCTCCGAGTGACTGGTTGAATTGAATAAATCGTCGCACTGGGTATCCTTGAAATCAACCTTATTGATGAGCCAAAATCAGTTGAGCGAGCTACTAATCCCCCAGAACCACCAAATATAATCGTATCACCGGTTCCAGCCACAAAGTATAATGTCGCGCCAATACCACTGCTCAGGGGAAGCCAAGTTTTTCCACCATCATTTGTTCTTATCACCACGCTACCTTTCAATCCTCCGCCAACAGCTATGCCATTTAGACTATCCTTAAACCAAACATAATACAAATTATCATAAGTCCTGTTTTGCTCTGCTTGAACTACTTGAGTCCAAGTCTCGCCTCCATTTGTTGTCTTCAAAATTATGCTCGGTTGTAATCCAGCGGCAAATGTTCCCCACCCAACTGCATATGCAACATTCGTATCTATCATAAAGACAGCTCTAATATCCGTACGGGTGTATGGGAACGAACTTAAATCGGGTGCAGGTGCATTTCTCCAAGTCACGCCATCTTTCGTATACCATATTGTTGCGGCGTCCCTGCCTACAACTATACCTTTACCAGGTCTTGCAAAATCCATTGCGTAGAGTTGTTTAGATATTGTTGTATCAACTCTCCAAGTTCTACCACCGTCTGTTGTTCTCAGTATCCATCCTCTCGCAGATGTTGAAGCCATAAGCCAGCCATTGCTGGTATCGGCAAAATATATACCATATATCACCCCAGCGGCATCAGGTATCGTAGTAACACTTGTCGAATCCCAACTATCTCCTCCATTCGTCGTTCTTAAAAGTGTTCTACTTGTCCCACCGACAAATCCTCTTTGTTCATCGATAAAATAGACACTATAAAGCGTCCTCGTAACCCTACTATTAAGCACGCTCCAACTTAAACCTCCATCTACCGTTTTTAAAATAATTCCACCACTTCCAACGATGTAGCCAACATTTTTGGATACCATAACCCCATCATAAAAAACTGTGCCTCCTGGATATGTAGGCGCAAGCACTTCACGCCATGTTTGCGACAAAACGAATGAAAATGAAAACAGAATGATCATTCCCACTTTGCTTAAAAGTCCTTTCAACATTTTAACCTACCTCCTTGTGTTTTTATTAATATTGTTAATATTGTATTTGATCAACTAAATTAATTTCACCACAAATGAAATAGTAAATCCATTTCTGCTTCTGTATACACCAAAGTCATTCCCTGCAAATCCTCCGAATATGTTATTTTTAAATTTCCAAAACGACATAATGAGAACATATTTTTGTAATACATCAACCCCGCTGGTTAACTCATAATATCTACTGCCACCGCCATATCCAGTTAGAATATCTTTGTTAAAAAACCTATAACCTGCTCCAACTCTTAGAGTGATTTTTTCACTTAATACATATTCAATTCCACCTTTAAGTTGATAATCAAATCCGTTTATATTTGTGAACTTGTTGTCAATGTATTTAAGCGAATCAATTGTTGAAAGTCTATATATAACCTCAAATCCAACTGCGGGGGATCTCTCCCGCATCTTAAGCCATGTTCCA
The DNA here is from genome assembly GCA_039630395.1 of Candidatus Kryptonium sp. GTDB lineage: Bacteria > Bacteroidota > Ignavibacteria > Kryptoniales > Kryptoniaceae > Kryptonium. Next base: position 7,196 of record JBCNVC010000040.1, on the reverse strand, counting down.
ATTCCACCTTTTATAAATTTGAACTTCCCGTGCCACAACAATAAGTTTCTTTCGGAATGCTTGCTCCAAGTGTTAACATATTCATACTGGAAAAAAGAACCGATCGTCAAAAGTTTACTTACTTTCAAACGCCCCATAAACTTGCTTGTATAACTTTCAAAATTTGAATAGCCAAATTCATATTCTTCTATCAACCCGTATGGAATAAATAAATACTTACCAATTTGCTTATAACCCATTCTAATTGAGAAACTCAACTTATCAAATGTTAAGTTTGACTGAACATATCCACCATAACCCTTATCATTCAATTTGAATTCAACTAAATTTGATCTCCTTTTTATTGAATACTGATCTCCCCTAAAAAAATATATCTCGGCATCATACAAATCCTCACTTTTTGCCTCGATTTTCTCTTGTGAATTCGTAAACTCAAAAGAAAATCCAATGCTTAAGTTCCTGTTCATCCTCATCGCCAAACCCCAAATCCCCTCTATATTTCTATATATAGTTCTTGCGCTGGTATAGACATCCTTCAGACCATCGATAAGGGTATATTTAAGTCTAATGCCTGTGAAAAGATTTCTTACAAGTTCAAAACCATAATCAAAACTGACACTTGGGCCAGCATAGCGATAATTTCCAACGGTTGTATCTATCACAAAAAAAGCTTTACCATCATATGGATAAAGCAACAACGAACGATATAAATTTTTTCGCTCTTCGACTTCATATGTTGCATAACCCTTAAAAACCCCACTCCTACCAAGGTTTTGCACTCTAACAAAATTCGCACCATAACGATTCAAAATCTCAGGCTCATACAAACGCTTGTAATTACCTGAATGACTTGAAAAATATAAATGTGACCAAGTCCTGTTAATTCTTTCACCCTCAACGATCCAAGCTGGATTTCCCCCAAAATCATATAAATTCAACTCATTATCAATATCCTCAATCGCTATAAATAAATTACCCAAACTTGACAATCTGTAATACTGCGAATAACTGATTGAAACGAAAACACTTAACAAAATCAAAACAAACAATTTTTTCATTGTTGCTTTGGAGTTGGTTTTTCTATCACTTCAAAATCAACTGATGAATCGTTCGTGTCGAAACCTGGGCTCTTTCTCTGCATTGACTTACCACTATACCTTGGCGGACTTAGCACATATCCTCTATCAACTTTTGGATCAAGTGTCTTCTTGCTCACTGGATGCGGATTCGACTGATACTCAACACCGTCAACTATCGTTTCTATATCCACGCCATCAGTAAGAACTGAATCCTCGCCTGTAGCCACTACAACAACATCCGTTATAAGATTGATTAGGAACTCGGTTGTCCTGTGTGAGAACATATTTAGCAAATTCGGCACATTAGGATTGTCTATATCGTTTGGTGAGTATTGATTGTAAAACTCCCAATCAGCATTGCTTAAATCAATGCTCGTACTGACAAATTTCCTGTGATCCATTGCTTTAGAAGCTATAACTACAAATTGACCTGGGTATATAGGATATTCCCGACCGCCTGGTTTACCTGGAAACCTAAACGCATATGTGACCCCATCTATGTCACCATCATTCCCCTCGTCAGCCCCGGGACCGAGACCCTCGTTGTTACCAGATACTCGCATCACTATCATTCCATCTAAATACCTAACACTATCACTTGAATTATACAGCTCTATAAATTGATCAAAGAAATAAAACATATTGTTCACCGGACCGCAGGAATATATCTCATTTATTACAACTCCAAAACCAGATGTTGGCATTGCTATCAAAGTATCTGACACCTCCTTCCCAGCTTTCACTTCAATATCCTTTTTCACACCAACAAGCAATATCTTGGAATCCAAAGGATGGACACCGCGAACTGATAAGCTATAGATCGACTCTGGCAGTCCTCTAACTTCAAATACGCCATTACTATCAACATTGTATATCTTAATACCATATTCACTTGTAATTATACATTTAGCACCTCTCAGTGGAACTTTCGAACCCAATGAATCCCACAAACAAACGACCCTCAAAACACCTGTCCCATCATATAGAACTGGCATTTCGGGAGAACATCCAAGGAGCAAAATTGAAAATCCAAACGATAAAATAATTAAAAATCTTCCCGCCATCTTACTACTTCTTTATTATTGTTTTTATAAAATCATCTATAGTCATGCTAATTTCAATTCCATAAAACAGTGGAGGATTTCTTTTTTCCTCTGCTAAATCACCCTTGTAGTTTGATTGGTATCTATGAATTGCAGGATCATCAAGTAAATTATTCACATAAAAAGATATTTCAGCCCCTCTAAAAATTGATTGACTTATGTTCAAACTTAACAACCATTTTGATGGTTTTTTCTTAACAGACTCCTCAAATTCTCTTGACTTCTTCGTATCTTCCGTCACTGTCGGCAAGCTGAAATCTATCGGCTGAAGATTATAATATCTATACCTCTCCATAACTACATTTTCCGCTCTAAATGTAATCCAAAGTCCCAAACTTCTTACCATATATTTAACAAAATAATTCAAAATAAACCTATCTCTCCATTCTATGCTCCTATCATACACGAAACCAATTAAAGTATCAATTGGAACATTTGGAACTTTATAATTTGGATATTGTCCTAAGCTTGCATCTGGGGTCGGATCATAATTAAATCCACGGGAAGATCTTTTCGTAAATGTATATGCCCCAACAACTTGAAACTCAATGTTAAGATTTTTAATTCTCGCTGTTTTTATGCTAAACTCCACACCTTTGCCGATGGACCATCCCAAGTTTTGATTAACTCCGTATTTATCTATATAATATACCTTCCTATTGAGAGAATCATAATGGAAAACTGGGATAGTATATGCTGACGGTTCATTATCTCTATACTTATAATACGCAGATACAGATAAGCCAATCATATTCAAAAATCTATGATCATATCCAACTTCAACCTGTTTCTCTCTGTATCCCTTTAAGTATGGATTTCTTGTCTGTGGTCTTATATAAACTATTGCATTATTAACGGGATCCCTCCATTTTATAACCGTTGGTTCTGGGTATATAGAGCTCATAGGTGGAGATTTTGAAGAAACGCCGGCGCTTAATCTAATTTGATTATTTTTCGTAAGATATAGAATTAAATTTCCCCTTGGATTGAAATAAGTTCCATTATATGACTTAATTATATCTCCATCTCCCCAAAGTCCTTTAATGTTAAATTTATATGGTCTGTACATTTCATATCTAAACCCTAATGTCAATGAAAAATCCATTCCCAAAATTTTACCGGTTATCTTATCTTCTAAATATAGACTTGGCAAAATTTGGCCTGGTATATCATCAAACTTATATGGAAGTTTTCCCGACTCAGGGCCGTAATAATTAAAAAGAGTATCCAATATAACTCCCTCACCGGTATTTGCATTATATTGTACATCTACACCGGCGAGCATCTTATGGAAAAGGCCGAATCCGGAGAACATTATATTATACTCAACTCTTGAGCCCACAGTCCACTCAGCTCCTTTTGTTTCCAACTTACCAATATACGACGAAACGGTATCACCAGATGGTAAAACTCTGACATCCGACTGCACAAGCTTTGACTTCATGCTATTCTCTCGTCTAAATGTGACATAAACATTATAATCAACGCTCCCGATCGGCTCCATAAACCTATAATTGCCCCATATGGAATATTGTAATGTATATCCACGATTATAATTTCTCGTCATATACACATCACCGCGAGGTTGCTCCTCATCAAAGATCCTTTGCGCGTAAAACTTTGTGTTAAATACTAAGCGATCATTAAACAAATTTCTACTTAACACAATTTGACCTGTTAATCTTGTAAACTCATCACCTCTTAACCTTATGTTCCTTTCGCTCTGGGCTAAATTTAAATTATAACTCAAAACTTGTTTCCCTAACCTAAAAGCTCCGCCCAAATTTGCTTCCTTAGTGTCTGGATTGTTTTTCACTTTAAGACGATGCGGTTGATATCCTGTTTTAGTATTTACTATTATTACACCAGATGTCATGTCTCCAAACCTAACGGAGGGGACACCTCGTATAACTTCGACAGATTCAATGTTATCAGCTGGGATTGTCCTCAAGTCAATACTACCGCCAAGATTTGAAGGACCGGTGATCCCGGAGACCCACTTTTGAAATTGTAAATTAGCATTATTGCTCAGTGGCGCCCCATCAACTATAACGAGCGTTCCAAAAGCAGACATCTTATCAATTTCAAAGCCTCGTATTGCTACCTGACTTGTTTTAGCTATTCCTGGATTTTCCGTCTTCTGCACACCTGGCACGAGATCCAAGACATCTCCTAAACTCGTCGCCTGAAAATGTTCTATCTCCGCCCCACTTATATATGTTTTGCTAACCGCTTCCGTCGGGATTACATCCTCTGTTCCAGATGCAACAACCTCTATTGTACCTATGTAGAAAACCCCGCTTTCAAGAACACAATCCACAAAAGTTACACTTCCTCCCTTCACCTCAACTCTCAAGCTCTTCTTTTTATAACCAATATAAGAAACCTCAAAAGTATATACCCCCTCTCTCAGAGTGATTCTAAATTCGCCATTTTGATCTGTGATACACCCAGTTCCAGTTTCTTTTATAAGTATATTCGCTGACGGTAAGACTTCACCTCCTTCGCCCTTAACGATACCTTTAACCTCACCAACTTTCGTTAACTGACCCTGCTTCCTTGCCTTTCCAACTGCGATCGTTACAGAATCGACAATTAGAAACTCCAAACCGTTTGCCTTCAAAATTTTACTCAATAGATCCCTAAGTTCTTCGTTTTCCGCCTTATAACTTATCTTTATGCCTTTAACTAAATCATCCTCGTATATAAACTTAACAAATGTCATCTTTGAAAGCGTATCAAGAACATCCTTTAAAACCATATCTTTAAATACAATGTTCAACTTCTTATCAAGGATATTTTTATCCTTTGCCGACTGCGAAAGAAGAAAATTGAATAGTAAAATTCCCAATATCATTATTCTAAAAATTATCATAGCGAAACACTATTTGATTTTAACTAATACCTTTGGTCCTTTCTTCACGAGCTCAACTTCAGCACCGACTGAAAAAGATATGGCTTCTAAAATTTTCTCAATTCCGAGATCCCTGTTGAACTCCCCACTTATTTTCTTGCCCATGAGATCTGTCCTAATAAAAACAAAATCAAAATCGTAATAATTCTGAAGCTCCTTTAAAACATCAATTAAAAATTGACCCCTGAAAACTACTTTACCAAACATCCACATTAGATGTATATTTCTATCGCTTTTTGAGATATCCTTGATACCTTCATCATCAAAGGCAGTTGCAAGATTTCCCTCGTAAACTTTTAGCGCTTGACCGCTTCTTTCATTAATGAACACGACAGAACCCGTATCTACATAAAGAAAGCAACACCTGTCCCTATAGCGAACATTAAAACTTGTCCCTGTTACTAAGATCGTATTCTCTCCGGCTTTAACCTGAAACGGTGTGGTTTCATTTAAATGAACCATAAAATATGCTTCACCCTCCAACTTCACCGATCTATCCGCAAAAGAAAACTTACTTGGATAAAATATTCTTGAGTTGGAATTTAAAAATACAACACTATTATCAGGCAGTATAATCTCTTTAACTTCCCCCTTGCCTGTCTCAACTACAACGATATGCTGAACATCTTTTGATGCCTCATGTCCAAATTTAGAAAAAATATGTACTACAACACCTGAAATTAACATCAAAATCACCGCTAAAACATAAAATCTCCCACGCCTTAACAAACGCACAAAATATTCAAACAAACCAATCAAAAAAGCCTTTTGAATTGCCTCTTGCCTTGTTATCTTATTTTTAATAGCTAACCATTCCCTCATCGGCTCAAACTCAATTTTCCTCAAATTGCCAGCGCTGTTCCAAATTTTCTTAACCTGTTCAAACTCCTTTTGATTCTTCGTCGATCTCTTCAGCCAATTTTCAAATTTCCTCAACTCTTCACCCTTAACTTCTCCTCTCAAAACCCTGATCATAAAATGTTTAGAATAATTTCTAATCATTTAACCTTTACTTTTACTTTTCCATTCATAAAATAATACACAAAAACCGCAAAAAAGTACCAAAAACTTAACCGCTTGCCATTTTCTGACCCCTACAAGAATAGGATGGATGCTTTCAATTTGTTTCATTCTTTTCAACACCTGCAAAGATAAGACAATGGAATCTTATGATGTAAATAACTAATTAAAAATTAAGCCAAATTTCACTCTAAATAATCCTTCAGCTTCTCCCTTAAATAATTTATTGCCCTTACGATATGGTTCTTTACTGTTTGAACTGAAATTCCAAGAATCTCTGCTATCTCCTTATAATCTAAATCACTATATCTTGCAAGAATAAAAACCTCACGGCACCTTCCTGGTAGTTCATTAATTGCTTTCAAAATTGCCTCCCTCAACTCAAAAGATTCAAACTTCGGCTCTTGCACAAGAGATGAGGGTAGAATTTCTATTTCTTCAATCCTTTCTTGTTTTCTTTCCCTTTTAACATAATTTATCGCAAGATTTTTAGCGATCTTTAGAAGATAGCTCTTTGGATTCAAAGAGATATCAATCCTGTCGCGTGCCATCCAAAAATTTATAAATGTCTCCTGTGCGAGATCTTTTGAAGTATCTTCATCCCCAATATACAAATATATAAATCTCAAAATATCACCATAAAAAATCAAAAAAAACTCTTCAAAAGCCGATTCATCTCCCTCCTTTATTCTTTGAATTAAATTCTCTACTTCCTTCACATCTTTAGAAATTTAAAGACTTTTTTGATAATATAATTCTCATTTCAATCCAAATCAACACAAATTAAACTCATAAACTCAGATGTCACAAAAAATCCACTACATACAAAAAAGCAGTCTCCCATCCCCTTTGTTTATTTCTTTACATCATAGACATTCCCAGAGCACCTGCCCCAAAAACTTAAATACTCCTAACCTCGAGGATCGGATAATTTTAAAAAATCTACATAATCTTCTTGACAAATAAACCAAAAATTTATATATTAAACCAAAAAATAATTAAAATAATTCACAAAAACCTATGAAAAAATTTAGAATCAAAGAATTCGCTCAACTCCTCGGTTACCATCCCCAATATCTT
>JBCNVC010000004.1:72115-81767 GCA_039630395.1 Candidatus Kryptonium sp. | reverse complement strand
AACGACAGCCCAATGGGATCAAAAGCTTGAAAGATATTACAAAGATGCTTCAATTTACAGAGCGGGGCTTGAATATCGCTATGAAAACATTGCGTTGAGAGGCGGACTTGCATATGATAGAAATCCAATTAGCGACAAGTATCTTGAACCCTCTTTGCCAGATTCAGATAGATGGATATTTACAGTTGGCGCTGGATATACAATGGGCAATTTAACAATTGATCTTGGATATATGTTCGTTAGATTCAAACAGAGAGAAGTGATAGGGACAATCATTGGATTTGACGGTGTTTATAACAGCAGTGCCCATCTTCTTGGTATAAACTTTTCTTATAAACTTTTTTAAACAAAAACTAAAAATGGGTTTTAAACCATGAGAAAAAACTTTAGGTTTCCGAAAATTCTATCAATTGCTCTCGTTTTTATCATTGCTGTTATCTTTTATGCTTGTGAGGACTTTTCTGAAATTGGAACTCCACCGACGCTTGGAACGCAAGTTGATTTTTCAAGGGTTGTGGCGATCGGAAACTCAATTACGGCAGGATATCAAGATGGTGCATTGTTTGAAGGGGCACAACAGTATTCTTATCCAAATTTGATAGTTCAACAGATTAACAAAACCTTTGGCACAAACACCGCATTTGTTCAACCGTTGATTGCCGAACCTGGACTTGGGACAAGGTTGCGTTTGACCTCTCTTACTCCTCTTCAACTCCAATCACAAACTGTCGCAGGTTCTCCAAAGAATTCAGGTCATACAGCGCCTTTCAATAATCTTGCCGTTCCGGGTGCAATTTTATTTGATGTTTTTGATACAACTGATTTCGCAGCAAAAGCAGTATCAAGAAACAACCCATTTTTCCAAATTGTTTTGAGAAGCAGAACACTCGGACCGACGATGTTTCATCAAGCGAGAGCGTTGAATCCAACCTTCGTGTTTTTCTGGACGGCAATAATGATGTCCTTGGTTATGCTTCAAGTGGTGGAACGAGAGGCACTGATCCAACCGGAAAACTCCCAACCCCAGAATCAATTTTCCAACTTTTATTCAGACGCTCGCTTGATTCACTTCTTAGAATTAACACAACAGTGAGAATCGCCGTTGCTAACATCCCTGATGTCACTGTAATTCCTTTCTTCACGACGATCCCATGGTTTGTGGTTGATCCTAATACAAATCAGCCAGTTCGTGATGCACAAGGGAATTTAATACCATTAACTGGTATAAAGGGAGGGACAGCACAACCACTTAGACCAGGGGATCTTGTTCTTTTGCCAGCAGGCCAATTAATTTCCACAGGTTATGGGCTTCCTAATGTTCCTCCATTTAATCAGCTTCCAAACGCTGGAAAACCATTGCCTGACGATATGGTTCTTGACGCAAGCGAAGTTGGAATTGCAAGAACTGCGGTTCAAAGATACAATTTCATAATTGATACAGTTATCGCCAGCTCAGCAAGAGCTGGAAGAGTTGTTAAGGTTGATATCTTTTCAAGGCTAAATGAAGTTAAAGCACAAGGGCTTGAGATTGCGGGATTCAAGTTCACAACAGACTTTATAACTGGTGGACTTTTCAGCTTGGATGGAATTCATCCATCAACTCGCGGTCATGCAGTAATTGCAAATGAATTTATTAAGGCGATAAATAGCAAATTTGGATCAAATATCCCATTAATTGATGTTATGTCATTGCCCGGAATTCAATTGCCAACATCTGGAAATGTTGCTGGGAAGTATCAAATCCCGAAAGTCCCAGCTGAGATATGGAAAAATGTCATTGAACTTTTTACCGTAAGATAAGGTTTCTAAAAAATTAATTCCGAGGGCGTGCAAAGGCACGCCCTTTTGTTTTTTAAGTGTTTGATTTAAATTTTTTAAAATTAAATCAAAAGATTCATTGTGTTTAATCTCATTTTGATAATTTTTTTCAGCTATCTTGCAGGTTCAATTCCAATGAGCATAATCGTTAGTAAACTCGTTAAGGGAATTGATATAAGAAACTACGGTAGTGGGAATCCGGGTGGAACAAATGTCATACGAGTTGTGGGATTAGGTTGGGGAATTTTCGTTATTTTGTTTGATGCGTTTAAAGGATTCTTTGCGACTTATTTTATAGCTAAATGGTTTTATACTGAAACAATGTTTCTGAATTTAACAACTGTTCAAATAATAGCAGGATGCTTTGCTGTGATTGGTCATATGTGGACTATATTTGCAGGATTCAAAGGTGGAAAGGGTGTAAGCACATCCGCAGGAATGTTGCTTGGAATCACGCCACTTGATTTTTTGATCGTTTTTTTAATTTTTATCATAATCGTTGGATTAACAAGATATGTCTCGCTTGGTTCAATTACTTCAGCTATATCTTTTCCATTTGTGATTCTCTTTACCGAGAAAGTTTTAAGATTAAAACATAATGATTTTCTTACTCTTTTAATTTTTGGATCTGTGATCGCGGTTCTTATAATTTATCGCCACAAAAGTAACATCAAGCGTTTGCTCTCTGGAACGGAGAACAAGATAAGCTTTGGTAAGAAGCCATGAAAGTATCGGTGATAGGGGCAGGTAGCTGGGGAACTACGCTTTCGCTCTTACTTTATGACAATGGTCATAATGTTAAATTATGGTTTAGAAGAAGTGATTATTTAGAAAAAGTTAAATCTAACCGCGAAAACTTTCTTTATCTTCCCGGAATTAAAATTCCGGATGAAATCTTATTGACATCCGATTTGAACGAAGCAGTAGATGAAACTGAAATAATTGTTTTAGCAATCCCAACGCAACATCTGAGGGAAATTTTATCGGGGGAAGAATTTAAAAAATGCAAAGATAAGATTGTGGTTAATGTCGCCAAGGGGGTTGAGAATAAAACTTTGATGCGAATTTCAGAAATATTATTTGATGTTTTGAAAATAGCTGAAAATTACTGTATTTTATCTGGACCAAGTCATGCAGAGGAAGTAAGTCGCAAAATGCCAACAGCTGTTGTCGTCGCTTCTTCAAGTAAAGATGTAGCAAAGCTCGTTCAAAGCGTTTTTATGAATCAATATTTTCGTGTTTATACAACTGACGATGTTATTGGTGTTGAATTAGGCGGAGCTTTGAAAAACATAATTGCAATCGCAACCGGAATTGCGGATGGTATAGGTTTCGGAGATAATACAAAAGCTGCGCTAATGACAAGGGGAATAGCTGAGATCGTTAGATTGGGAGTTGCAATGGGAGCAAAGTTTGAGACATTTTCAGGGCTTTCTGGAATTGGTGATTTGATCGTCACTTGCACAAGTAAATATAGCAGAAATAGATTCGTTGGAGAGCAAATTGGAAAAGGCAAGAAACTTGATGATATTTTAAAAAGCCTGGTCATGGTCGCAGAAGGCGTGTGGACAACGATTTCAGCAGTTGAACTTGCAAAGAAATTTGAAATTGAGATGCCTATAACAAACGCAGTTTATGATATTTTATTCAGAGGTAAAGATCCAGTAAAAGCAACATATGAATTGATGACTAGAAGCGCAAAACCGGAAGTGTGGGGAATTAAAATTTAAAGTTTCTTTGCTAAGACAACGGTAAATTTGCGCTTAAATGTCTCGCCATTTTCAGAGGTCGCTTCAAATAAAATAATGTAAATTCCAATTCTTGCTATCTTACCATTATCATCTGTCCCGTCCCAAAGCAAGTTTCCATTTTTGTTGGTGAATTGATTAACAGCGAGGGTTTTTATTTGCCTTCCATGCGAATCAAATATCTTCACATTTAAAATTCCCGAGTTAAACGGCAAATTGTAGGAAATCAAGCAAATATCATCAAAACCATCACCATCAGGAGAAAACGGATTCGGTGAAGCATTAACTTCCACTGTTCCTGATTGATTTGGGGTTTCAATAAAAGCAGTGTTTTTTCGCCCTGGTGTACCTCCAATTTTCGCTGATGAAGTCATCCAACTTGACCTGTCTGATGAAGGTAAATCAGGATTTACTTTTTCAAGTGCCCTACCTTTTTTGTCCCAAACTATCGGACTGTGCCAATTAGAGAAATATCTAACGCTGTCAATTATTTTACCTGTTAAATCCGTGATGACAATATCGTCAAAATCATTGTTTAAGCTCAAACCTTTGTTAAGTATAACAAGCGTGAAATCTATTGCGTCATCCGGTTGAAGATATCTGTAAAAACTTGAATCAGACGCCAAAACGAGATATTCTTTGGGATTGATAATCAAATCAACTGGTGAAATTGTGACAAAGTTAGCTTGTCCGGCTTGATTTCTCATATCGTTAAATTTCCAGTTTTTCAAATTTACAGGTTTATTAGAGCGATTGTATAACTCAATGTATTCGCAATATCCTGAAAGAGGTTCAAACATAATTTCATTTATGACGATACAATTAGATGGAAAACTAACTCTTATCTTTTTTAATGCTTTGTTGTTTCTTGAATTTTCATCAAGATGAAAGTCAATTGTGAAGATAACTAAATTTTCGCCTTCCGCAAGATTCATGATTTCAAGGTTTAGCTTAACGGAATCTTTTTTGTTTAGTGTAATTTTAAAGTTCTGGGCAAAGATGATTTCGTTTTCTGTGCCCGTGGAGTCAAGGTTTAAATCTTTGTAAACTTTTATTGAGAACTCGTTGATTGATTTCAGCCCAAAATTTTGAACCACAACTTTAACGCTTAAAACTTCACCTTGATCTATTGAAGATGGAGTTTCAACTGATTGAATTTTCAAATCGTAGTCTTTTCGCTTAGAAGAGTTTTCCCTGCCCGGAGTTGCTTTCACCGAGTCTGATGGGATTGACCAATTTGACGAATCTGTCGTTGGCTCTTCAAAATCAATTCGCTCAATTGAGAAACCTGTTTTGCCCCAATTTCCATGGTAGAAAAGTGAATCAACTTTAAATCCAGTGTGATCGTAAATTACAACCGCATCTCCAGAATTGTTCAAAGTAGGAAGAGGAAGGGTTAATATCTTTAATGTCGTTGGGTAAAAGTTTAAAATTAAGCTATCTCTTGAAAGCACGAGATACTCATTTGGTAAGATAAAGAAATCAGTTTTCGTCATCGCAACATTGTCGGCAACATCAGCTATTTTCCAGTTTTTAAGATTGATGACCTCATTGCTTGCGTTGTAAATCTCAATCCATTCAGGTTCATCACCGGTTGGAGCGAACATGATCTCGCTTATCAAAAGCGTTCCGCTCGGATATGAAATCTCGAGTCGGCTATGAAATATGTTATTAAGCGTATCTTCGTCTTCAGGATGTGAAACAATAGCAATTAAGCTATATGGCTTTACAGAATCTGGTGTAAAGTAAAAATTTATATTTATTGAATCGCCTGAGGCAAGGTTCAAGTTGCTAACTTTTTCCCCGATCAATTCATTTGATTGAGGTAATTTATCGGTGTTTTCGTCATTAAAAAGTTTAACTGTGAAATCTTTAATTGCCGAAATCCCAACATTTTTGACGAAGATGTTTATTTCAACTGGGTTAGATTTAAGAGCAGGTTTTGAATGTTGTATGCTTGTAATGGTTAAATCTTTATTTTTTTGAGTTAGTGAGTTTTTAAGTAATGGTGTGGCTCTAAAAGGACTTTTTGAAGTGCCCCAATTTGAGGCAAGGTTTGAAGGTTTATCTGATGAAATTCTTTCAAGCGAGAAGCCATTTGTTCCACCCATGCTTGAAAAATAATAAACTGAGTCAATTAGATTTCCATATTGATCGTAGATTCGCACGGCGTCTTCGTCGTTATTAAATGCGGGAAGAGAAATAATCAAAATTTTGCTCGTTTTATCCCTAAGCCATGGATAAATTGAGGTGATGGTATCTCTTGATGTTAAAAGAATATAATCATTTGGGTTTAAAACGAAGTCAATGTTTATCGTTCGTAAAGTTTGAGAATCGCCGATTCTCCAATTTCTCAAGTTTATTGATGTTCCAGTTTTGTTGTATAGTTCTATCCATTCTGGCTCTGGTGAAATCGGAGCATACATTATCTCATTAATAACGACGGAATTGAAAGAAAGAGGCGGTGGAAGTATTGATATAGATTTTCTTACAGAATTATTCGTGGTATCTTCGTCAGGGCTGAAAATAACTTTAAAAAGTGATTGATAATCTCCGGAGATTAAGCCAGAGATGTTAACTTCAATTGAAATTGAATCTGTTGATTCAATAACTTGCGAAATAATGTTTTCACCAAGTTTTTCGTCTTCATTAAAAACGGAATTTTTGTTCAAATCTACATAGAACTCTGCTTTTAAATTTTCAGCCGTTCTTATCCCAATGTTGTAAATAGTCGCTTTGACCTTAAAACTTTGACCTTGGAAAACTTGAGAAGGTTCAATCGTAAATGTTTTCACTGCGATATCGTTATATTTAGCCATTATGCTGTTTTTTCGACCTGGTGTGCCTCTTTTGGGATCAATAGAAATTCCCCAAGTTGATCTTAAATTTGAGTTCCCGTTTGGATAAATTCGTTCCATTGAATATCCACTGACAACCCAAGTTCTTTTGTAATAAACGCTGTCAATAGTGTTATCGTTTGAATCAAAAATCACTACTGCATCGGAATCGTTTCTGAATAAAAAAGTTGGCATTCTTGAAACTATGAAAACTTTGGAAGGTATGCTGTGGAAGTAAAAAATGGTATCGCTTCTTGTTATAACTGCATAGCTATCCGGTTGAAGGATATAATCAGTTGATGTTATTGTGTATTTTGTAGATGTATTTCTATTTGATATTTTCCAGTTTTTCAGATTGATTGGTTCGCTTGAGAAATTTAAAATCTCTATCCATTCAGGTTCTCCACTTTGAGGGGCATTCATTATTTCGTTTATTATAACACCTTGGGAAAAGGCTTTAACCACAAACGAAAATAACAAGCAAAGTATATTAAGATGCTTACTCACTGCTTAGATGAGGATTTTTTATAATGAATATGGTTGAAATGAAAAGCACTAAGCTTGTTATTAAACTTCCTTCCGGACCGAAATCACCACCAGATATCAAATTTTCAGTTGATATTTCAACATCAAAAATTGGCTCTATCAAAATTGTTCCGCTTACTGGAAGGGAGTAAAGATAACCTTGAAAGAAGTTCCAGGAGAAATGAAGCGAAATTGGAAACCATAGGGAGCGAGTTTTAATATACGATACCGAAAGCCATACTCCGGCAAGAAAGATATTCACACCTGCAATTATATTGATGTTTGGATTTTGGAAATGTGCTAATGAGAAAAAAAGTGAAAAAATCAATGTGGCAATAGTTGGATTAGTTCCATCAATCAATCTTTGAAAAGGATAACCGCGAAATAAAATTTCTTCGGCAAATGCAACAAGCGTAAAAAATAGCATCGCTTCAAAAATCTGCGGTATTATAATATTTGGCGTGAGCTCAAATTTATAATAACCGAGAATTATGTTCGGGAGGACTACGGCTGTTATCATCAAAAAACCTAAAATCAAGCCAAGTACAATTTCGTAAGTAGTACCAGGTTTAAATCTTAAACCTATATTAAGCAGATTTTCTTTTTCCAAAAACTTCATCATTATAAAACTTGAAATCATCACCGAAATTAAAAAAACGATTTCACTAATTATGAAATCTGAAATTGGGGCAAATAAACTAAAAATTGAGCTTACTATGGTGAGAGAAATAGCGAAAGTTATTAGGAAAAGCAAAATTTTCCAGCCATTACGAAGTTTATTTTGTTTGTTTAAAAAAATTGAGGACATTTTATCTTCTTTTTGTTTTTAAAAATTCAATTGCCTTTTTGCCAATGTCGGTTCTATAGTGCATTCCCTCAAACTTTATCTTTTCAACTGCTGAATAAGCTTTTTTAATTGTATTTTCAAAGTCGTTCTCTGCGCCAATTGCCGTGATTCCCATAACGCGCCCGCCTGAGGTTACAATTTTACCATTGACTTTTTTCGTCCCAGCATGAAATATAATAACATCATTAATTTCTCTTGCTTCATCAAGACCTTTTATTTCTTTATCAATTTCGTAGTTATCTGGATAACCTGCCGATGCAAGTATAACACATACGGCTGTTGCATTTTTAACAGCGTAATCAAAATTTTTTATTCCACCATCAATCGCCCTGAAAAACATCTCAATTATGTCTCCTTCTAACAATGGTAATATGACTTGTGTCTCTGGATCTCCAAAGCGACAGTTAAATTCAAGGACCTTTGGACCATCTTCAGTTAGCATTAAACCACAATATAGACATCCTTTATATTCTCTACCTTCATTTTTTAAACCTTGAATTGTTGGTTTAATGATATCGTTTTTTACTCTTTCAAGTATTTCTGAGTTAATAATCGGCGTTGGGGCGTATGAGCCCATTCCACCGGTGTTTTTACCTTTGTCGCCGTCAAGGGCTCGCTTATAATCTTGTGCTGGGGCAAGTGTGATAAAATCTTCACCATCTGTTATGGCAAAAACTGACACTTCTTCACCATTTAGAAATTCTTCAATCACAATTTTTTCACCGGCTGAGCCAAAAATTTTATTTTTGAAATATAAATCAATTGTATTTAACGCATCTTGAATTGTTTCGCATATCGTTACACCTTTTCCACCTGCTAGACCATCGGCTTTTATTACGATAGGTGGATTTAAACTTTGAGCAAATTTTTTTGCTTTCTCGCTTTCTTCAAATGTGAAAGTTTCGTAATTCGCCGTCGGTATACCGTATTTTTTCATAAAATTTTTCGCAAAAACTTTACTACTTTCAATTTCAGCAGGTAATTTCCTTGGTCCAAAAATTTTTAATCCATGTGATTCAAACAAATCAACAATACCAAGGGAAAGAGGTAGCTCTGGTCCTACAACAGTAAGATCAATTTTTTTCTCGATTGCAAAATTTAAAAGCGAGTTTAGATCTTCAGATTTGATTTGCACAGTTTCGGCAATTTCTGAAATCCCTGCATTTCCAGGAGCACAATAAATTTTCTCAACTTTTTCCGATTGTGCAATTTTCCAAACCAGTGCATGCTCCCGTCCCCCTGAACCTACAACGAGAATTTTCATCGTTTATATCTTTTTGTTTTAATCAAATGTGAACATTTCAAGTTCACGAACGAGATTTATTATGACCTTTTTAATATCGTAATTTTCTGGATATATCTTTGGAGTAGGTGTTCTGTGGTTAATGAAGGATTCAAAGGCTTTAGCAAATGCGGTTGTAATTGATGAAGAATCACTTGCGTCGGCTACGAGCGAGTTTTTATAATCGCCGATTATATATCTGAAATTATTCTGCCCGTTTATTATTGCAATATATGGTTTTCTCGCCGCTAAGTAATCATAGGGGGTGTTTGAAATGTCAAAATCATCTAAATAGATGAGAAAATCAGAGGAGAGGAGAATTTTTATGTAATTTTCACGCTGTAAGTTCAGGTAAATTTTAACATTTTCTCTTAATTGAAGTCGGTTAATCAAGTTGAGGATTTCAGCGGATGGAACACCGATCAGGTTAAGTAAAAGCAATTTTTTAAAAAGGGGCTCTTTTCGCGAGAGGTAAGATAATGCACTTAGAATTAACTTGAGCTTTTTTGCAGTGATCTTTCCATAACATAATGTAAGAGTAAATTTCTCATCTTCTGTTGGGCGTAAATTTTCAAATTCTGAAAAATCAACGCCC
>JBCNVC010000004.1:10306-72018 GCA_039630395.1 Candidatus Kryptonium sp. | reverse complement strand
GGAAGAGATAATTTTGGAGGAGGTGATCTTTTATCTTGCGGTTGTCAACTATGACCGACGAAGCAGATCTTAGTAATTTTTTCTCTAATGAAGCAACAAATTTCTTTTGAAAAGGGAGTGAGGAATAATCAATTATAAGCGGGATCCTGAATTTTTTAGATAAGTAAGCGCCGACTTGAGCGGTTGAAAATGGAGGACTGAAAGTGAT
This sequence comes from Candidatus Kryptonium sp., assembly GCA_039630395.1. GTDB lineage: Bacteria > Bacteroidota > Ignavibacteria > Kryptoniales > Kryptoniaceae > Kryptonium. The sequence continues at coordinate 71,810 of JBCNVC010000004.1, read as the reverse complement.
AATCACATCGTAGCGTTGGGATTTCAAAATTTTCTCGCCGAATTTAATCGCTTTAAATTTCCAAACCTCTTCAGGTTCTCTGATGCCAAAAATTTTACCAATGTAATATAAGAATCTTGGTATTAATGATTTCTTTGGCTCGGGAAAATTTAAAGATGCAATCGTTGAAAGTGGTTTTATAAGATTTACTGCGTATGTTTGAGTATTGCTTTTCCTTATATCTTCGGAGATAGTGAAATCTTTTAACGCTGGAAATATAGAGTGATTAAGTGTCAAAATTGACGAATACCAATTGTATTCCGTAAGATGCTTAGCAAAATTGAAAACTCTCAAACTGGAACCGTAAATAACAGGTGGAAAATAATAGGTTATCATCAAAACTTTTCTTGGCATCAGATTTCAATTAAATTTTTTGGTAATGATGTTAAAACTGATATATTTGAATTTATCAAGATATCATCTTCAATCCTAACTCCGCCGAATTCCGGAATGTAAATCCCTGGTTCAATTGTTATAACATTTCCATTTTGCAAAATGTAATCACTTCCTGGAGCTATCCTCGGAATCGTGTGTATTTCTGTTCCGATCCCATGTCCAAGCGAATGTCCGAAAAACTTGCCATAACCTTTTTGTTTAATGTAATCTCTTGCGATAGAATCAAGCTCGCTTGCCTTAAGACCGCTTCTTGCATTTTCAATCGCTTTCGTTTGAGCATCAAGCACTATTTGATAAATTTTTCTTGCTTCGGATGAAGCTTTTCCGATAGATATTGTTCGTGTTATATCTGAATGATAACCATTATAAACACAGCCAAAATCAATTACGACAAGTTCTCCTTTTTTAAGTTTTTTACTTGTGGCAACTCCGTGAGGTAGAGCACTCCTCCATCCGCTTGCAACAATTATGTCAAAAGCATCTTTTTCTGCGCCGTATTTTCTTTGAAGATATGATATTTCAGAAGCGATGTCAATTTCTGATATCCCAGGTTTGATAATTTTTATAATTTCTTTAAAAACTTTCTCGCTTATTTTAATTGCGTATTTTATGTTTTCAATTTCATCGCTGGTTTTGATTGCGGAAATTTCTTCAATGAAATTTTTTGTTGATATGAACTTTAAGTTTTTAAACCTCTTCTTCAATTCCTGAACGAGCGAGAAAGGTATGTGATTTGCTTCAAACCCAACCCTTCTAACTTTGCTGAAGATGTTTTCTTCATAAATTAAGTCAAGTGAAGTCTTTCCGGTTGTTATAAATCTTTTAAAACACTTTACTTGTTGTTTTGATTGCTCTTTATATCTAAAATCAGTTATGAAAAACGCATCTGTCTTTGTTATAATGCAGAGCGCTGATGAACCGGAAAATCCTGTTAGGTATCTTATATTTGGTAGGTGAGTTATTAGAACAGCGTCAATTTTAAGATCATCAAGTTTTTTTCTAACTTTTTCAAGTTTGATTTTCGTTGGGGACATCTCACTTAAAGATTTGATATGCTGTAATTTGGGGCTTCTTTTGTGATTATGACATCGTGTGGATGGCTTTCTCTAAGTCCAGCGCTTGTCATCAAGATAAATTTAGTTTTCGTCTTCATTTCTTCAATGTTTCTTGCACCGCAATAGCCCATGGCAGATCTTAGACCACCAATCATTTGATAAACAACATCACTTAAATGACCTTTGTATGGGACCCTGCCTTCAATGCCTTCGGGGACGAGTTTTTTGATATCGTCTTCAACATCTTGGAAATATCTATCACTGCTTCCTGCCTTCATTGCTTCAATTGATCCCATTCCACGGTAAACTTTATAACTTCTTCCTTCATATAAAACTTTTTCGCCCGGGCTTTCTTCGGTTCCAGCGAATAATGCGCCGATCATTACGGAATCAGCTCCGGCTGCAATTGCTTTTGCGATGTCTCCAGTTTGTTTTATTCCACCGTCTGCTATGATCGGGATTTTATATTTCATTGCTACTTCTGCGCAGTTCATAATAGCTGTAACTTGAGGAACACCAACGCCCGTGACGACTCTTGTTGTACAAATTGAGCCAGGACCTATTCCAACTTTAACTGCATCAGCCCCAGCTTTTATGAGATCAATAGTTGCTTCAGCGGTTGCAACATTACCAGCTATTACATCAAGTTCTGGGAACTTTTTCTTTATTTTTTTCAACATTTCTATTACACCTTTGGAATGACCATGCGCGGTGTCTATAACTATCACATCAACGCCCACCTTTTTAAGTTCTTCAACTCTTTCGAGCGTATCTGATTTAATTCCAACAGCTGCGCCAACTCTGAGACGACCAAGTTCATCTTTACAGGCGTTTGGATACTTTTTCTTTTTCTGAATATCTTTGAATGTTATGAGACCGCGAAGATAACCATTTTTATCAACAACTGGAAGTTTTTCTATTTTATGTTTTTGTAGTATCTTCTCGGCTTCTTCAAGCGTTGTCCCGAGGGGAGCAGTTATCAAGTTTGAGTTCACCATATATTTAGAAACTTCTGCTTCAGGATCAGGATCAAATCTCAAATCGCGATTTGTCAAAATCCCGACAAGCTTTCCATTTGAATCAACGATGGGTATTCCCGAAATTTTATAATGACTCATTATCTCAAGAGCTTCACGAACCTTTCTATCAGGTGTTAGCGTTATGGGATTTAATATCATTCCACTTTCTGATCGTTTAACCCTATCAACTTCACTTGATTGTTTTTCAATCGTCATATTTTTGTGTATTATTCCAATTCCACCTTCTCGTGCGATTGCTATTGCCATCTCTGATTCTGTAACAGTATCCATTGCTGCACTTACAAGGGGGATATTTAGCTTTATATTTTTAGTGAGATATGTTGATACATCAACTTCTCTCGGAAGGACATTTGATTTAGCCGGAACCAGGAGGACATCATCAAAAGTATATGCAAAACCGATTACCTTCTTTTGCCATAATTTGCCAACTTTGCCCATAGTTTTATTAGAGATATGTATTTGTTTCAAATTTTCGCTATAAAAAATAAACTTCCTTCGGAACGAGCGTCTTGTAAATTTAGAGCAAATTTTTAAACGGACCCTGCTTATAACAACAACGCACAAATGTTGCTTTTCTTATTTAACTCGTTCCGAAGGAAATCTTTATTATTTTTACAGAACTGTAAATTAGTTTTCTTGTGCTTGCTCTTGTTGTTTCATTTGAGCAAGCATTTCTCTGAGTTTGCGCATTTTTTCTTTCATTTTTCTCTCTTTCTTCCGATGCTTTTTCAGCACTTGCTTTTTTTTCTTATTCACAAGCAGAGAAAGAGTTTGTTTTAAATTACATCTGTTCCATCATTATGCGCTGATTTCTGCGGATCGCTTTTGCCCTTTTCATTTTCTTTTTCACTGATGGGGGGGTGTAAAAAGTTCTCCGCTTGTATTCACGCAGGATTCCTGCCTGCTCATATTTCTTCTTGAACCTTTTTAATGCTTTGTCAAGTGATTCTCCTTCTTGAACTATTATGCCTACCAATTTTATCACCTCGCTTTTTTATTGTTTAAAATTTTCAACAAGTTTTTTTTGTCCAATTTTTTCAAACTCAACAACGATTATGCTATAACCGCTTGAGGATATCTCTTTCTTTTTAACTCTTCCGTAATCTTGCCATTCCGTATGGTAAATTAATTCTCCAACTTCATATGTTTCTGCTGCTGAGTAAATTCTATAGTTTTCCTGAGAGTTTTCGTCTTGTTGTAGATTTAACTCTTCAATAGAGACAAGGACAACATGTTTACACTTTTGACAAGCATACCAAAACTTACTATCTGGCTCAGTTTCAAAATTTCCTCTGAACTTAAACCTCTGCTTGCCTCCGCAATAGTCGCAAAATCGTGATATTTGTTTTGGAAGCTTCATTTGAAAAATTTAATAATTTAATTGTCTTGTTAAAAATATAAAAAAAATTTGCAAATATATCAAGCGATTTTAGAATGATGGAAATTTAAGGTGTGATTACCTTGACCATCCTAATAAAATGCAAGTAATATAAACGAGCCCAGGTTTAAACTTTTTTCTGTGTTACTCTTTCAACATATTTCATTGTTTCAACATCAACTCTTACGATTTCTCCTTCCTTGATAAATTGTGGTACAAGTATTTCCATGCCGTTTTCAAGTGTTGCGCTTTTCATTGTGTTATCTTGTGCTTCTTTAACACCAGATCCTGTTAGTATAACCTTAAGATCAACTGTTTTTGGAGATCTAACGCTAACGGGCTGTTCACCAAGAAATTCAACATCCACTTTTGTTCCTTCTTTTAGAAATTTTGCGAAGTTTCCCAATGATTCTTTGGGTACTCCAACTTGTTCATAAGTTTGCGGATCCATAAAGTAATACAAATCTCCATCGTTGTAAATATATTCCATGGGTTTTCTTATAAGTTCAACATCTTCAACTTTCTCATCTGTTCTAAATCTTCTTTCCGTATAATGTCCAGTTGAAAGGTTCAAAAGTCGCGCTGATACAAAGCCTTGCATTTGTCCGCTTCCAGCGTGGATTTTTGCTTCAATGACTTTGTAAATCGTCCCCTCAATTATGATCGCCATGCCTTCCCTTAATTCAGTTGCAATTACCATAGTTTTACCTCCTGTTATTTTGTGCAGAACCTTCTTTTTAAAAATATAGTTTTGGTTGAGTTTATTTGCAAATAGAAAAGCCCTTGTTTAATTTTTTTAAAAAGAATTTTTCCTAACAATGATAAGAATTTTAACATCTGGAGAATCGCACGGTCAAGCACTTGTCGGAATTGTTGAGGGTATTCCAGCGGGGCTCGAAATAGATCACAACTATATAAACTTTCATCTCAAAAGAAGACAAATGGGCTATGGGCGCGGAGGACGAATGAGAATTGAAGACGACAAAGTTGAAATCATCTCCGGTGTAAGGAATGGTAAAACGATCGGAAGCCCTATAGCATTGATGATCAAAAATCGCGATTGGGAAAATTGGAAGGAGAAAATGTCAATAGAAAAAATCAGCGACGATGTTGAAAAAATAACAATACCTCGTCCTGGTCATGCTGATTTTGCAGGATATTTTAAATATGCTTTTGATGATATAAGAAATGTAATTGAAAGAGCAAGCGCAAGGGAGACGGCCATAAGGGTAGCGTGTTGTTCAATTGCAAGAAAATTACTTGAAGAAATTGGAATTTTCATCGGAAGCCATGTCATTCAGATAGGATATGCTGGATACGATGATAAAAATAAACTTGAGAAACGAGTTCTTAAAATAATTCGCAAATCCAAAGGTGCTTTTGAATTAAGTTTATTGGCTGATAAATCGGAAGTGCGATGTATTGATAAAGTTGTTGGCGAAAAGATGGTAAATGTTATAAGAGAAGCAATGAAAAACGGTGATACAGTTGGTGGAATTTTTGAGGTTTTCATTACGGGTTTACCGGTTGGGCTTGGAAGTTATGTTCAATGGGATAGAAAACTTGATGGACTATTAGCACAGGCGATTATGTCAATTCAAGCTGTTAAAGGTGTTGAAATAGGTCCGGCGTTTGAAAATGCAACCAAATTTGGCTCGGAAGTGCATGATGAAATTTTTGTGAAAGATGGGGTAATTTATCGTAAAACGAACCGTGCAGGGGGAATAGAAGGTGGGATGACAAACGGTCAACCAATAGTTTTAAGAGTTGCAATGAAACCAATTTCAACAGTTATTAAGGGACTGGCAAGTGTTGATTTGAAATTGTTAAAACAAACAAAGTCAAGATATGAGCGTTCTGATTTTTGCGCAGTTCCATCAGCAAGTGTAATAGCTGAATCGGTGGTTGCTCCAGTTATTGCAAATGCTGTTCTTGAAAAATTTGGAGGAGATAGCATTCGTGAGTTGAAAAAAAATTACAAGAACGCTGTTTTTGTCGCTTGGTAATTTATGTTATTTGATTTGATAATTTTAAAACAACTGATTATATTTTTTCAGATGCCAAACAAAAACAAATTAGGGAAATTTTCATATGGCAGAAACACTTGATGCACTTGGAATGATTGAAACAAAAGGGCTTGTTGGAGCAATTGAAGCAGCTGATGCAATGTGTAAAGCTGCTAAAGTAACTTTGATTGGTAAAGAAGTTATCGGTGGTGGTTATGTTACAGTTATGGTTCGTGGTGATGTCGGTGCCGTGAAGGCGGCGGTCGATGCAGGTGCAGCAGCTGCTCAAAGAGTTGGAGAACTCGTCTCAGTACATGTCATACCAAGACCTCATGCTGATGTTGAACTTATTTTACCGAAGCGACCGGAAGGGAAGTAAAAACTTAACACAAGGTTTAAATTATGATTGAATACGCCCTCGGAATGATAGAAACAAGAGGACTTGTGGCTGCCATTGAGGCAGCAGATGCAGCTTGTAAGGCTGCAAATGTTAAATTGGTCGGCAAGGAATATATCGGAGGGGGTTATGTGACGATCAAAATAATTGGTGAAGTTGCTGCTGTGAAAGCGGCGGTTGATGCAGGCGCAGCAGCTGCTCAAAGAGTTGGGGAACTCGTCTCAGTACATGTCATACCAAGACCAATTGATGATCTTGAAATGTTAATTTATCCTGAAAAATTACCTGGTATCTCAAGTGGAAAAGCACAAGTTGATCCTGTTGATTTACCAGAAGCAAATTCTCCAGATGAACTTCGTTCTTATCTTGAAAATTTGAGCGTGATGCAACTTAGATCAATTGCAAGAAAAATTGAGGAAATTGAATTAACAGGTCGTGAGATTTCAAAGGCAACCAAGGAAGAATTAATTGAAAAAATCATAAAAGCGAAGTTCGGTTGAAAATAAATGAAAAACTATGTTTCATTCATTTTTTCGGCTTTTTTTGCCTTTTTTCTTTGGGTGATTGTTAATCTTAATGGAGAGTATGAAGAAAATTTCAACGCGAAAGTTGTTATAAAAAATCTCCATCCGGAAAAGGCAATAAAAAATAATTATCCCGAATTTGTTAATCTCAAATTGAGAGGGCAGGGTTGGAAGATCCTGCCCTTTTATTTTTTATCCCAACCAAATATCTTAATTGATCTCTCAGGTGTTCAAAGAAATGTGAGTGTGAATTTACTTAGTGATCATCGGGTCAGGGTTCCGCTTCCAGAAAATGTCAATATCATTCGGATAGATCCTGAGACATTGAATTTTGAATTAGACAAAAGGGCTGAGAAAAAAGTCCCCGTTGTTTTTGCTTATGAAATAAGCAAAGAAAACATAGATTTTGCGTATCCGCCGCAGATTTTTCCAGATAGCGTTGTGATATCAGGTGCTGAATCCGTGATCTCAAAAGTTGATATGGTGTTTACAGATAAAGTTTTAATTGAAAAAACAGGTCAAGAAATCAGCGTAAGGATTAAAATTTTGAATCCAAATGAGAGATTAATTAAGTTGAGTGATGGCTTTGCCCAAGTTAAGTTTTTAGCTGATCAAATCGTTGAGCGTGAGTTTATTGTTCCGGTGTATGTGACTGAAATGCCGCTGGATAAAGAAGTTATGCTTTTCCCGCCAAATATAAAAGTTGTCGTGCGTGGAATTCTCTCAAAGCTTGTGCCAACGGAGTCTGATAAAGATACAATAGTAAAAGCTTATGTTAGCTATCTTGATGTTGTCAATGATAAGACAGGGCTTGTTAAACCTCAAATAGTTTTACCGGAATATTTAAAACTTATAAGCGTCAGCCCCGAGGGATTGGAATATATAATAAGGCAGAAGTGAATTGATTGAGGTTTTGCTTTTTAAATCAATAATAAAATGGAGGGGCTAAGATGAGAGCAATTTCAATTTTTATAATTGCGATTTTGTTGCTGTTTGTTGTTAATTTTCCAACCGACTTTGTTAAACCTAAATTGGTTGCGACATTTTCAATTGTTGCTTTTGATCCCGTGGCAAATGAGGTAGGGGTTGCCGTACAATCAAAGTTTCCAAATGTTAGACCAATCGTGCCTTGGGCGAAAGCAAATGTTGGCGCGATTGCGACACAAAGTTTCGCAAATGTTGGATATGGTCCAACTGGGCTCGCGCTCCTTGAGAATGGTGCAACAGCCGAACAAGTGCTTCAAATACTTTTGCAAAATGATCCACAAAGGGAATTAAGACAAGTTGGAATAGTTGATTTTAAAGGTAATTCAGCAAGTTGGACGGGGAGTGAGTGCTTTGATTGGGCTGGCGGAATTGTGGGTTATGGAGCTGAGAAAAAATATGGGGGTAAAGGACAAATAATAGTTGGTAAGTATTACGCTGTTCAAGGAAATATACTTGTTGATCAAAAGACAGTTGAGGCTATGGCAAAAACATTTGAAGAGACAAAGGGAACACTTGCTGACCGACTTGTTGCTGCGCTTGTTGCTGGTGGTAAAGCTGGAGGAGATAAGCGAGGTGAACAATCCGCTGCTTTGCTTGTTGTTAAAAAAGGAGCTGGCTATGATAGCACGATGGATAATTACATTGATATAAGCATTTATGATCATCCAAAACCGCTTGATGAACTCCAACGATTGTATAATCTTCATAAACTTTACTTTTTCAAAAGCGATCCCAAAAACCTTGTCAAAATAGATGAGAAAATTTGTAGGGAATTACAGCAGATTATGAAAGATCGTGGATTTTATGATGGTCCAGTAAATGGAGTTTTTGATGAAAAGACGAAAAAATCTTTGCAGAATTTCATGGGTTGGGAAAATTATGATGTGAGAATGCGAAATGATGATTTAATTGATATTGAGGTTTTACAGGATATAAGGAAAAATTATGAAGTTTGGAAAGCACAGATTGGGAAGAAGAAGTGAAAATTTTGTTTTGAGTTCTTGATTTTTTAAATTTTTAGAGAAATTGGTGCCCGGGTGGCGGAAATGGTAGACGCACAGGACTTAAAATCCTGTGTCCCGAAAGGGACGTACCGGTTCGAGTCCGGTCCCGGGCACGAAAAAGCCCGATGTTTGGGCAAGGTCCTGCGCAACGAAATGTTGCCAAACCCCGCCAGGCCCGGAAGGGAGCAACGGTAGGCAACTAATTTCGTGTGACGTAGGGGTGCCTGCCCATCATCGGGCTTTGTTTTTTAAATTTACAACTATTGACTCTTCCTTAGGCCATTTCTCTATGGCTTTGTGGTTTTCATAGGCATGAATGTGAAATCTGACTCTTTTAAAATCTCCCTCAGCACACAAAGTCTTTCTACTTATTGCGAATTCAAAGATCTCTTTAAATGCATATTTTATCTCAAATATCTCCTGATTATTCCGCTTTTTTATTTTCCTGACGGAAAAACCCTCATGGTTAAACTCAATCCTTATCTCACATGGTTCTGTGAAATGAATTTCAATTTTGTGATTTTCTGTTAAGTCCCTCGAGGTATCAACTCTGACATAAAAATTTGCTTCATTGAATCCGAAATATATTCTTTTCACAAGTGCTGATACCTGATGCATTGCTGTTCCTGTGTGAGCAGTGTCATAGTAACCTGCGTTTTCCCATTCAAAATTACGCGTTCTTGAACCATCAATTGATGGGTAAATAAATTTCTTTGGCTCAACTAAAAAGAACTTAACAAATTTGCGCTTTATTGGATGATATAATTCAACAGGCGGTTCGGCTCCGAATAGTTCGTAAATTCTAATGAGATGTTTTCTAAACAGTTGGTCAAATTCATCGGCTTGTGCAGTTATATGTTCATCACCAAACCACCAACACCAATCACTTCCCTCGGCGATGTAAATCTCTTCCCATGCTTTTTTTATTTTATCTTCGCTATGTTTACCTTTCGTAATTTCTTGAACGAGAAAATCCCGAGCTTGCTTGAGAAGATCCCAAGCTCTGTTATCTTCCTCATGACCGATCCAGATATTGAAGTTTGCGTTTATCCACGAGCCTGGAAAAATTTTCCCCAAGGCAACCGAATTAGCACCAGAAAGAAAATCATTTAATCTGACAGTTTGAATTCTCTCATCATTTGAAATCAGCCAATAGAGAGTTCGCAAAAAATCTTTCCCATCGCTTTGATAATATTCCCAACAATTTTCTCCATCAAGGATTATGCTTACGATTGAGTTTTTTAATGCTTCTTCTCCTTCACTTTTTATGATATCATCGCGGATTTTTAAAATTCTATTTACGAGATCGCGAGCGGAGTCGTCAGGATTCCAACTTGAATATACAAATCCAATTAAATCTGAAAGAATTCTGTCCCTGAATACGATTTTAACCTCACCGAAAGATGTTTTGTAAGAATAGGGCTTATAGATTTTGATTCTGTCGATATTGTTATTCTCCATGAGCGACTTAATTAAAACTTCTTCATCTGATGCAATCCATTTAATTTTATTTTCAGCTGCAAGATTTAAAACATCCTCGCTTATGCTTCCTTCGCTTGGCCACATTCCCTTTGGTTTTTCACCAAAAATTTGAATGTAAAGTTCAATTCCCTTTTTTATTTGAGCATCTGCGTCTTCTGGATGAGTAAATTTTTTGGCTGGTAATTTTATATCTGGGTTGGAAATTTTTGCAACAGAGGTATCACACAAGAGCGGGAGAATTGGATGATAGAAAGGACTTATGCTTACCTCAATTTGACCTCGTTGTTGTGCTTCTACATATTTAGGAATTATCCTTGACAAAATTTGATAATGTCCCTCTATTAAAATGTGTTTTTCTTGCTCGGTAAAATCTCTTCCTTTTTCAAAAAATTTTTTAAATGGGTCATCATATTTGCTATATTCGCCAACCCAGACAAGGTTATACCATACTTGAAGATCAAGCCAATCTTGTTCGCTGAAGGTTGAACAAACCTCCTCAAATTTTTCAGCTGTGTAGGAAAACCCGCCTCGTTTGTTGAAAAGTTCAAGATATCTTGGATATGGTTTGATCATTCTCTCAAAATTTGCTATGAAGAAGTTTTTCAAGATTTCAAACTTGTCATCTTCGCTTAGATCTTGGGGTTTTTTCTTTGTAAGTTTGAGAATTTTGTCCTCTGCTTTATTATTGACATAATCCAAGATCTGAACGATAAGAGAAGGAGCAAGGTTGAAATTTTGTTTGATTTTGGGGTAGTCGTCAAGTATTCTAACCATATCCCAGTAATCTTTAATACCATGGAATCTCACCCAAGGAAGAAGATATTCCCCATCCTCTTTGTAATAAGGTTGATGCATGTGCCATAGAAAGGCAACTCGTATCGGTTCCATTTTTTTCTACAATTTTGTTTAGATTCATCTTATTTATCGGCACAGGTTTTAATTTAGCAAAATTATCACCTAATTATCAACCCTTTTTAGCGAATTCGGTAAAATTGATTTTGACTATTTAATTGTTTAACTTATCAAAAAATTCAGTTAAACTTTCAGGTCAATGTCTGAGCCAAGGATCGAAAATGTTAAAGTTAACGATACGGAAACCTACGAGAAGGAGATGAGTTTTTGGGAACATCTTGAAGAGTTGAGGGCGAGAATTATAAAATCTTTGCTTGGAATTGTCATCGGTGTTATAATTTGTGCTTTGTTTAGTGATGCGATAGTTAATGGTATTTTAATTGTGCCAGCGAAGAAGGCAGGTTTTACGCTTCAAAATCTGAAACCGTATGGTCAATTTATGCTTTATATGCAGGTGATTATAATTTCTGGCTTTGTTTTAAGTTTACCGTTTACCCTTTATCAATTTTGGAAATTTGTCGAGCCGGGTTTATTGCCAAGGGAGAAAAAATATGTACTTTGGATCGTTGCTTTTTCATCGTTGTGTTTTTTTGCTGGGATCGTCTTTGCATATTTTGTGGTGCTTCCTATTTCATTGAGATTTTTTGCAGGGTTTGGTAGTAAGGAAATTCAGAATATAATTGCGATAAATGAATACATGAGTTTCGTCATCGGTCTTATGCTTGCTTCTGGAGTTGTTTTCGAACTGCCGATGCTTTCATTTTTTCTTGGAAGAATTGGGATATTGACGCCCGCTTTTATGAGACATTACAGAAAACATGCCGTTGTTGTGATTTTGATTATAGCTGCGCTTTTGACGCCTGGACCTGATATTGCAAGCCAAGCTACACTTGCGATACCGCTTTATTTACTTTATGAGCTAAGCATATTCATTGTTCATCTAACAGGTAAAAAAACTGGACTTTAAAACAAAATATGGTTTAAAATTGTGAATTTAACTGAAATCATACAACCCATAAAAAATGAACTTATTGAATTTGAACGCTCCTTTAAAAGAGCGATGTTTTCAAAAGTAAAGCTTCTTAACATAATTGCTCACTATATTCTAAGGCAAAAGGGGAAGCGAATAAGACCAACTCTTGTGCTTTTATCCGCAAAGCTTGCTGGTGAAATAAACGAATCAACTTATCATGCGGCTACGCTTGTTGAACTTCTCCATACAGCTACACTTGTCCATGATGATGTCGTTGATGAATCGGATATGCGGAGGGGGTTCCCATCTTTGAATGCTATTTGGGGGAATAAGGTTGCTGTTCTTGTCGGTGATTTCTTTCTTGCGCAAGGATTGCTAATATCTTTGAAACACAAAGAATATAAATTTCTTCACATTACAAGCGAAGCGGTTCGTAGGATGAGCGAAGGCGAATTGCTTGAAATCCAAAACGCTAAAGCAAACAATATAGATGAAGAAATGTATTTCAGGATAATTTCTGATAAAACTGCTTCCTTAATTGCAGCGTGCTGTGAGCTTGGTGCAGCGAGCACCACTGATGACGAGATTGTAATTGATAAACTCAAAAACTATGGAGAAAATCTTGGCATAGCATTTCAGCTAAGGGATGATTTACTTGATTATATGGGCGATAGCAGTATTACTGGAAAACCAGTAGGGTCAGATATAAAAGACGGGAAAATAACATTACCTTTGATCTACGCCCTTAAAAATTCTTCCCGTAAGGATTTCCGTCGTGTGATGAAAATCATAAAAAATAATCCGAAAATTAAAGACATTTATTATGTGATTGACTTCGTGAGAAGTTATGGTGGTATTGACTATACGCTAAAGATTGCTGAAAGTTATCTTGAAAGAGCAAAACATTTCATAAATGATTTTCCTGAATCGCAGGCAAAAGAGTCATTAATGAAACTTGCAGATTTTGTTCTTGAGAGAGTAAGCTAAATCTAAAAACTAAAAAAGGAGACAAAAATGAAGCGAATTATTATTTTAGTTATTTCCTTGATATTTTTATCATCCTTTGCTTTTTCGCAGGTGGATCAGAATATGGGAAGTTTTCCAGCATCAGCGGTTAAAGGTTATATTCAACCGCTTGTTGATGTGATGGGGGCAAATTTGAATTCAGGGCTTTATCATACAGCATCAATGAGTAAATTATTTGGATTTTATGTTGGAGTGAAAGGCATGGCTGTATTTGTCCCATCGTCAATGAAAAAATTTAGAGCTCAATTGGGAGCGGATTATAATCCGTCAAATGTTGAAACAGCAACAGTGTTTGGTGATAAGAATGGAGGTGCGAGGACAAGATATAGAAATGTTCAAGATGTAAATCTTCCTGGAGGTCTTGGGCTTTCCCTCGTCCCACTTGCCGTTCCACAGTTAAGTTTATCAACTTTGAATTCCGAATTGCTTGTTAGGTTTGTCCCATCAATAAAGATTAACGATGACATCGGAAGTATAAATCTTTTAGGAATTGGCTTGGGGCATAGCGTAAGCCAGTATATTCCTATGTTTCCAATAAATGTTGCTGTTCAAGGTGTGTATCAGCAGTTGAAGATTGGATCTTATCTAAAAGCAACTGCTTTAAATGTCAATATACACGCAAGTAAAAGTTTTGTTTTCTTTACTTTGTATGGAGGGGTTGGATATGAGACATTCACGACCGATATAAACTATACATATAAACCACCAATTGGAACAGCCCAAAACATAAGTTTGAGCTTAAAAGGAAAAAATAATTTCAGGGCAACCGCTGGATTTAAACTTGGTCTTGCAATTTTTGATTTTAATGTTGACTATTCTCTTGGAAATGTAAATGTTCTTTCCGCTGGATTTGGAATTTCATTTTAATTTTACGGCATCCTTGTGCGGGGCGAATTTAAATCGCCCCGCTTTGATTTAATAATTAAACTGTATAGCTGTACCATTTAGAGATAAAAAGCAAGCAATTTAATGATTGTTCGTCTTAGAGCTTGATATTTGATTTTAAAATTAACGAGAAATAGAAAGAATGAAAATTCTTTTGCTTTTCTCTTTGTCTATAGCCGTTGTTTTAATCTCTCCACTTTTCTATCCAAGCGAAGAAATTGAACTTTCAGGCTTAGCAATAAGCCGAAATTTTTATCAGGTTGGCAATAAAGAGCGTTTGTTTATTCCTGGGATTGCGATAGTGAAATTCAAGTCAGAATATAAAAATCGTCTCGATCTTAAAAAAGTTGAAATTGAAGAGTTCAACAGTATATCGGCTCAGCTTGGTATAACTTCTGTTGAAAAGATGTTTCCGACTCATGCGGGTAATTTGCGTAAAAATGGGGAACCTGATTTAAGCTTATTTTACATTGTTCGCTTTCCCGAGATGATGAGTGTTGATTTTGTTGTCGCAAAGCTTTCAAATTTAAAAAGTGTAGAGTATGCAGAACCACACTATATATATAGACCTCATTTCATTCCAAACGATCCATATTTTATCACTCGTCAATGGTATTTAAGAAAAGTTCAGATGCCGCTTGCGTGGGATATAACGCAAGGCGATACTAACATAGTTATAGGGATAGTTGACACCGGTGTTGATCTTGATCATCCTGATCTTGCTGGAAACATATGGCGTAATTGGAGAGAAATACCGAATAATGGAGTGGATGACGATAGAAATGGATATGTTGATGATTTCATTGGGTGGGACTTTGGAGGAAAGGACAATTTCAATAATCAACAATCAAAACAAGATAACGATCCAAGTGAGAAAAAACCAGTTCATGGAACTCATGTTGCAGGGATTGCCTCAGCGGTGACAAATAATGCAATTGGAGTTGCAGGGGCTGGATTTAAGAGCAAAATCATGGCAGTGAAGGTTTCAATTGATGACGACGATGACAATTTAATCTATTATGGTTATGAGGGAATTGTCTATGCGGTGGATAATGGAGCGAAAATCATAAATTGCAGTTGGGGTGGGGGTGGAAGCTCAAGATTTGAGCAGGAGATTATAAATTATGCAACATCAAGGGGTGCGCTCGTTGTTGCAGCTGCTGGAAACGATAGAAGCGACGAATTTCATTCACCATCTGGATATAATAATGTGTTAAGTGTTGCATCAGTTGATTCTAACGATGTTAAAGCAGAGTATTCAAATTTTGGTGAAACAATAGATGTTTGCGCGCCTGGTGGAACTAACGCGGACGGTAGAATTTTCAACACTTGGTATAACGATACATATATATCTATAATGGGAACATCAATGGCAACCCCACTTGTTGCGGGGATCGCAGCGCTTGTTAGAGCGAGGTTTCCTGAACTAACGCCTAATCAAGTTGCTGAAAGAATTAGAGTCACAGCTGATCCGATAGATGACAAAAATCCAAATTACAAATATCAACTTGGATATGGGCGCGTGAATGCGTATAAGGCATTAACTGTTAACTCTCCTGCAGTAAGATTTGAGAACTTCATCGTTGATGATTCGCTTGGAAATAAAGATGGAGCTGTTGACCCAGGCGAGACGATTCAAATTAAAGGGATTTTCAAGAATTATCTTTCACCAGCCTCAAATCTCGTTGCAACTCTTGAGACCGCAGATCCATATGTTCAAATAATAAGTGGTGCTTTTACAATTGGAGCGCTTGGAACTTTACAATCAAAGAGTAACTTTTCAGAACCATTTAAATTTAGAATAGATCCAAGCACCCCGGAGAATCACACAATTAAATTTGTTGTGAAAATATCTGCAGGTTCATATAGTGATTTTGTTTATTTCAAGGTTTTAGTTAGACCAACATTCAGAGATCACAACGCAAACTTTATAACTTTAACTATCACAAGTCGCGGTAATCTTGCTTTCAATGATTATCCTTCAAACACGCAGGGAAAGGGTTTACTTTATCGCGATGGGGATAACTTGCTTTTTGAAGGCGCTTTCATGGCTGGATTTAGCAGTTCTAAAATAGTTGATGTTGCAAGGGATGAAACGGGGCAGAGACAGAGAAGTGATTTTATACATAAGACACCTTTTTACTTGAGAACACCGGGAAACATCTCAGCGCAGGAGGGGTTTGCAATTTTTAGCGACTCGCTTGCGCCAAGCCAAAATAGAGTTGGAATTGATGTTCAGCTTAACAGCTTTGCGTTTGATCAAACATTTGATGATATGAACTTTGTTCTGCTTAAATATTCAATAATTAACAAATCTGGTTCTGACTACGCTAATTTCCGAGCAGGATTATTTCTTGATTTTGATCTTGGAAGTGCAATTGAAAACATGATTGCTTATGATAGGGTTGGTAATTTCGTTTATGTATATGATATAGAGCCAGATGGTGAGAGGACATTAACGGGGATTGCATTAATTGGTGGAAGTGATCAAGGAGTTTGGTTTATAAATAATGCGGGTGATAATCTGTGGGGAATTTACGATGGCTTCACAAAATCTGAGAAATGGGAAGCGTTAAGTTATAGAGGTATAAGAAGAGATTCAGCTGGAGCCGGAGATGTTTCTGTCGTTATTTCTGGTGGAACTACATTGTTTAGGAATAAAGATACATTGAAAATTGGTTTTGCGATCGTCTGTGGTGATAGTTTGCAAGCATTAAGAAGGGCAGTTAATAGAGCGAGAGAACGATGGGAATTCATCATAACCGATACTGGATCTGATATAGCTATTCCTAAGAAATTTATTCTTTATCAAAATTATCCGAATCCTTTCAACCTGGAGACGAATATAAAATTTGCTCTTCCTAAGCCAGCTAATGTGACAATAGAGGTTTTTGATATAACGGGAAGAAGAATCAAAACTCTTATTAAAAACGAGAAATTTGAAGCAGGGGAAAGAACTGTTAAATTCATCGCTGGTGATCTGCCAAGTGGAGTTTACATCTATAGAGTCAAGGCTGGCGAGTTTGAAGCGAGTAAGAAAATGGTTTTGCTAAAATGAGTTTTTTAATTCCAGCGAGTTGTCTTGTTTGTTCCAATATACATGTCTATGGTTTCCTAATATAGCAGGTCTCTTTTATGTTGAATTAATTTATGTGGAAGCTATTTTTTAGGGGCTTGATTTTGAAGAAATTTTTTGCTATAAAATTTTGAGAACTTAAAAACTTAACATCAATTCCCTATATGAACAATTTGCTTGAAAAGGTTTTTGAGCTTGGTAAAAGAAACACAAACATTAAGATCGAATTCATTGCTGGAGTTACTACATTTATGACCATGTCTTATATAATTTTCGTTCAACCAGTTGTTTTATCTCACGCCGGGATTGATTTCGGGGCGGGGCTTGTTGCAACTTGCCTTGGTTCCGCGATTGGGTCGGTGATAATGGCTTTGCTTGCCAATTATCCAATTGCTTTGGCTCCAGGTATGGGACAAAATTTCTTCTTTTCTTATACCGTGGTTGGAAGCATGGGATTTTCTTGGCAATCTGCTTTAGCAATTGTTTTCCTTTCTGGTATTTTGTTCAGTTTGCTTTCCCTTGTAAGGTTAAGGGAAGCGGTTCTTGATGCAATGCCTAAAAGTTTAAAGCACTCAATTGCAACGGGGATCGGATTATTTATCACTTTGATAGGTTTTATTCAAGCAGGGATTATAAAAATTAATTCTGGGACAAATTTACCACAGCTTGGTGAAATTCACAGAATTGAGGTTTTGATTTCTATTTTTGGCTTAATTTTTACATCTATTCTTTTAGCTCGCGGCGTAAGAGGGGCAATTTTAATTGGGATACTTTTTTCAACTATTTTAGCAATTATCTTGGGAGTTATAAAGTTTGAGGGCAAAGTTATCTCGTTGCCGGAGGTAAAAGAATCTGCAATTTTAAAGCTTGATTTTTCAAATTTTTTTGACATCACTTTCATTGTTGCTGTTCTTGTTTTTCTTTACATGGTTTTATTTGACACGGTTGGCACATTGATAGGTGTTGGTCAAGCAGCTGGACTTGTGGGGAAAGATGGAAAACTACCAAAAGCTGAAAAAGCACTCTTGTCAGATGCTCTCGCGACTACATTTGGAGCTTTGCTCGGGACATCAACTGTAACTGCTTACATAGAAAGCGCCTCTGGCGTTGCAGTTGGCGGGAGAACAGGTTTGACATCAATCTTTGTTGCTTTCTTTTTCTTAATTTCACTTTTATTCTATCCTATTGTTAAGTTGGTTGGTGGTGGAGTTGAAGTTTCCGCCGGTTATGTGCTTTATCCGATTACTGCGCCAGCTCTTATCATCGTAGGAAGCTTAATGGTGAAGCCTATCGTCAATATAGATTGGGACGACATAACTGAGGCTATCCCTGCATTTATTATGATGCTTGGGATACCATTGACATTTAGCATTGCCGATGGAATTGCTCTCGGATTCACATCTTATGTGATCGTGAAGTTATTTAGCGGAAGGTATAGAGAAATAAACTGGATAATAATTATTCTAACCTTTGTTTTTCTGGCAAGATATATCTTTCTTGCTTTAAAATAAATTGACGGTAGTAACTATGGCTTATCAAATTGAAATAAGGCAAGTGAAACCATTTCCAGTTGCAGAGTTTGAAGTCACGGTTTCAGGAAAAACTAAAACGACGCATGTTGTGTCTGTTGACGAAAACTATTTTAAGAAATTAACAGAAGGTAAGATAACTGTTGAAAAGTTCGTTCATTTATCTTTTGAATTTTTGCTTGATCGTGAGCCGAACACATCAATTCTGAGGCAATTTAACATTCGCGAGATAAACCATTACTTTCCGGAGTTTGAGAGCGAGATATCAAAGATGTTTTAAACTAAATTTTGAAATCTTGCTTTATTTTCTTATCTTAAAGCAAAATTTAGAAGCAAATTTATTCGGAGGTCAAAAGTTATGATTCTTCTATTTCAAGCGCAACCAGATGCTACGAGCAGTTTGATCAGCACGATTATAATGTTCGTTGCGATCTTTTTAATTTTCTATTTTTTGATAATAAGACCGCAGCAGAAAAGAGCCAAAGAACATCAGAAACTTATTGAGTCTTTGAAAAAAGGTGATAAAGTTATAACTTCAAGTGGAATTCATGGAAAGGTTGTTGGGCTTGACGATAGGACAGTTTTGCTTGAAGTTGATGACGGCGTAAAAATAAAGTTTGAAAAAGCAGCTATAGCAGTTGTCACTCGTGAAGGTCAAGGTTGATTCATAGTTTGAAAATCTCTTAATTATTTTTTTGTGGGACAGAGTTAATCTGTCCCAAATTTTTTTATAAAAGGAGTTCCTCTGAACTTGGAAGATGATTTGAAATATAAATCTATGCGAGGTGAAATATGATGCCGATGGAAAAATTTAACACGATAGAAGAGGCAATTGATGATATACGAAGTGGGAAAATTGTAATAGTTGTTGATGATGAGGATAGAGAAAACGAGGGTGATTTTATAGTTGCTGCTGAAAAAGCGACACCTGAAGTGGTTAACTTTATGGCTAAATATGGTCGTGGTTTAATTTGCGTTGCTATAACTGAGCAGAGAGCGCGCGAGCTTGAGTTTGAACCAATGGTTGAATTTAACACATCAAGGCATAACACAGCTTTTCTTGTAAGTGTTGATTACAAAAAAGGAACAACGACAGGTATCTCCGCCTTTGACAGGGCGAAAACAATTCAAGCAATAGTTGATCCAAATTCAAAGCCTGGGGATTTCGCAAAGCCTGGACATATCTTCCCACTTCAAGCGGTGGAAGGTGGAGTTTTGAGAAGAGCTGGACATACTGAGGCAGCGGTTGATCTCGCTCGGCTTGCTGGGTTATATCCGGCAGGTGTATTATGTGAGATAATGAACGATGATGGAACGATGGCAAGAGTACCTGACCTTTTCAAGATCGCAAAAAAATTTGGATTGAAAATTATAACAATAAAAGATCTGATAAGTTATCGTCTCAAAAGTGAAAAACTGATTAGAAAAATTACCACGACGAAGCTTCCAACGAAATATGGTTTCTTTGAACTTCATCTTTACGAGAGCTTGACTGACGGGAAAGTCCATGTCGCTCTTGTCAAAGGAAAAATTGATGATGGCGAACCAGTGCTTGTCCGTGTCCATTCGGAGTGTTTAACTGGTGATGTTTTTGGATCGCTTAGATGTGATTGTGGAGATCAGCTTCATTCCGCGATGAAAATAATAGAACGCGAGGGAAGAGGGGTTATACTCTACATGAGACAGGAAGGTAGAGGGATTGGACTTGTTAACAAAATCAAGGCTTATAGATTACAAGACGAAGGAAAGGACACAGTAGAAGCTAATGAAATGCTTGGGTTCAAACCTGATTTAAGAGATTACGGAATTGGTGCTCAAATACTTGTTGATCTCGGAGTTAGAAAAATGCGACTTCTTACAAATAATCCTAAAAAAATAGTTGGACTTGCCGGATACGGGCTTGAAATCGTTGAAAGAGTTCCAATTGAAATTCAACCAAACGAGATCAACATTCACTATCTTAGAACAAAGCGAGATAAGCTCGGGCATTTAGTGTTGATGAATGAGAAAAATAAAAGCGAAAACGAATGAAGCTTGCTTATCCTGAAATACTTGATCTTGGACAAATAAAAAAGGTTTTAGAGCGGGCTGTTGCAAGAGGTGGAGAATTTTCGGAAATCTACTTTGAATATAGAGTTGAAACGATGATAAATTTTTCAGAGGACAAGGTGAAAAGTCTAAATTATGGGATTTCACCGGGGCTTGGTGTAAGAGTTATATCAGGTTCAAAAACGGGATATGCATATACAAATGATTTCAAATTTGAAAAAATTTTGGAAGTTGCCGAAATCGCTTCATACATTGCTAATGGTGAAGCAAGGTTTAAAATTGCTGATCTTGAAAATAAAAGAAATGTAAAGCCAAATTTTACATCTGAAAAACCAATTTACCTTCTTGATATTGATGAAAAAGTTGAATGGCTTAAGCGAGCAAATGACTCAGCAAGAAGTTACGATGCTCGGATAAAACAAGTTGATATAAGTTACCAAGAAACCATTAGATATTTCTGGATTGCGAATTCAGAGGGAATTTTCGTTGAAAGTGAAGATTCTTTGTTTAGAATTTTTATAACTTCAGTAGCAATTGATGATGGGTTGCGTGAAATGGGTATAAGTTATGTGGGTGGGAGATATGGATATGATTATTTGATTGCAAATTCACCAGAGAAAGCAGGTATTGAATCAGCAAGGCAAGCTGTTTCAAAGTTAAGTGCAAAGCCGGCACCTGCTGGAAATTTCCCTGTTGTGATTAAATCTGGTTGGGGTGGAGTCCTTGTCCATGAAGCAGTTGGGCATGGACTTGAAGGTGATTTCAATAGGAAAGGTATATCGGTTTATTCTGGAAAAATAGGGCAAAAGGTTTGCTCTGAACTTGTCACCATTATTGATGATGGCACCGTTCCTAATTCAAGAGGTTCACTTGCAATTGACGATGAAGGAACACCTATGCAAAAAACCGTGCTGATTGAAAATGGAATTTTAAAAGGATACATGCTTGATAAGTTAAATGCAAGACTTATGAATCTTGAATCAACAGGCAATGGTCGGCGTGAATCATATAGACACTATCCATTGCCGAGAATGAGAAACACTTACATTGACGCAGGGAAAGATGATCCTGATGATTTAATAAAGAGTGTTAAATTTGGAATATATGCGAAATCCCTCGGTGGAGGTCAAGTTGATATTGTAAGTGGGAATTTTGTATTTGAAATAAATGAAGGATATTTAATAGAAAATGGAGAGGTAACTTACCAAATTCGTGGCGCAAATTTAATTGGAAATGGACCTGATATTATGAAAAAAGTTATCGGCGTTGGAAACGATCTTGAAATTGAAAAGAGGACAGGGACATGTGGGAAGGATGGACAATATGTGCCAGTAGGAGTTGGGCAACCAACCATCCTTGTAAGTGAAATAACAGTCGGCGGGACACAAGTTTGATGAAAATGATTACTTTAAAAATTTTTCTTTTGCTCTTTTTATTCTATGGATGTAACTTTGTCGTCAATATCAAAGATGAAATGATAAGGGAGAGAATTCAGACATACAAAAAAGGTTTTAATTTTGTTTCGTGGAAAAGAACCGAATATGGATCGGAACAGGCGCAAATTTCATTTGATACTATGGCAACCTCCGGAGCAAATTGGGTTTCAATTGTTGTGACTCTTTACCAAAGGAATTTGAATGATACATTGATAATAGAAGATATAAACCGAACTCCGAGCATATATTCAATTTCGCAAATAATACAATATGCACATTCAAAGAATTTTGGCGTTATGTTGAAAATTCATGTTGATGTTTATGATGGAACTCCGAGAACGAAAATCAAACCTGTTGATGTTGAAGCGTGGTTTAGAAATTACTCAAGATATCTTTTAAATTATGCAAGAATATCTGAAATGCTCGGGGTTGAGATGTTTTGTGTTGGAACAGAGCTTGCTTCGTTGAGTGGAGAAAGAAAATTTTGGGCAGATTTAATTGACAGCGTCAGAAAAATTTACAACGGGAAAATAATTTACGCTTCAAATTTTGATGAATATAGAAATGTTTCTTTTTGGGATAAGGTTGATTATGTGGGTATAGATTTTTTTGCTCCGGTGTCAAATAAGTTAGATCCTGTTTATGATGAGCTTGTGCTTGGATGGCAACCGTATTTAAACGATTTGAAAGCTTGGTATAGCGAAAATCACAAAGATAAAAAGTTAATTTTTACAGAAATAGGTTATCCATCAACTGATGGAGCGAGCATGAGACCTTGGCAAAAAGGGATGGTCGTTGATTTTGACGAGCAAAGTTTATGTTACCAAGTTGCGCTTGATGTGATCTCACATATTGATTTCGTCGATGGCGTGTTTTTTTGGAATTGGAATGCCGATTTAAAAGATGATTCATTGAAAACGGGTTTTTCTCCACATGGTAAACCAGCTTTTGAGGTTGTTAAGAAACACTGGTTAAAACAGCAGAAGATTTTAAGTAAAAACAAAATTAATTGACTCAAAATGATGGGCGACAGGAATGATGTAATTTATCTATCAAGGGAAAAATACGAGGAACTTAAAAAAGAGTTATCCGAGCTAAAAACGAAAGGTAGAGCAGAAGTAGCAAAAAAAATCGCTGAAGCAAGGTCGCACGGCGATCTTTCTGAAAACTCAGAATATGAAACGGCGAAACAAGAACAAGAGATGCTTGAGCTGAAAATTCAAAAACTTGAAGAAACACTTGCTAAGGCAAAAGTCATAGATACGAAAAATTTACCGAACGATAAGGTTTATTTATACTCAAAGGTCAAAGTTCTTAATCTCAACACAAATCAAATTATTGAATATACAATCGTTTCCTCGCAGGAGGCAAACTCAGCTGAGAAAAAAGTTTCTGTTCAGTCACCTATTGGAAAAGGGTTGCTTGGGAGGCAGGTTGGAGATGTGGTTGAGGTGAAGGTCCCAGCAGGAATTGTGAAGTATAAAATACTTGAGATAAACAGATAATTTGAACTCTGCCTGCCTATTTTTGACTTAAAAAAGTTGATTTTATAGTGAAGGGGATCCTTTTTAATCCTGGATCCCCGAATTTATTCTTGGGCTGATGCTTTTCTTAATCTATCCATTATTGCAAGACCAAGCCCAATTTCTGGCACTTCTTGGGCATAAATTATATCAATATTTGAATCATCCAGCCGATGAAGCGCCGAAAATAAATTAGCAGCAGCTTCAACTAAATCTCCACTTTCAGACAATATCTCAATATGTTTTGCTTTGATTTTTAACTCGGTTTTCTTGAAAAGAAGAAGCCCAAAGTTTTCAGAGGATTCTTTTATCTCATCAAATGATTTAAAGATTTTAACAGGGGTTCTTGGCGAGTAATGCTTTTTAAGTTGTCCAGGTGAAAATATTTTTTCAGCCTTCGTTTGAAGTATCACTTTACCTATGACTTTTTCTATTTCTTCAATTGGAAGTCCACCAGGGCGAAGAATTTTTGGTTCATCATCAATCAACGATAAAACGGTTGATTCAACTCCTATCGGAGTTTTCCCTCCGTCAAGAATTAAATCAATTTTATCTCCAAGCATTTTTTCAACATGTTCGGCTGTTGTTGGACTTATATACCCAAACGGATTTGCGCTTGGCGCAGAGATGGGAGTTTGGGCGTTTTCAATTAATGCAAGCGCAACTGGATGAGAAGGCATCCTAATAGCAACACTTGGAAGACCGGCGGTTACGATATCCGGGACAATATCTGACTTTGGCAAAACCAAAGTTAAAGGACCTGGCCAAAATTTTTCTATAAGTTTTTTTGCTCTTTCGTCTATTTTCGTTGTGAGGTTTTCAAGCCATTCAATTTTGGAGATGTGAACGATTAGCGGATCAAAAGCCGGTCGTTTTTTTACTTCAAAAATTTTTGCAACTGCATATGGATTTAGAGCATTTGCTCCAAGTCCATAAACTGTTTCAGTCGGAAATGCAACTAATCCACCTTCTTTTATAATTTTTCCAGCAAGTTTTATGTTTTCTTCAGTTGCTTTAACTCTCATCGGTCAAAAATGCTTAAATTTATGAAATCTTTTCATCTGTCTGTCAAATTTAAAATTTTCAAGACGAAATCTTAAGATCATTTTTATTAACTTTTAATCACTTTCTCTGGCACGAGCTTTGTTATATAAATTTACGGAAAATTTTTAAGTTTTATAAAAAACAAAACGAGGTGAAAAAATATGCCAAAAATTGTTGGAATTGATCTTGGAACTACAAACTCTGTCGTTGCTGTAAAAATGGGAAATGATGTAGTTGTTATACCGACATCTGAAGGTCCGAGGACGCTTCCATCTGTCGTTGCATTTACAAAAACAGGTGAACGACTTGTTGGACATCCCGCAAAAAGACAAGCAATCACCAACCCGGAGAATACAATATATTCAATAAAAAGATTCATGGGAAGGGTTTTATGATGAAGTGATGGAAGAGGCAAGACGAGTTCCATATAAAGTTGTTAGGGGTCCGAATGATACAGCAAGAGTTCAAATTGGAGATAGGATTTATTCACCACCGGAAATTTCAGCGATGATTTTGCAAAAATTAAAACAAGATGCTGAAGCTTATCTTGGCGAAAAGATTACAGATGCGGTTATTACGGTTCCTGCGTATTTTAACGATGCACAGCGTCAAGCAACCAAGGAAGCAGGTGAGATCGCTGGATTAAACGTGAGAAGAATAATCAATGAACCAACCGCAGCATCGCTTGCCTTTGGTCTTGATAAGAAGGGTAGACAAATGAAAATAGCTGTTTTTGATCTCGGTGGAGGAACTTTCGATATTTCTATTCTTGAAATTGGAGAAGGTGTTTTTGAGGTTAAGGGAACAAGTGGAGATACACATCTTGGCGGAGATGATTTTGATCAGAGAATAATTGATTGGATTGCGGAAGAATTTTTGAAACAAGAAGGGGTTGATCTTCGCAAGGACCCAATCGCTTTACAAAGGTTAAAAGAAGCTGCGGAAAGAGCTAAAATTGAACTCTCAAGCCGACTTGAAACGGAGATAAATCTTCCGTTTATCACTGCGACTAACACTGGACCTAAACACTTGCAAATGACTTTGACAAGGGCAAAGTTTGAAGCGTTAATAGATGATCTCTTGCAAAAGCTTATTCCACCTTGCGAGGAAGCTTTGAGGAGGGCAAAGTTAACAGTTAATGATATTGATGAAGTTATTCTCGTCGGTGGTTCAACAAGAATTCCAAAGGTCCAGCAAATTGTTCGTGATTTCTTTAAGAAAGAACCAAACAAGAGCGTTAATCCAGATGAGGCAGTTGCAATTGGTGCTGCTATTCAGGCTGCTGTTCTCGCTGGTGAAGAAAAAGATATTCTCTTGCTTGATGTTACACCACTTTCGCTCGGTGTTGAAACGCTCGGTGGAGTGATGACTGTTTTAATCCCAGCGAATACAACAATTCCAACGAGAAAGACAGAGATATTCACGACTGCAGCGGATAATCAAACCTCTGTTGAAATTCATGTTTTACAAGGTGAAAGACCAATGGCGAGAGATAATAGGACGCTTGGCAGATTCATACTTGACGGAATACCACCAGCTCCGAGAGGAGTTCCTCAGATTGAAGTTACATTTGATATAGACGCAAACGGAATTTTACATGTCACTGCTAAGGACAAGGCAACAGGTAGAGAGCAGAGCATAAGAATAACTGCATCAAGTGGATTAAGTAAAGAAGAGATTGAACGAATGAAGCGGGAGGCTCAAGAGCATGCTGAGGAAGATAGAAGAAAACGTGAGGAAGCTGAGCTCAGAAATCAGGCTGACAACCTTGTTTATACAACACGCAAGCAATTGCGTGAAATCGGCGATAAATTACCATCCGACTTGAAGAGCAAAGTTGAAATGAAAGCAAATAAACTTGAAGATTTAATCAAAACGAACGCTCCTATCGCTGACATAAGAGCTGGTATGGATGATTTAACTCGTGCTTGGAATGAAGCTTCAAGCTATCTCTATCAACATGCAACTTCTGGAACTAGCTATGGAAGTGGTTATGGAGGAAGCGCTTCTCAAGAATCGGAAACGAAGAAAGATGTTAAAGACGCTGATTATGAAATAGTTGACGATAAAGATAAGAAGGATAAAAATTAATGAATTCACTGAGGCGAGGTTTTTTACCTCGCCTTTTTTATTAATATAGATGTAGTTTATTTTTTAAAGTGTTCTCGGCTTGCTCTTTCTGTTAAAATTCCAACCGGCAAAATAATTTACTTTAAACAGGGTTTGATTTGCTACTAAACAAAAAGAAAGGGAGATGAAATTAAATGAACTGGAATAAATTCACGATAAAATCGCAGGATGCAATCCAAAAGGCAATGCAAATTGCGTCTGAGAAAAGTCATCAGGTAATTGAACCTGAACATCTATT
This sequence comes from Candidatus Kryptonium sp., assembly GCA_039630395.1. GTDB lineage: Bacteria > Bacteroidota > Ignavibacteria > Kryptoniales > Kryptoniaceae > Kryptonium. The sequence goes on along the minus strand of JBCNVC010000004.1, from coordinate 44,741 downwards.
GCTTGCATTAATTGAAGATGAAACTGGGCTTATTAATTCTATCATAAAGAAAATCGGAGGAAATGTTCAATACATCAGAAATAAACTAAATCAAGCAATAAGCCGATTTCCACAAGTTCAAGGAACTGGGATTGGGAATCAGTATATCTCTCAAGGTTTAATGAAAGTTTTTGACGATGCGCTAAGAGAAGCAAATCAATTAAAAGATGAATATATAAGCGTTGAACATCTTTTGATAGCTCTTGCCGAAAACAGGAACACTGAGGCAGGACGAATTCTTTCTGAACAAGGCGTAACCAAAGACGCGATTCTTAAAGTAATGAGAGAAATACGCGGTTCACAAAGAGTTACGGATCAAAATCCAGAAGATAAATATCAGGCATTGCAAAAATACGGAAGGGATTTGACCGAATTAGCGCGACTTGGGAAACTTGATCCCGTAATTGGGCGAGATGAGGAAATTCGCCGTGTTATGCAGGTTTTATCAAGGAGGACGAAAAATAATCCTGTGTTAATTGGTGAGCCGGGTGTTGGTAAGACAGCAATCGTTGAAGGGATCGCTCATAGAATAGTTCAAGGTGATGTACCTGAACCGTTGAAAAACAAAAGAATTTTCGCACTTGACATTGGAGCTTTGATCGCAGGGACGAAATATCGCGGGGAGTTTGAAGATAGATTGAAAGCTGTTCTGCGCGAAGTTCAAGAGTCGAACGGCGAAATTATTCTTTTCATTGACGAATTACATACAATCGTTGGAGCTGGAGCAGCTGAAGGCGCTGTTGATGCAGCAAATATGCTGAAACCAGCGCTCGCTCGCGGGGAATTACATGCAATTGGTGCAACTACAATTGACGAATACAGAAAGCACATTGAAAAAGATCCAGCACTTGAAAGAAGATTTCAACCAATTCTCGTTGAAGAACCGTCGGTTGAGGATACGATATCAATTCTAAGAGGTTTAAAGGAAAAGTATGAAGTACATCATGGCGTTAGAATCACAGATGCAGCGATCGTCGCAGCTGCACAACTAAGCCATAGATACATTACTGATAGATATCTACCTGATAAAGCAATTGATTTGATTGATGAAGCAGCATCAAAGTTAAGAATAGAAATTGATTCAATGCCGGAGGAGCTTGATGAAATTGAGAGAAAAATTAAACAATTGGAAATTGAACGAGAAGCAGTAAGACGAGAGCTTGCTTCAAATTATGCAACTGATATTGACAAAAAAGCAACACAAAGAAAACTTGAAGATATTGAACAAGAACTTGCTTCTTTGCGGGAGGAAAGAGATCGACTTAAAGCTCATTGGCAAACGGAGAAGGAACTTATAAAATCAATTCGCGAGATGAAAGAGCAAATTGAAAAGTCTAAAATTGAAGCTGACAAGGCAATGCGGGAAGGTGATTACGCAAAAGTTGCTGAGATAAGATATGGAATTATTCATTCGCTTGAAATGAAACTTAAGGAGACAACTCAAAAATTAGCTGAAATCCAAAAAGACTTGAGAATGTTGAAAGAGGAAGTTGATGCGGAAGACATTGCCGAGATAGTTTCAAAGTGGACTGGAATACCTGTTCAACGAATGCTTGAAAGCGAAAGAACGAAGCTACTTCACATGGAGGAAAGATTGCACGAAAGAATTGTTGATCAAGAAGAAGCGGTAAAAGCTGTAAGCAATGCCATTCGCAGAGCGAGGGCTGGATTGCAGGACGAAAGAAGACCTATTGGTTCTTTCTTGTTCATAGGTAGCACGGGCGTTGGAAAAACAGAGCTTGCGAAAGCACTCGCTGAGCTTTTGTTTAACGATGAAAATGCTATGATAAGAATTGATATGTCTGAATATATGGAAAGATTTTCCGTTTCAAGATTAATTGGTGCACCTCCTGGCTATGTTGGATACGAAGAAGGTGGTCAACTAACAGAGGCAGTGCGAAGAAAACCTTATTCGGTTATCTTGCTTGACGAAATTGAAAAAGCACATCCGGAAGTGTTCAATATATTACTACAAGTCCTTGAGGATGGGAGATTAACCGATAGCAAAGGTCATGTCGTCAATTTTAAAAACACGATCATAATCATGACTTCAAACATAGGTTCGCATATAATCCAGGAGAAGATGGCAAAGATGACCGATGAAAATAGGGACAAGGTTATGGAAGAATTGAGAAACGAATTAATGCAAATTTTAAGACAAACGATAAGACCTGAATTTTTAAATAGAATTGACGAGATAATTTTCTTCAAACCGTTGACGAAAAATGACATACTTAAGATAGTTGATTTACAAATCAAACAAGTTAACAAGCGACTTGAAAAGAATAATATGAAAATTGAACTCACGGATAAAGCAAAGATATGGCTCGCCGATATTGGATACGATCCAACTTATGGCGCAAGACCTTTAAGGAGAGTTATACAAAAGCATATACTTGATCCGCTTGCGGAAAAAATTCTCGCAGGTGAATTTATGAACGGAGATACAGTTGTTATAGACATTGACTTTTACGGAAAACCCATTTTCAACAAAAAGGTTGAAGTTGAGGTTGTATAAAAAGCGGGGGAGCAAATTCCCCCGTTTTTAGTTTATTTCAAATTTCATACTCAATTGACAAATTGAAATTTCTTATCGGTGCGAGGTTTCCAACAATTTCAACATAGTTGTATTGTAAAAGATTGTTCACATTTGCAAAAATTTTAAGCCTTCTGAAGTCAAAACCTACCCTTGCATCAACAACATATATTGGAACTCTTGCTTCCGCATCAGGAACGATAAGTTTTAGAAGTTGGTCTATTCTTTCATACTTACTTATGAACCTAAAATCAAAACCGGCGTACAAAATTTTATAATTCACATTTGTATTTGCATAAAAAATGTGTTTCGGTCTGTATTTCAAGATCGCATCCTCGCTTAAATCCCAGGGGAATAGATAGGTATATCCTATTGAAAAATTCAAGAAAGTTAATGGAAATACATTTACTCCAATTTCTGCACCTTGAATTCTTGCCTCAGTAACATTTTTAAAAATAATTTTCCCATCAATGTCAAATACGGGTTCTATCAAATTCCAATAGTGATTCCAAAACAATGAAAAATCAATCATTGCTAAGGAGTGTATGAGCCTCGTTCCAACTTCAAACGATATCGCTCTTTCTGGTTTTAAAGATGGATTAGGTTTGATTGTGACGCCAGCTGCTGCTGTGCTTGTAAATGCTTCGCTTATTGCTGGGGCTCTGAAACCAGACCCAAACGATGTCCTAAAATTTAATGCGTCGCTGATTTTGTAAATTGCGCTAAATTTTGGATTTATCTGTCCAGTGTATTTTAAAGAGTCAAGTTTATACAGATCATTCCTCAAACCAAGCGAAATTGAGAGCCTCTCGGAGAATTTGATATCGTCTTGAAGATATATAGCAACCGAATGTGAGTTTCTTTTTCCAAAAAGAGAAGATTTAACATCATTGTAAGTTAAATCAAGCCCAAAGATCAGATAGTTTTTATCATTTATTTGATAATTGATTTGTATTTCTGAATTTATGAAGCCTGCGGTGCTTCTATTCTGAGGTGTCAGGTTGTCGTTCCATTTATTTCTGAAAAAGCCTAAGCGAGTTAAATAAAAGAGACGATCGCTCAAAATTCTTTTATATTGCGCAAATGTGACAAATCTTTCAGAATTTACCCTTGAGCCAAGGTCTTCATCTCTTGGTCTAAGTGCATTTCTTAAGTTCTTCCAATAAAAGAAAGTTTCATTTTTCTGACGAATGTAATTAAAAACGAAACTCAAGCTTGAGTAAGGGGAAAAGTTGTACTTTGACTTTGTAAATAAATTCCACCTGTGATAACTTTGATTCTGTTTATATCCTTCATCAATGCTTCGCTGTATATGAACAAGGGCGGAGAAGTTTCCAACGAAGAAGTTAAAAGATGCGAAGCCGCCATAGTAAAATCTATTTTTTTGGCTCCATCTCCATTGAGGATAATATGGTTTGTCGTACATTCCAAGGTATGATCGGAACCTGAAGGATTGTTTAGGTGTCGTTTCTTTTGTTATAACATTTATCACTCCACCTATTGCATTTGATCCGTAGAGAGCTGAACCAGCTCCTTTGACGATTTCAATTTTCTCAATTTGCCAAACTGGGATTGCTTCCCAAATAATTTCTCCTGCATCACCTGTTAAAAACGGCATTCCATCAAAAAGAAGCAAAACCCTTGTGCCGGTCCCACGACTATATCCGCTTGAACCACGAATGTTCACTTGATATTGGATCATATTAACGCCGGGAACATAGCGAAGTATATCATCAATTTGAAGATTGTTTCTATTTGAGATCATCTCCGACTCAACTACATGGGTAGTTACAGGAATTTCACTTAAAATTTGTTCTCTCCTTGTTGCTGTTACAATTATCGGTTCGGTTGTATATGCAGTCGGTTTTAACTCAACGATTAAGTTCGTTTCTTGTGAAGGTAAAATTTCAACTTTCTCTTTTTTGACTTCGTAACCTATAGCGGAGAATCTAACGGTGTATTTACCGGTTGGAATGTTTTTAATACTAAATTTTCCTCTCTGATCCGTGGCTGTTCCAAGAAATGTATTTTCAATTACAACATTTACCCCGAAAATTGGCTGTTTCGTTTCTTCATCAATCACTGTTCCTGATAAATTGCCCATTTGGAGTTGTTGTGAGAAAAGATGTGAAGTTATTAGAATCAAAAGTAAAAGAAACTTCATTTTTCAATCTCAGTTTGTTTTGTGATTAATAAGCCGATTATTTCGGATAATTTAAATGGTTGAGGTGGTGGATTTCTAAAATCACAAACTATGTTAATTCCACGGATGAATCTACCGGGAGGAATATAAAGTGGTGTTGGAATTGTATCGGACTTGGTCGTATCGTAAACGCCAATTGCTTTCCAATCAGAAAAAATGTTAGCGCCGTATTGAAGTGCTACGACGATATATTCCCATCTTCCAGTATCAGCCAAGACTTCATATTTTGCTGAATCAACCCTTCTTGGTAATGATTGGCTAAACTTCGCCTTTCCTTCTATAACCTCATTTATTATGTTTTTAGGTGGATAATTTCGGAAAGCAACAACCCTTAGATCATAGATTGTGTCTGGCCATGTTCCCCTGAAATAAACAGTTCCTCCAAACCCTGGCTCCTCGTATTGCATTGAGGTATCAACTTCTGGGGGCTTCAATCCGTGATCGCACGAGTAAAGCAAGAGGAAAAGAAAGATGATTAGAAGTTTTCGTCGCATGATTTGCAAAACTTGGTTTGTTTTTTTATTTTTTAAAAGTTGAAAAACAAAAACTTGATTTAAATGGCAAAGATAAGAGAGAAAAAGTCAAAGACAGTTTTACAGAAGAACGACATCCCGTTTTCAAAGAAAAATTTCCTTGTTATCGTCTTAGGTATCGTTTTAATTTTCGTCGGCTTTTATCTAATGGTAATTGGTGATGTAGACGATTTCATCGCAGTTGTGCTTGCGCCAATTATTTTATTTATTGCGTATGTTTTGGTAATACCGTTTGGAATTTTAAAAAAGTTCAAAAATGAAAAAAGTTAACCTTTTTTCACGCTTCTTCCGAGCTTTTCTTCAACGCTTCTAACTTTGCTTTCTAATGCTCCGGTTCGTCCTTTTCTGTAGTCTACCTTGATTGTTATTGATATCCTGTTGCAATCTTCTTTAAGTGCTTCAAAGCATTTTTTTATTGTGTTGAAAACATCGTCCCACTCGCCCTCAACTATCGTTCCCATTGGCGTTAATCTGTAGTCAAGTCCACTTTTTTCAACTATGTCAATACATCTTGCTACAAATTTGCTTACGCTTTCCCCTTGCCCGATAGGAGTCATACTAAATTCGCAAAGGAGCATTTTATTTTTTCAATTTTGTTTTGATTTAAGGTTGAGGTAATCTTCATATAAACTTTTTATACAATCAGGGCAAAAGTAATAAAGTTTTTCAATACCGATGGCTCGTTCAACTAAGTTTTCTTTTTCTAAAAGTCTGCCGCAAAGAATACACTTTGCGTGGGTTGAATATGGATTAAGGTTTCTTTCCTGTTTAAGGATAAGTCCATAACCATAGAAAATTGCAAATATAACGATCAAAACAATAACCGCAATTCCAATGAAACCAACCATAGATTATTTCTCCTTCTTTATAACATACTTTTCATAAATTTCGCGAAGTCGCTTCATTGATAGCGAGTCAAGGTCTTCGTCGTCTTTATGTCTTTTCAAGAACATTTCAAAATCATATTTATCCTTTCCTTTAAGTCGGTAAGATATTCGGTTGAGTTCCTCAATCATCTTTTTTTGCTCTGCGTATGTGGTCATATTTGAAAGTTATTAAGTTTTAAAACGAGAATGCTATTCCTAAAATTAAAGTCATTGTATCAAAGTTAACCCTTGGCCTGAAAGGTGCTTGATCAATTTGAATAGTGTGTCCGTTGTAATTTATAAACCTTTCTGTAAATTTGTTCTCTGTTTCAACTATTGGATCACGAAACTTTAACTCAATTCTTGCTCCAAACCTTTCGTTAAAATTATACATCACCCCTGATATTACTTGAATTCCAAAGTTAACAGGGGATTTTTGAATTTTACTTTTGACATTTAAAATTGACTTCGTGAAATCACCCTTATATGCCCCAAGACCACCACCGATGTAAATTTTCCACCTTTGAGAGCTGAAAGGAGCGACGAAAAATAAACTTAATTCAGCGATGTAAATTCTAAACCTATCTTCAACAGGGATTCTTACTATTTGATTTGATATCCGCCGTATCAAAAAATCTTCAACTTTCTTGTTAACAGCTTCTAATGAAAGTCCAAGTAAATATCCAGATGCAAATTCATATCTTAAATCAGCTGAGATCCCAATCCATCCATTAACCTCTGTTGAAAGATTTCTGATCCCTCTATCGCTTGAGATCACATTTGGGTATACAAATGCGGAGAGAATGTAATTAAAATTTGCACCGATGGTTTTGTTTGACTGCGAGAGCGAGAGATTAAGAAGCAAAAAGATTAAAAAGGTCAGAATTTTAACATTCTTTGAATGCATGATCTAACTTACATTCTTTGAAAGCAGAACCCCACTTTAAAAGTGGGGCGATTAAAATCTATTGTTCAAAATACAAAGAGCGATTGTCAACGATTTTTGAATTTTTCTTCAAATTATCAAGCCAGATGAAGAGAATCGTGTTTTTCTTTTCGTTGTAAATTTGTTCTTTGAGTATATCATGTTGAGATTTATAAGCAGAGGAATCAAATGGCGTCTTGCTAACGAGTTGAACAAGATATATGTTTGAATTTCCTTTTATTGGTTGTGATATTTGACCTGGCTTTAAATCAAGAAGCTTGCCAAGGACATTTTCATCAGTTCCAATTCCTGGAATTCCACCCGAAAGAGTGAAACCAGAAGCCGTTCTTACCTCGAGCGTTGAATCAAGTTTAATTATGGCATCAAGTCCATCCTTTTCATTAAGTTTATTTCTCAAATTTACAAGATATTCAAAAGCTTTATTTTTTAATTTTTCTCGTCTTACTCTAACTTTGAGTGCTTCTTTAATTTCTTCAAAAGGTCTTATCCCAGCTTCTTTAATTTCTGCTATTGTGAAAACAGCGAACCCATCTCTGAGTTTGAAAACAGGGCTTACAGCGCCAATTTTATTTGAGAATGTCCAATCTGAAATTGTTTTATTAAACCCAATTCCTGGAATTGGTGAATCTTTTGTAAACGGTGGTGTTGTTTTGATTTCAAGTCCAAGGGCAGAAGCTTCATTGACGAAGTTTTGCCCTTTAACAGTGTGTGAAAAGTCCTCGGCGCGTTTTCTTTGAGATTCTATCGTTTCTGAGCTTGCTCTTACGCTTAACTTAAGATCAGCAATTTTAAGCTCGCGGTTATCCTTTGCAACAACTTTGATAATATGTAAACCATATTGGGTTTTCACTGGACCAATGATTTCGCCGGGCTTTGCTTTGAAAACCGCTTCTTCAAATTCTTTTACCATTCTGCCTTTCCCAAACCATCCGAGATCTCCACCTTTTTTTGCTGTTACTTGATCAATTGAGAAAGTTCCAGCAAGTTTTGCAAAATCTTCACCTTTCTTTGCAAAGGAAAGCACTTCCCTAGCAAGGTTGTATGATTTTGCTGTATCTGCAGTAAGTGGTAATAGAATATGACTTGCCCTTACGTAAGTATCTGTGCCCTTGCGCTCATCTATAATTTTAATGAGGTGAAATCCATCACTTAATTTTAGGGGACCAATAATTTCTCCAACTTTTTTATCCCATATTTCATTTTCAATTTCAGGTAAAAGTTCACCATGTTTAAAGAAAACATCTGAGAAAGGTGTTTCAGAGTAATTTTTCACAAGTTCAATAAAGTCAGCACCTTGCAATGCTTGTTGTTTGAAGTTTTCAAGTTCTCTAAAAACAGAAGCGGAGTCCTCTGATGAAGGAGCATCGGAGAAAACAACATATTTTAATCTTCTTGTTTCTTGGACTCTGAATTCATCCTGATGATTTCGGTAATACTCCCTAATTTCATTGTCTGTTGGTTCAGTTATGCTGTTGGCAAACTTATTTGGGTCAAGGGAGACATATTTTATTTCATATTTCGTATTTTGCTTTTCAAATCTTTCTCTTATTTCCCCTTCGCTTACCCGAACGCTGGCGAGGATTCGGCTTTGAAGTTTTTCAGTTAATTTCTGTGCTCTTAAAAACTTTTCAACTTCAATCCAAAATTGTCTTGCTTCAGGTGTTGTTGCTTTTAGGGCTCTTTCAAGGAGCGTTCTGTCTAAATTTCCAAGTGAATCAACAAAATTTCTTTTAACCGGTTCAGGGAGCGTTTCGGGCGAATTTAAGACCCAATCAGTTATCTCGTTATCGGTTACTTTTATTCCGAGTTTTCTTATTTCCTGTTCTATGAGTTTTTTTGTGACAAGTTGTTCCCAGATCTGGTTTCTTAACTGTTCAAGCATGAACTCATCTGGTTCGCTTCCGGTTCTTTGTCTATAATTTTCAATTTCAAGTTCAAGTGCTTGATTGAACTCTTGATAAGTTATTTCCTCGCCGTTGACTTCGCCTATGGGTTCATAGAGGTTTTCTCTTTGATGTCTTCCTGTTATATCCATTCCCCAGTCCAGAACGATTGTAAGAAGAAATAGAAACACAAGTGACAAAAGTATCACAGGTAGATTATTTCTCATTTTAGCCATTACAGGCATGGTACGCTTTTCACCTCAAATTGTTTTTTAATTTTTGATAAATTTAAGCGAAAAGGTCTTAAAAATCAAAAGACGGCTATATCTTTATTAAGCTCGTAAAGATTGCTGATGGTTTCTAAAATAGAGAAGTAAATTTGAAAGAATGATAAAAATTGTAGTTGACCTTTACCAAGTTTTTAAAGCCGAAAGGGGAATATTTTTAACCTTTTATATTTCCTATTGGTCTTAAAGCTGCGACTTTTCTGGAGATCCCAGCTCTATCGACCGCTTCAATAACATCTGATATGTTTTTATAAGCAGCGCCTGCTTCTTCCACAAGACCTGATTTTGAAGCAGCTCTTACATATATTCCGCGTTCTTCCATTTGCTTTATGAGCTGGTTATAGCTTATCTCCTTCTTTGCTTTATGCCTGCTCATTGTTCTGCCGCTACCATGACATGTTGAGCCAAAGGTTTCTTCCATTGCTCTCTTTGTTCCGACCAAAAGGTATGAGCCAGTTTCCATAGAACCGCCAATGATAACAGGTTGACCTGTGTCTCTATAAATTTCGGCAAGCTCAGGATGCCCAGGTCCAAATGAACGAGTTGAACCTTTCCTGTGAACGAGCACTTTCTTAATTTTACCATCAATTTCATATTCTTCTGCTTTTGCAATATTGTGTGCGACATCATAAATAAGATGCATTTCAAGGTCTTCAGCGGATTTTTTGAAAACTTTTTCAAATGCTTCTCTTACTCTATGTAAAATAACTTGACGATTAGCGAAAGCCATATTTGCAGCACAGAGCATCGCTGAATAATAGTCCCTACCTTCAGGAGAATCAATAGGAGCACAAGCAAGCTCTTTATCAAGAAGCGGAATTCCATATCTTTTCATTGCATCTAAGAAAACTTTTAAATAATCGGTTGCGATTTGATGTCCAAATCCACGCGAGCCGCAATGAATCATAACAACAATTTGCCCTTCTCGCTCAATTCCAAATGCATTTGCGACATTTTGATCAAAAATTTTATCAACTATTTGAATTTCAAGATAATGATTTCCTGAGCCAAGTGTTCCGAGTTGATCTATTCCGCGTTCTCTTGCTTTATGGCTTACCTTTGATGGATCAGCCCCTTTTATAGCGCCATGCTCTTCAATTCTTTCAAGATCTTCTTTCCAACCGTATCCGTGTTCAATGCACCAGCGCGCACCTTTTACCATAACTTCATCAAATTGTGAATTTGATAACTTAACAAATCCGGTTGCTCCAACTCCAGTTGGAACTGTTTGAAATAACAAATCAACAAGTTCTTTTAGCTTCGGTTTGACTTCTTCAATTGTTAAATTGGTTTTAACAAGTCGCATTCCGCAATTGATGTCAAAGCCGATTCCACCGGGCGATATAACGCCATTTTCAAAATCAAACGCAGCTACTCCACCAATAGGAAAACCATAACCCCAATGTCCATCTGGCATACAAAGCGCATATTTTTGAATTCCGGGAAGACAAGCTACATTCGTGACTTGTTCAAATACACCTTCATCCATTGAATCAAGAAGTTGTTTAGTTGCATAAATTCTTGCAGGAACAAGCATTCCTTTTTTGTAGGTTTCAGGTATTTCCCAAAGTACCTCGGAAATTCTTTTTATCTCCTTTGGGGCTGGCATTTTCTGTTTGAAGGCTTTGTTTTTGAATTTTGCGTTAATAATTTACGAAAAATTTTAAAGTAATTCCAACACATTTCAATAGTTAAAAATAAATTCCTGTTGTGCGAAGAGAGAAATTAAAAGTCTTTCTGCTCAAGTTGTGATTTTTAATCCGACATAGAGAGAAAGAATTCTAACTAATTTTACATTTCATTCGTCTCTTGGCTATGACAGACGATGCAAGGTTTTTTCCAGTCGAAGTTTTCAAAGTCAAAGACTAAGGCATAAGTTAAACCTTTATCTGTCCACGAGAGGATATTAAAACCATCTCGCGTATCAAGGTAAAAATCAATATCCTTAAAGTTTACTTTTCTCTTGCCGTAGGGAATTGCACTTCTGGAGGGAGCAACAAGCAAAGTCATTGGACGATTATACATTTCATAAGATACAAGTGCGGCGTAGTCGTTATTTAAAGCAACAAGTCGCGCTCCCTTTATGCGATAAGGTTGATTGGAAGGATCGGGATAACGCGGAAGACGAAAATTAAATTTTAATTTCCCTTCAAACCAATTTGAAATTTCCGCCTCCGACGATGACACTATTTCAAGTGGAAGATGTCCTCTGACTTGTCGCATATGATTCTCAACGGCGATTTTAACAAGATCAGTGCGATTTGAATAAAAGTAAATAAAAGATATTGTGAGAATTAAAAGAAACGCAATTATACTGGCAAAAGCGATGTATTTTATAGTTTTTCTTTTTTCAGTTTTGAATTTTTCAATTTGTTCTATTAGTTCTGCTTTGAGATCTTGGGATTGAACTTTTACTTCATCTTTTAAGGCTCTTATTGAATCTATGAAATCACGCTGTTGCTTTAGAATTTTTAGGCAATCTTGGCATTCCTTTATATGTTGTTTGAAAAGTTCAAGCTCATCGCCAACAAGCTCACCATCAAGGTAAAGGTTAATCCAGATTTTAATTGCTTTATGATCTATCATTACTGATTTTTTTCGTAAATTTTTAAAAATGTTTCTTTAAGTTTTTCTCTTGCCCTGTTTAATCTTGACATAACTGTGCCAACAGGGCAATTTAGAATTTTTGAGATCTCGTTATAAGAAAAATCCTCAAAATAGCGCAACACGAGAATTTCTCTATAAGCATCCGGCAACTCATTTAAAGCTTTCATCAAAATCTGACGCACTTCATTATTAATTAACAATTCCTCGGGATTTATATTCCACTCATCACTAACATCTTCTATTGTTTCATCAAGTTGAACAGGTGAAATTTGACTTCTTTTTCTTTGATTTATCCATAAATTTCGCATTATTGTAAATAGCCAAGCCTTCACATTTGAATTTTCGTCAAGTGAGCTCATATTTTTTAGTGCCTTGTAGCAAGTTTCTTGAACGAGATCTTTGGCGTCTTCTTCGTTTCCAACCATCACAATTGCATAGCGTAGCAGTGAGTCAATTGAATCAATTATTTCTTTTTTAATTTTTTCAAACATAATTTAGTCTGGGTGAATTTTTCTGAAAATAAAATTAAGGAAAATTCACTTGTCTTAAAAATCAACGAAGGTTCAATAAATTGGCAAATTATCCATGAAGTTAACGAAATTTTTTAACGAATTTTTTGAAAGTGAAAAAACCGGCGGATTTATTTTGATTGTTTGCACAATTATTTCTTTGATATTAGCGAATTCTCATTTTGGAAGGGATTATGTAAATCTATTCCACTTAAAATTTGCTGGTTTGACGCTTGAGCATTGGATAAACGATGGTTTAATGGCGATTTTTTTCCTGCTTATTGGTCTTGAGTTGGAAAGAGAAATTTATAAAGGCGAACTTTCGAACATCAAAGACGCACTTTTGCCGTTGTTTGGCGCAATTGGTGGTTTGCTGTTTCCAGCTGGAATTTACTTGATTTTTAATTATGGAACCGAAACTCAATCTGGTGTAGGGATACCGATGGCAACAGACATTGCATTTGCGTTGGGGGTTTTGTCTTTACTTGGAAATAAAGTTCCAGCTTCATTAAAAGTTTTTTTAACAGCATTGGCAGTAATTGATGATTTAGCTGCTATAATACTTATAGCAATTTTCTACACTAAATCAGTTGTTTTATTAAACTTGCTTATCGCCATAGGTATTTTTGTTTTGCTTTTGCTAATTAATAAGTTGGGTGTAAAAGTACTTCATTTCTACATTGTGGGTGGAATTATAATGTGGTATTTTATGCTTCATTCTGGTGTACATGCGACTATAGCTGGTGTATTATTGGCTTTTGCAATTCCATTTGATCGTGATGATGAGAAATCGCCATCATACGCTTTGCAACATTTTCTACATAAACCTGTCGCGTTTATTGTTTTACCAATTTTTGCTTTGGCAAATACTGCAATTATTTTGAGTGGAGAGATTGAACGAAATTTCATTCAAAATTATGTAATTGGAATTGCTCTCGGTCTTATTGTGGGAAAACCTTTGGGAATTTTTACGGCAACTTTTTTATCAGTGAAGCTTGGAGTTTGTAAGCTTCCCGAAGAGTTGAGTTGGAAAACAATTTTTGGGGCAGGCATTTTGGGGGGAATTGGATTTACGATGTCAATTTTTATCACTTTGCTTGCTTTTGATAATCAAATGGTAATAAACAGTGCAAAGCTAACCATATTAATCTCATCAACCGTAGCTGGGTCATTGGGATTTATATTTTTGAATCGTGTATTAAGGTCAGATAGATAGAAAAGTGGAGCCGACGGGATTCGAACCCGTGACCTCCAGAGTGCGATTCTGGCGCTCTCCCATCTGAGCTACGGCCCCGCTCAAATGAATTCAACACAAATTTATAAAGCAAAAATCGGAAAAACAAATTTAGCGTTGGAATAAATCTCTAATTTTGTTTGTCTTATTGAGTAGAAGATGAAAAATAAAGAAGAAAGAAACCATGAGCAGCTCAAAACATTTTTACGCGGTGATCTTATTTTTCATTGCCTTTGTTCTTTCATTCACATTTATAAATGAAAAGCAAGCGAGTTCATCCGCTAAGGTAACCTATCAAGTTAAAATCCCACTTGGAATTCCTAAAGATTTATGGGAGTTATTTATCCCACCGGACAATCCGATAACACCAGAGAAAGTTGAACTTGGGAGGAAACTTTATTTTGATAAGCGTCTTTCTGTTGATAATACTGTTTCTTGTGCAACTTGTCACGATCCCAAATTTGCGTTTGCAGAAAATAAAAAAGTAAGTGAGGGGGTAGGAGGGAAGAAAGGAGCAAGAAATGCGCCGACGGTTTTAAATGCAATGTTTTTTGAACAGCAATTTTGGGATGGAAGAGCCCCGACACTTGAGGAGCAAGCTAAACAACCTATAATAAATCCAATTGAAATGGGCATGCCTGATCATGACGCTGTTGTGAAAAAATTAAAAGGAATTCCTGAATATGTTGAGGCTTTCAAGAAGGTTTTTGGAGGAGATATAACAATTGATAGAGTAGCACAAGCAATTGCTGCTTTTGAGAGGACTCTTTTAACGGGTAATTCACCATTTGATAGGTTTATTGCTGGTGATCAAAATGCTATAAGTGAGTCAGCTAAAAGAGGATGGCAACTATTCCAGGGCAAAGCAAGATGTATAACTTGTCATGAGTTCAATCGCTCAAATCCATTTTTCACGGATAACAAATATCACAATATCGGTGTTGCGATGAATAGAGAAGGTTTTGCTGATCTTGCCAGAAAAGCTGAAATGCTTGCAAAGCAAGGACAACTTGATAAAAGAAAACTTGATGAGCTTGCGCTTGACCCTGCATATTCTGAGCTCGGGAGATTTCTTGTCACATTAAATCCGAAAGATATTGGCGCGTTTAAAACTCCAACCCTCAGAAATGTTGAACTTACAGCACCGTATATGCATGATGGGAGCGAAGCAACACTGCTTGATGTCATTGAATTTTATAACCGAGGTGGAAATGATAATCCAAATTTATCCGGTGAGATGAGACCTCTTAATCTAACCGATCAGGAAAAGCAAGATCTTGTTGAATTTTTGAAAACTTTGACCGGCGAATTTCCGAAAGATTTCCCTGAAAACAAATAAACAAAAAAAGGAGGTGCAAAAATTATGCCGAAAATGCCAAGTGAGAGAAAGGAAGAACAGTATTTAAAAGAGCGAGAAGAATTTTTTAAAAAGCTGCCTAAGCTAAATAGGCGGCAGTTTTTAAAAGTCGCGATGGCTTCAGCTGCTGTTGTGCTTGCAAAGAATTCGTTCCCACCACATTCTTTCCAACTCGTTGAAGCAGTAGAAGCAAAGCAAGGTGGAACTGAGGTTAAGTTCAGATTTGCTTATATTTCGGATACTCATCTTTATGAGCGAAAACTTAATGAAAGATTTGTCCGTGCAGCTTTGAAAGCGGTTCAAGATGTTAACGCGCTTGATCCACAGCCCGATTTTGTCCTTTTCGGAGGAGACCTTGCTCAACTTGGACAAGCAGAGGAATTAAAACTTGGAAAAGAGATTTTGAGTGAGCTTAAACCGAAAGTTTACATGATGGTTGGAGAGCATGACTGGTATCTTGACCTCGGTGAAAAATGGATTGAACTATTTGGAAAACCATATTATTCATTTGATCACAAAGGCGTTCATTTCATTGTGTTGAATTCTGTTCTTGTTGATGATTATTGGACAGATACTAAGATGTCACCGATGGACAGGATGAAATTTATGGCACAGCTTGATAATCCTAATGGGCGACCGTTTACTGTTGGAAAAGGTTATGGTGATGTTGGCAAGAAGCAATTTGAATGGTTAAAGCAAGATCTTGCGAAAGTTTCAAGAGATACTCCAATCGTTGTGTTCTCACATTCACCGCTTTACAAATATTATAAACCGTGGAACTTCTGGACAGATGACGCTGAAGAAGTTCAAGCGCTTTTGAGACCATTTAGAAATGTCACTGTTATCCATGGGCATACGCATCAGCCGGTATTTCATAGAATTGGGAACATAAACTTTTATGGTATGCTTTCAACAGCTTGGCCCTGGCCATATGCACCGACAGGACTTCCAAAATTGACAATTAAAATGAACAGAGCTGACCCATTCGATCAGTTTGATGGCACAGGCGATGGAACCGTGGAAGTTCTTGCGAATGGAAAAGCGAACAAAGTTTATAATCTCTGGAGCAGAGAGCCAATGAAAGTAACGGCAAGGTATCTTGAATCAGGTGGAAGGGAAGAAGTACCACCACTTCCCGTAGATCCATCATTTTAAAAATAAATTTTTAAGGAGGGATTTTTATGAAGAGAACATTCATTTTTTTAGCTGTTTTTCTTATAGTTGCATTTTTCAATAGCGCAAATGATTTAAGTGCAATTGAAAATGAAGGTGACAAAAAAACTGAGAAGAAGGTCATAACCGCTTGTGATGGTGAAACTCAGGTGGTTTTAAATGATGTGGCGAAAGATGAAGTTATGTCAAGAGAAAAAGCTCAAGAAGTTGCAGCAATGCTTATGGCAACATATCAACAGCAAAAGAAATATCAATCAACAAAATTCACAAGAAGAGATTCATTGATTTGGGATAGAGAGCTCAAGGCGATGATTGAAGAAGGATATAAATGGTTTCATGATCCGTCGCTTGGAACGAATGGAATATCCTGCGATATGTGCCATCCAGATGCAACTGATACTCATCCTGAAACATATCCAAAATTCCAAATTCAATTGAAGAAAATTGCTCTTCTTCGCGATATGATAAACTGGTGCATTGAAAATCCAATGGAAGGAAAGCCACTCAAAGAAGATGACCCACGAATGAAAGCAATAGAGGCTTATATCATTTGGGCTCGTGCGAAACAAGACCCAAGACCAGAAGGTAAGACACTAAATCCCGGAAGAAGATAATTTGATATTTTATCCTTAGCTACCTTATCGGGGGGATTGCACTCCGAAGAAATTTAAAGCCCCAGTGCAAGCTGGGGCTTTTTGTTTAATAATCTCACACACCTGCTTAATATTAGCCATTTCCAAGATACAAGAAAAATAGAAAAGATTCATTTTTTAGTAAAAAATTATGATGGCACACACTTTGCTTTAAATTTCCATAGATTTTAAAACAAAATAAATTTAGAAATGGCCGATAAAACCTTGAACCAACAGCAAGTAATAGCAACTAAAAATCAACCAGAAAATGTAAATAAGGTCAGTAAAAAAACTATTTTGTTTGTATCTATCCCTATCGTCATCTTGCAGATCATTATAGCTTATCTTCTCGTTCTTGATCTCAATTCAAAAACGGGAGCTCAAAATTCTAACTCAAATTCACAGGCGAAGGAGAAAAAACAAGCAGTAGTTGAAAAGAAAACAGCAGATGAATATAAAATCACTGAATCAGAATTCGTCCCAGCTCATCCAGAGTTTTTATTTGTTATTAAGGATTTAATCGTTAATCCAGCGGGGACAGGGGGGATGAGATATTTATTAACAAGTGTTGGAATTGAGGTGACAAATGAAAAAGCATTTGCGGAAATTCAAAGCAAGGAAGTAATAGTAAACGATATCTTGATAAATGTTCTTTCAAGCAAAACACTTGAGGAACTTACGGATGTTACTAAACGAAAAGAATTAAGAAGAGAAATAGCAACAAAAGTCAATGATATTTTAACGCAAGGAAGAGTTCAAAATGTTTATTTCAGCAAATTTATAGTTCAGTAAAAAAATTTTAAAAACCCATGCCGGAGATTTTATCTCAACAGGAAATAGATAGCCTACTTGCTGGTTTAAGTTCTGGAAAGTCGCCAGGAGAAATAATTTCAAAGCAGGAAGAAAAAGAGATTGTTCCTTATGAATTTCGTCGCCCAAGTAGAGTTTCAAAGAATCAAATAAGAACAATTCAAACAATACATCAAAGCTTTGGGGAATCGCTTGGATATTATTTAACAAGTCGACTTCAAACTCCGGTCTCAATTCAAGTTGAAAATGTTGATCAACTTTTTTATTCCAGCTTGAGGAAATTTCGTTTTTCCATTTTTTTGTTTATTTTTATTCGTGGTTAAAAATTAAGAATTGGTTTTATATGGACCGTCTTTGGGCTCCGTGGAGAGCAAAGTATATTGAAAGTTTCTCTGCAGAAAATAATGAAAGTAAAAAAGAATGTCTTTTTTGTGAAAAAATAAAACAAAATGACGACGAGAAAAATCTTATCTTATATCGGGGCAAGTATTGTTATATAATCATGAATTTGTTTCCCTATAACTCCGGACATATAATGGTTGTGCCATATAAACATACGCCAAATTTTTCTGATCTTGAAGATGAGGAAATGCTCGAGGTTATGAAGATAATTAAAAAGGGAATTTCTGCGCTTGAATTGGCACTTAAGCCACATGGATTTAATGTCGGAGCAAATTTAGGAAGGGTAAGTGGTGCTGGAATTGCGGATCACATCCATTTTCATATAGTTCCAAGATGGAATGGAGATACGAATTTCATGCCTGTTATCTCCGAGACAAAAATTATCTCGGAATTAATCACAGATACATATAAAAAACTTAAGGATGCTCTTTCTAAAATATCAGATTAAACCGATGTTTTATTCTTTGCATCAAAATAAGTGAAGCAAGTAAAACAAATTTGGTTAGGAGCCATGTTTAAAACAAAGCTTTCATTTCTCACCCTTGTTTTTACAGTTATTTTCTTAATTGCTGGATGCACAAGGGATTCTGAAATCCTTTCACCTCTTTCAAACGCAGATAAAGAGGTAATTAAGCAGATCATTGAGAATGACGATTTAATTGCATCTGTTGATGTCGCCTTGAACGACGGAACATATTTGCCCCCGAGTTTTGATTTCGGCTCAATTTCAAGGGCTATCTATCCGTTGAAGTGGGGACGTATTGTTAAAAAGGTGACAAAAGAGTATGAATATGAGCAGGTTAATGATACCCTTGTCGTTGTGACACTTATAAGAACGGTTGAATCAGATTTGAAAATTGCCGCTACTTATACCCAAGGGAACAGAACACCTGATACGGTTATAACGAAACCACTAAAGGAAGTTTTCAAAAGGAAAGTTCAAGTCGTAAAGAAAGAAACATCTGACACCTCAAGAGCAAGGAAATGGAGAATTTGGGCTGTTTCGCTTGTTCAAGGTGGGACTGAAAACTCAAACATAAATATTAAGAAAATCACCCTGACATTGCCAAATAACGAGGTGATTGAGGTCACTGATCCATTGAATCAGTTTTATCGTCCTGGATTTCTTGGACATCGTGGAGTTCCATCATTCAATCCATCTCAAACCGTTAAAATTAGCGTAACTGTTCAAAGCGCAGCGCCGGATACTGATTTGGTTTCAATGACATATGGAGTTGACAGGTTTGGCTTCCATAGATCAAGGAAGCTCTTCACGATGGTTTCAAGAAGCGGAAATGAGGAAGTTTATGAAGCAGAGATGAAAGTTCATATGCACAGAGGTTCATTCAATGCCATGATTCATGCGATCTCAAGAGAATCACTTTATGATGATTCAGCGCCTATTTCAGTTTCTGTTTGGGGCGTTCCTTATATTGTGTTCTAAGTAAGATGGTGGGGCGGGATTTACCGCCCCGTTTTTTATATAAAAATTCCGAAATTGTAGATGGTAAACAAAACTGATATAGAGCTTGTAAATGACTTTAAAAATGGAAATATATCTGCATTTGATGAAATTGTCCGAAGATATCAAAAAAAGGTTTATCTCCTTGCCCGAAGGATTCTTTCTAACCATGAGGACGCCGATGATGTTGCACAAGAAGTTTTCATCAAACTCTTTTATTCACTCAACGAATTCAAAGGTGAATCAAATTTGTTTACCTGGATTTACAGAATTACGATTAATGAATGCAATTCAATTTTAAGAAAAAGAAAAATAAGAGAGTTCATTCCGATTGATGAAATCGTTAATCTTTTAAAATTTAACGAAACACCCGAGCAAGAGTTTATTAATAAAGAAGAGAAAAGATTGATTGAAAAAGCGATTGAAAAGCTTCCACCGAAACAAAGAGCCGTTTTCGTGATGCGTTTTTTTGAAAATCTTGATTATGAAGAAATCTCTAAAATACTTAAAAAGCCAGTTGGAACTTTGAAAGCAAATTATTTTCACGCGGTAAAAAAAATTCAAAGATTCATTAAAGATGAGATGCAGTGAAGTCAAAAATAATCTTGTAGATTATGCAGTTGGAATTTTGAAATCAGAGGAAATAACAAGCCACATTGAAATATGTGAAAGTTGCCGAGTTGAATTTGAGGGAATTAAAAAAATTGTTTTGGTTTTAAATGAATACAAGATTGAAGAGCCCTCTGAATTTTATTGGGCTGGGTTTCTCCCTCGGGTGAAACAAAAAATCGCTCAGCGCCAAAGTGGAACAAAATTATTCGCCTTAAAACCGGCTTTCGTTGCCCCAGCGCTTGCTATTCTGATAATTGGATTTTTGTTTGGACTTGGTAGCTCAAATTTATTTGTTAACTCGGATGAATTTTATGCAACACATATGCCGGATTTTGGATTAAACGGCGTTTTGATAGATCCGTCGGAGTTTAAAGATGTAAACACTGAAACAATAGAGCAAGCAGTTTTATATCTTTACGATAAATACCAAATTCCGAGCATTGGAGATGGAGAATATGATCATATGGATATTGATATTGAAGAGGTTTTAGAGAAAATTTCAAACAAATTTTAATCTTTCAAAATGAAGAAGATAATTGTGGTTTTGGGTTCGGTGATCTTTTTTGTGTCTATGCTGTTTTCGCAAGATTTTATCGGTCCAAGGTGGAGGGAAAGGGTGCTTGAATTTAAGAAAGTTCGCCTTCTTGAGATTTTAAAACTTGATGAGCACAGCTCGGTTAAGTTTTTGAATAGATACACGAAGTTTTCAAAGGACATTGAAGTGCTTGAACTTGAAAGGGAAAGAATCGTAAACGATATTGAAATCAAGTTGAGGAGAGGAGATAAAGATGGTTACGATAAGTCAATTCAAGAGTTGATTGAACTTGAAAAGAAGGAGTATGAGATGAGATTGAGTTTTTATAAGGAGCTTAAGGAAGTTTTGAGTGATCAACAAATTGCACAGGTTATTGTTTTTGAGAGAAATTTCAGACGTGAGTTTATGGATGCGGTGCGTGAAATACAAAGAGAAAGGATGCGGCGGAGGTTTTAATTTTTTATTGGTTAAGGATTCTCGCGTAGAAAGTTTCATATTTTGGAATTATCAAATTTTTATCAAAAAGAGTTACTGCTCTTTCCCTCGCCTTATAAGAAAGCTCCTCGTATTTATTCTTATCTTCAAGTAGTTCAATTACATATGAAGCCATCTTTTCCACATCTCCAACTTCGGCTAAGTATCCAGTTTCGCCATGGATAACGACTTCTGGAAGTCCACCAACATTTGTTGCTATGACTGGAAGACCGCAACTCATTGCTTCAAGTGCAGAAAGTCCGAAACTTTCCGTTCGACTTGTGAGTAAAAATATATCAGCCGAATTTAAAATTTCATGCAGAGCTTCTTGTTTACCGAAGAATATAACATCGTCATAAAGTTTTAGTTGTCTACAAAGATTTTCAATATCGCCTCTTTCAGGTCCATCTCCAACAAAGATAAGTTTACTTGGGATTTTTTTCCGCACGATATCAAAAACTTTCACAACATCTTGAACTCGCTTAACTTTTCTGAAATTTGAGACATGAATTAAAATTTTTTCGTCTTTTGGTGCAATTTTCTTGCGAAGTTGCAAGTTTTTATCTGGTTTAAATATTTCTGTATCAACAAAATTTGGTATAACTTCAATTTCACGGTTTATGTTATATATTGATATGGTTGTTTCACGAAGATAGTTGGAAACCGCGGTTACTCCGTCACTTGACTCAATTCCAAATTTTACAATAGGTGTAAAGCTCGGTTCAAGCCCCACAAGTGTTATATCGGTCCCGTGGAGTGTCGTAATTACTTTTATCTTGTTATTTAAGATCATTTTTGCAAGAACTGCGCTTGTTGCGTGTGGGATCGCATAGTGAACATGTATTATATCAAGTTTATTGAACCTTGCAACATCAATCATCTTGCTTGCAAGCGCATCAGTATAAATTGGGAATTCAAAAAGTGGGTATTGATAAAGTTCAACTTCGTGAAAATAGATATTATCAAGAAACCGGTTCAGTTTTATAGGTATAGCGTAGCAAATGAAATGAATTTCATGTCCCCTGCTGGCTAAATTTTTCCCGAGTTCTGTAGCGACGACGCCACTACCACCATAAGTTGGGTAGCATGTAATTCCAATTCTCATTTTAGCAGGTATAACCGAATTATAATTTTGTTTTAAATTTAAGAAGGGCATTTCACAGTTGCAATTTTGGGAATTAGTGCATATCTTAAATTGAGACCAGAAAGTGAACTTTTTAAATGTATTTTTGTTAAATAATTTTGAAGTAAACGAAGATATGCTCACTAAAATGCTTGTCCTTCAAGATAAATATCAGGTTAAGCTGAAAAATCTTTTGGAGATTTGCAAGAAAAACCTTAAAAGTTGTAACACCGAACTTATAACCAACGCATTTTGGTTTAGTTACAATGCCCATAAGGATAATTATCGCGCCTCTGGAGAACCGTATTTTAACCATCCTTACGAAGTTGCGATGATCGTCGCAAGCGAGATCCCGCTTGATGATATATCAGTTGCAAGTGCCTTGCTTCATGATATAGTTGAGGATACAAATTTCACAATTGAAGATATACAAGCGGAATTTGGCGAAAAAATTGCCAAAATTGTTGATGGTCTTACTAAGATTACAGGAATTTTTGAAGGCGGAGATAAGAACGTTGTACAAGCGGAGAACTATCGTAAACTTTTAATTGCTCTTTCAACTGATATTAGGGTAATACTCGTTAAATTTGCCGATCGTCTTCACAATATGCGAACTCTTGAATATCTCCCCGAACATAAGCGACGGAGAATCGCGAAAGAAACACTTGAAATATATGCTCCGCTTGCACATAGATTTGGACTTGCGCAAATAAAGTGGGAACTTGAAGATCTTGCATTTAAGTATTTAAATCCAGAAGCTTATGAGGATATTGCCAGGCGAGTGGCTCAAACAAGAAAGCAGCGGGAGGAATACATCAAAGAGTTTGCGAAACCAATTGAAAAAGCTCTTACTGAATATGGTTTCAAATTTGAGATAAGCGGTCGCCCTAAGCATCTTTACAGTATTTATAATAAAATGATAAGAAGAAAAATAACATTTGAAGAAATTTATGACCTATTTGCGGTAAGAATTATACTTGATACAGAAAACACCACAGATTGCTGGACTGCATATGGGATTGTAACGAACATCTATAGACCGATACCCGAGAGGTTTAAAGATTATATCACGACTCCTAAATCAAATGGATATCGTTCAATACACACAACTGTTATAGGTCCAGGTGGAAGAATGGTTGAGGTTCAAATAAGAACTCGAGCGATGCATGAGATCGCTGAAAAGGGTTTAGCAGCGCATTGGAAATATAAGGAGAATATCACTGAAACAGATGAACAATTTGAACGATGGATAAAATGGGTTCGGGATATGCTTGAAAATCAGCCAGATGTAACGGAGCTCGTTGAGGATTTGAAGCTTAATCTGTATCAAGACGAGATTTATGTTTTCACTCCAAAGGGTGATCTTAAAGTTTTGCCAAAGGGGGCAACGCCGGTTGATTTTGCATTTGAAATACATACGGAAATTGGTTTACGCTGTATCGGTGCAAAGGTAAATGGAAGGGTTGTACCGCTTGATTATAAGCTTAAAACGGGTGATCAGGTGGAGATAATAACTGGCAAGCATCGCGCTATAAGTATGGATTGGTTGAATTTTGTCGTGACTTCTAAAGCAAAAGCCCATATAAGAAAATGGATAAATGAAGAAAGAAGACGACTTGCTGATGTAGGTAAAGATTTATGGGAGAAGAAAATTAAGAAAAGAAAAATCAGAATAAGTGAAGATGAACTTTTGAAGATCGTTAAAGAACTTAAACTTGATAATCTTCAAAAGTTTTATATTGCTATTGCGGAAGGTGAAATTGAAGTAAATGATATCATAAAAAGAATTGAGGAACGACAGAAATCAAAGGAAACAAGGTTTGAAGATGAAGCACTTGAAACAGCAATTAGTGAGATTTTGAAACCGCAAAAAGCGATAGTGATTGACGAAACAGGTTCGAATCTACTTTACACATTTGCAAAGTGTTGTCATCCTGTTCCGGGAGATGAAATAATTGGCTTTGTAACAAGAGGTGAAGGAATAAAAATACATTGCAAAAGTTGTGTCAATGTAGAAAAATTAAAAGCCATAGACGAAGATAGATTCGTGGATGTCGTTTGGTCTGCTATGCTTGAGGGAATGTCTTTTGCAGCTGGAATTGCAATTGAGGGTGAAGATAAACCAGGGGTGCTTAAAGAGATCACAACAATAATTTCAGGTTATCATAATACTAACATCAAAAGTGTAAATATGGAAACTCAGAATTCAATCTTTCGCGGAATCATAACAGTTGAGGTCAAAAATCTTGAGCATTTGAATGTTTTGATTGATAAATTAAGAAGAATTCAAGGCGTTTACAGTGTCACAAGATATCAAGAGAGATAAACCTGCAAATGGGCGAATAATGGGGATTGACTTTGGAAGCAAAAGAATTGGAATCTCAATAAGCGATCCCACTCTAACAATTGCGCAGGGCTTGATTGTTTTTGAAAATAATTCCGCTGTTTTTAATAAAATAAAAGAAATTTGCCTTGAATACGGTGTTAGTTTGATTGTTGTTGGTTTTCCTGTGAGTTTAAATGGAAGATATTCAAGTAAAACAAAGGAGGTTTTAGAGTTTATTGATAAGCTTAAGTCAATTTTAAATGTCGATGTTGTAAAATGGGATGAAAGATTTACTACGAAAATTGCGCAAAGGGCTAAAATTGAGATGAACCTTAAAAAGAGCAAAAGACAAAAAAAGGAATTTGACGATCTTATCGCTTCAACATTAATTTTGCAAAGCTATTTGGACTTTTTGAAAAACAAAGAGAAGATGATTGAAAAGGAATGAAGATCAAGTTGATTATTGGTTTTGTGGTTTTGTTTTTTGTTGGCTATTTAGTTTATGAATTTGTCAAAATTGATAAGGAAATTGATATGTTAAGATACAAAAATCCGAAGATGACAGCACTTATGAAGCAACGAATAGATGAGGCGAAAAGAAAAAATAAAGCTTATAAAATAAATCAAATTTGGATACCTCTCTCAAAAGTCTCCCCTTACTTAATTGAAGCTGTGATCGTTTCGGAAGATGCAAGTTTTTTTGATCATAAAGGAATTGACTGGTACGAGGTGAAAGAGTCAATTAAAAAGAACTTTCAGCAGGGAAGAATAGCAAGAGGTGCAAGCACAATTACAATGCAGGTGGCGAAAAATCTGTTTCTTTCAACATCAAGGAATCCATTTAGAAAATTAAGTGAAGTTGTGATTGCTTTAAGGATGGAGCAAAAGTTATCCAAACGAAGAATTCTTGAAATTTACCTTAACATCATTGAACTTGGCAACGGGGTTTTCGGGGTTGAATATGCTTCAAGAGTATATTTTGGTAAATCAGCATCTGACTTAACCATGGAAGAATCAGCACGCCTTGCGTCAATAATACCAAGCCCGCTAAAGTATACACCAAACTCAAACAGGAAATTCGTCAATTGGAGGGCGAAATTAATTTTAAATAGAATGCTTGCAAGGGCAAAAATAAGAGAAGGAGCAACAAATGAATTTGGAACAATTGAATAATATCTTGTTTGAAGGCGAGGGATTAACGGTTGAGTTTAAAAGAAAAGTTTCAACGCCGGAAAAAATTGCGAAAGCAATGATAGCATTCGCAAACACTCACGGTGGAGTTTTAATCTTTGGGATTGACGACGATGGAAAAGTCATTGGAGTTAATAGCGAGAAAGAAGAAATTGATATGATTTTTACTGCTGCGCGAGAGCATTGTTATCCACCAATAGAGCCGAAAATTGAAATTTTTGAACTTGAAGGAAAGGATGTAATTGTTGTTACCATTGAAAAAAGCGAAGAAAAACCCCACTATCTTATAAGCTCAAATGGTGATGCTGGAAAAGTTTTTATTCGCCTTGGCTCTCAAAATGTTATAGCAAGTGATGAAATGATTAAACTTTTGAAAAGCGAAAACGAGGAAAAACCCTTGCGGATATCAATCGGGGAAAATGAAAGAAGACTTTTGAACTATCTTGATAATTTTGGAAAAATAACGGTTAAAGAATTTAGCAGACTTGTTAAAATAAGCGAGGAAGAAGCTTCAGATATACTCGTTAATCTCGTTAGAGCGGGGATTTTGAAAATAAATGTAAGCGAATCGGGAGATTATTTCACACTTGAATGAGACATCCTGTAAATCCTGATGAGTTCATAAATTGCAATTCCATATGCAACTGCGACATTGAGTGAATGTTTTATGCCAAATTGAGGTATTTCAATCGCTAAATCACACATTGATAAAACTTCATCAGATATGCCTGTTATTTCGTTTCCAATTATAAGACAAAGAGGGAAATAATCAGGTTTTATGTCCCAGTATGGAATGCTTTCTTCGGTTATTTCAAGTGCAACAATTTTAACATTTTCTTGTTTTAATGTTTTTATCACATCTGTTGGATTTTTGTGATACTCCCAAGGAACGCTTTCAATTGCGCCAAGGGCGGTTTTTTCAATATCTTTTCTCGGTGGATGTGGAGTGTAACCTGTTAGATATAGTTTCTTTATCAAAGCAGCATCGCTTGTTCTGAAAATTGAGCCAACATTGTAAACGCTTCTTATGTTGTCAAGCAAAACATAAATTGGATGTCTCTCAATCGTTTTAAGTTCTTCAAGTGTATGTCTTTTCTTTTCAATCTCAAACGCTGTAAGTTTCCGCATTTCGGGAATCTTAAATTTTCCCGTTTTTGTTAAAATAATTAAAATCTATATCACAAAAGAACACAAAGACAAAAAAATAAAAATTAAAAATGACTTTCATCGGCGAAACGAAAGACAATCGGCTTGTGATTTTCGGCAACAAAGGTGAAAGTTATTTTTATATAGAATTTACTGGCACTATTGAAAATCCTAAAGTTGAAAGAGTTAACCTTAATCGTGAAGATCTACTCAAACTTCTTGAGAAAAATCTTGATCGCTATAGCCAAAAGGGGCTAAACATAATTTTTGAGAAGATGATGGGCTCAGATTAATTCCTTGGCAGACCCCCTGTCTTATTAAGATAATCATCAAAGCTCATTTTCAAGTAGTAATCATCACCTATGAAGGTTATTATTTTCATAAACACTTCAGGGGGGAAGTAGCCCGGAACTGCTGTTATTGGCTGCATATCTTCGCGAATGAAAACTGTTGTCGGGAAAGCCTCAACTCCGAATATATAAGCAAGCTCCATCTCGCTATATTCGCGACCTTCAAAGAAATGCTTTTTTTCTGATTCAGCATTTAGTTTTATCAAAATGAATTTTGAGGCAAGATAATTTTTAACGGATAGGTTTGTATAAACTTCTTTATCCATTTTTTTGCACCATTCACACCAATCAGTGTAAACACCTATCAAAACTTTCTTCTTTTGTGATTTCGCAATTTTCAATCCATCCGAGAAAGAATACCATTTCAGTTCTTTCTCCTCTTGAACATTGAGCATAAGCCCTGTGAAAAAAATCGCGATAAGTAAAATTGCCAAAATTCTCACTTTTTCACCTTTTTAGTTTTAAACTTTTCAAAATATATCAAACTGAAACATAAAAGGCAAGGAATCTGCGAAAATAGAGTCGAGAAACTTTAAAGCTTTCTCATTCCCATTTATCCTTCCTATGCGATAAAGAGAGCTTGGTTTTGAAAAACCTGAAATTATTTGAGTAAAACTTCCAATGTCAGATTTTATATCTGCGGATTGATGCGTCTTTTCGAAAAAGATATTAAAATCTTCAACGAAGATTTTAAAGGTTAGGTTATTATCCGGCAGGAATGAATCACTTATCTCTATCGTCACCTCGCCATTGGGTGCGTTTGCTGTTGTTATTAGCTTAAGTGCTTCGGTTAAATTTATAATCCTTGCCATGAAACCAGAGCAAATTGAGGCATATGATTTATATTCAAAAAATGGTCGTTTATAATCCTTTTCTCTTGGTTCAATTAAGACATCGTAAAATGGTTCATCCAAAGGAGCGAGATATTTGATCTTTGAAACTTGCTCTGAAAGTGAAGCGAGAAATCCCCATAATCCGCGATATGATTCTGGGGTAAGTGCGATTAATTCTTTTATATAAATTTCAATTTGAGAATTTTCGTTTTTCTTCATCTCAAATGATACATAGCCCTCAATTTCACGATTATCATAAACATATGGATTGGGGAAATTTGGGAAAACGATCCTGGTCCAAAAGGCATCGTTTCGCAATAGGGCAAAGTTTATTGATTTAATTTTTTCAGCGTAAACTTTTTTGATCTTTTCTCGTTCAGAAATTTTCATCTTTCTTACTTTTAGTCTTTCATCAAATAAAACTATGTTTGACGGTTCAACTTCATAAAGCATAACAGAGCCGATATATTCCCAGCCATATTTTCTATAAAATCTGTGCTGAAATGGATATAAAATAGAGAATGGATAGTTTGCTTCATACATTCTTTTTAGCGCATCCTTTAGCATCATATCAGCAATTCCGCGCTTTCGGTATTCAGGCAAAACAGCAACAGCTGAAATTCCACCTAAATTAATGATTTTACCTTTGAATGAGGCTTTCAGAGGAATTATTTTCATACATGCGATTATCTCGTTGCCGTCCTCAACAACGATTATATCTTTGTAAGAATATCTTGGATTATCTATTATGCTCTCACGCAAACCTTGATAGTCGGAAATTAGAAAAGAAGTTGAGATTATATTCGTGATATCATCAATGTCAACTGATTTTGCTTGGCGAATTTTCATCTTGCTTCGTTAGGTTTAAAATTTTTAGAATTGATTTTAAAACATTTTTAACATCAATTCCGTCGCCGAATGTGCAAATGTGTGGATCTTTGGGACAATGGTTTTTACAATAATCTTCAGAAGGTAAGATTATCTCGTGTTTATTTCCGAGCGGACCCCATAACTTGGGAGAACAAGCAGGAAGCGGGCAAAACATTGATATTGTTGGAACCTTCAAAGCAGATGCAATATGCATTGAACCAGTGCTTGACGAGATCAAAACATCAAATCTTGATATGTAAAGAATTAGCTCGCGAAGCGAGAGGTTGTAAATTAAATTAACTTTGTTTGAGTTGAACTGGCTAAATTTGTCAATAGTTTGCGTTTTGTCGTGAAGATTAACATAAATCTTTGCTTTCGGAATTTCAGTTAGAATTTCCTTGATAAGTTGAATATATTTTTCAATTTCCCAATTGGGAGCCGAGTTGCCACTGAATGGATTTATTCCAATTATAATTTCACCTTCACTTTTAGGGACAAGTTTTTGATCTTTTTCAATTTCTTCATCTGTCAAAAAAATTTCTGGCTCAATGTTATCGCTATTTACTCCGATCTTTCTACCGAGGTCAAGTGAGTAATCCGCTTCATGTCTTAATGGAATATAGTTATTTCTGCTAACATATTTCATAAAAGTTAAAACGCTATAAAGTCTGATTCCAACATTTATTCTCGTTTTTATGCCTGCAAAGAAAGTCATCCAAGCATGCCTTTGCGTTGGAAGAAGATGGAGCGCAATGTTGAATTTATATTTTCTTAGGTTTAAAACTTGTTTCCAAAAGCCTTTCAATCCTTTGTCTTCAGCTTCAAAATCGTCAGCGATTATTTTATCAATGTTGGGATTGTTAATTAGAACATCTTTCGTTTGAGGACGAACTATAACAGCGATGAACGAATTAGGGAAGGTTTTTCTTAATTCTCTTATCAATGGAGTTGCAAGAACTACATCTCCAACTCTATCTGGTCTAACGATAAGAATTCTCTTTTGTTTCTTTTTCATTTTATCCCTTCTTTTTCAAGGATTTCTTTCAACATTTTTGCATTTTTAGGTGCACTTCCGCGATGACAGTTGTTGAAGAAAATATAAAGAGTCTCTACTTTTTCGCTGAGTTCTTTTATTCTCGGAATCCACTCACGAAGCTCGCTTTCATTATAAAGATAATCATATCTTTCGCCGACGCCTCCCTCCCACCAATTTTCAGCATTACGACCGTGAAATCGGATGTATCCGATCTTAGAACTTGTTGCTATACTTTGTGGCGGAATCAAACCTTTCAATCTTGGTTCGTCAACACAAACATAAGGGATATCATTTTCGGATAAAAATTTATAAGTTGAATCACTGACCCAACTTATATGTCTAAATTCTACAATCAAAGGAATTCCGTCGGCAAACTTTTTGGTTTCAAGAATATATTCTCTATTTTCCGGCGTATCTTTAAAAGAGTATGGAAATTGTGCCAGAAAACCCTTTAATTTCTCAGTCTTTATAAGTGGTTCGGTTGCCCTTAAAAGAGATTCCATTGCTTCGCGATTTCCTTCTCTTTCGTGAGTTGTTTGTTTATGAACTTTGACGATGAAATGAAAATCTGGTGGCGTTTTTTTGTCAAGGTGGTAGAAAACACTTGGAGAGGGAATTCTATAATATGTTGAATTTATTTCGACAGCTTTGAAAAAGTTTTTGTAATAATCAAGCATTTTGCCATCTTCAATATCGTTCGGATAGAAACTTCCACGCCAATCTTGAAAGCTATAACCTGATGTGCCGATCAAAATCATTTTTAAAACTTTTCAGTTATTTACTTTGCTGAAACAGCTTCAAAAGCTAAATCAACACCAGCGCTAATTGCTTTCAAATTTATTTCAGCGATCGCTTTTTTCTGAGTTAAAGTCACTGCTCTCTTCAATGCTTCAACAGGGAATAAATTCGTTCTTGCTAAAAAAGTCGCAAGTGAAAGAATAGTTATTGAAAATCTATCAATAGCGTTAGCTGTTTTTCTAAATGGATAAATTTCAAGCCTTGCTTTCGTTTCGGGTAAGAGAGAGACAAGTTGTTCATCAACAAAAATCGTTGAATTTTCAGACATTTTTGGAATTATCTTTTTTACTTTCGTAAGTCCCTCTGGGGCGATGATTATTAAATAATCAGGACTATCTATGCCGGTGTAGTTTATTTCCTTTTTATCAAGGATGATTTCTGAAACGGAGTGTCCTGTCATTATTGTAATTGGGTAATCGTCTTTTTGCGTCGCATATAATCCCGATAAAATTGCAGATGAACCAAAGACAGTTGCACTTGATTTGACTTTTTGACCTGCCGCACCGGCGATGATTATTCCAATTTTTTTGTTTAAGTTGTTTTCAAATTCTGTGTCAAGAGAAATTTGATTTTGTTGCTTAAATGGTTGGTTTAAATATGTTTCGTAATATGCTTCTATGTACTCTTTTCGTTCAACTTTGTGAACAATGCCGGTTTTAAATCCGTAAGTTTCAAGGAGTTTAATCATTTTTTCTTTGTTAAGATCATTTCTTGGGACATAGTAAGCAGTGCAGTATTCCCAGATATCAACAACTGAGAAACCCTTAAATGATATTGCTTCCGCGATTACATCAGACAAATTTTTGTCGAAAACTGTCATTCTCGCGGCAAATCCTCCATTTACCGCTTGAACAAGGGAGCATGCATCAAGTGGATATTCAATGTTTCCAAGATATGTTGTTGCTGTCTTCCCGCCAAATGGGGTCGTAACCGAATGTTCACCGCCTGTCATTCCGAAATTAAAATTATTGAAAATTATAACTGTTATATCAATATTTCTCCTGGCTGCGTTTATGAAGTGTGTCCCACCAATTCCAAGACCGCCGTCACCCATTAGGACAATTACCGTAAGCTCTGGGTTTGCCATCTTTAAACCACAAGCATATGTGATTGAGCGACCATGCAAGCCGTGAAAAGCACTGACATTGAAATACTGATCAGATAATCCAACGCAACCAATGTCAGTCACAAGAACGGTTTTCTTTGGGTCAAGGTTTAATTTTGCCATTGCCTTGTCAAGCTGGGGCAAAATTTGTGAATGCCCACAACCGGGGCAAAAAGGAAGTTCAACTTCTTTCATATATACGGCATTTTTTACAATAGCCATCTTACACAAAAATTTTTATTTTTACTTTATTGAGAAACTCAAAATTGCCCGTATGGCAGTTATAATCAAAGTCGCAAAATTTTTCACGAATCGTTTCATAAACGAGTGTTTCTAATCTCAAAACTCTTTGTTCAAGATTTTCAAGTGCACTCGCCATATCTTAACTTCTATTGCATTTTAAAATTTCATTCAAAATTTTGCGAGGATTTATAAGTGTCGTGTCCATTTGGTTTATTCGTACGATGTTAACTTTTGATTTTTCAACTATTCTTTCGATTTCAAGAACATATTGACCATTGTTCATTTCAGGAAAGATTATCGTCTTGATTCCTTCAAGTGCATTTTTGATTTCACTTTCTGGCACTGGCCATAAAAGATTTATGATTAAATGTGAAACCTTATTTCCCATTTCTCTTGCAAGTTCAACCGCTTCAATTGCGCTTCTTGCTGTTATTCCATAGGATATGACAAGAGTTTCAGAGCCATCTTGCTTATCAAATTTCACGATGTGAGGGAAGAATTGTTTAATTTTTTCTTCGTTGATTTTTTTATCAAGATGTTCCATCATTATTTGAATTTTCTCTGGTGATGTCAACAAATTTCCATATTCATCATGGGTTGAGGTAGTATATCTAACTATATGCTTTCCGCCGAACGGATGGAAAAGAGGGATATCATCAACTTTTTCAAAATAATATGGTTTATATTCTTCGGCGTCCTCGGGTAAGTACTTTCTATCAATGACCTTTGGTTTTTCAACTTTTGACCAATCAATTCTTTGTCTTGTCATTGAGAGTTCTTTACTTGAGACTATGAAAACTGGAACGCGAAAAATCTCAGCAAGATTGAAAGCGTAAATTGTAAATGTGTAACATTCTTCAACCGTTGTTGGAGAGATTGCTATAATTGGATAACCGCCTGATGTGCCCCATCTTATAAATTGAATATCACCTTGTCCATCCTTTGTTGCTGAGCCGGTTGCTGGACCTTGACGCTGGACATCAACTATGACAAGTGGAGTTTCGCCCATAATGGCAAGTCCGATGTTTTCACTGTAAAGCGAGATTCCTGGACCGCTTGTTGCTGTCATCGCTTTTTTCCCAGCCATTGATGCCCCTATACAAAAACCAAGCGAAGCAATTTCGTCTTCAGCCTGAATTGCGAAGCCTCCAACTTTTGGAAGTTCCTCCATCATCCCAAGCAAAATTGGAGTTGCGGGAGTTATCGGATAACCAGCAAAGAATTTACAGCCTGCGTCAATTGCACCTTTAACGATTGCTTCGTTTCCATCAAGAAACTCTATCATTTTCAAGGTTCTTTTTGTTTTGATTTAACTAAAATTAGCACTTTAAACTTTAAAAACGAAATTTTTGCATAGGAAGCAGGAAAGTTTTATATTTTCAAAAAATTTAACTTCTCATCAAATGCTGAGCGAAATCTATCAAAATATCGTAAATGTATGAACTACTACAACGATAGATTGATTAGCTTTTGTCTTTTTGGTTCAGTGCTCGGGAGAGCATGAATAATGAATCGGACATTGATTTCTTGCTCGTTGTAAAGGATTTGCCATCTGGAAGAGTTAATAGAGTTATGGAATTTTTAAATGTTGAAAGAAGATTAAGAAACCTTTTAAGCGAGGCAAGAAGGAAAGGGGTTTACACTGATTTTTCACCTGTGATCAAAACACCAGAAGAAGTTGAAGCCGGGAGCTTGCTTTTTCTTGACATGCTTGAGGATGGGAAGATTCTTTTTGATAGAGATGATTTTTTAAAGAGATATTTCGAAAAGTTGAGAGATAAACTTAAAAAATTGGGAGCAAGGCGTGTGAATCGCGGAGAAGCGTGGTTTTGGATATTGAAAGAAAATTATAAACCAGGGGAAATTTTTGAAATTTTATGACGAATAGCAAATTAGCACAAAGCTATTTACAAAAAGCAAAAGTTCGGTTGGAGGTTCTATATCTGTTATTTGATAGGAAAGCTTGGTCTGATGTCGTGAGAGAGGCGCAGGAAATTGTTGAATTAGATTTAAAGGGAATGTTAAGACAAGTTAGAATTGAACCATCGAAATTTCATCCTGGCTTAGAAAGGAAAGGGAGCTATCGTTTTATGGAGATATAGATTTCATACCGACTGAAAAATATACCGAGAGCAATGCAGTAAAAGCAATTGAAGATGCAAAGTTTGTGCTTGAAGTCGCAAGCAAAGTAATTAAGCACGATAAGTAAGTTTTTAAACTTAGTTGTTTTTGTAAGATTTTTTGTTATATTTAAACATAAGGAAGGTTATGCTTTGTTGTGTCATTACGCAGGGGCATTTCCTTCCGAAGTTTA
>JBCNVC010000004.1:0-10209 GCA_039630395.1 Candidatus Kryptonium sp. | reverse complement strand
TTTCTTCTGTTGGCTTTAAAGTTGAAACGCAAAAGGACCTCGTTGATCTCGTCGAGAGCACAATAGGAGATAAAGAGTTCAGCGATTCTTTTGGTGTCTTCCAAAAGGTTCAGCTGGCGGGTTATACCTTGAATGCGGGACATGGAATTGTTTTTAATGTAAATTTAGCCCATATGGGTGAAGGATGGGAAATTGTCGATGTATCACCTTGTTTTTATGGGGATAAAGAACATTCAGTTGTTTTAAAAGATTGTGAACTTTATCAAGATGTTGAAGATGAATGGAAATTTTATCTTTATGGGATTGATGAGAAAACGGGAACGCCTGTTGAGATTTACATTTCTAATTTTGTTCAGTGTGCTTCATATCTTCCTCCAATGGCTGAAAAATATGAAGTTATCCCTGTTGGACTTGCATATAATGGTGAAATCCTTCCGGCTAGAAGATTGATTCAAACCGATGTTTTTGAAGAGGGTTCAACGATGGCTAACTTTTTTGTTCAAACTGCGCAAATTCAAGCGATGGAAAATATACCGCCGGTAGTTTATGGATTACTTGGGGATATACTTGATTTTAAAAAGATAAAAAACGAATGGACTGGAGAAGAAGTTTATTGGCTTTATGTTGATACAAGTCCATTTAAACTTGAGGTTTTGATAAATCCATCGGATCTTGAGGGAGAGCCGGAGATAGGGAAGAGATTATTTGCGACTGTGTGGCTACAAGGTCAAGTCACCCCTAAGTAGTAATAGTAAAGAGCGGGGCTTTTGCCCCGCTTTTTTTTATGCTTCAATTACTTCAATAAGAATTTCAGCAATATCTTTAACTTCAA
This sequence comes from Candidatus Kryptonium sp., assembly GCA_039630395.1. Classification (GTDB taxonomy): domain Bacteria; phylum Bacteroidota; class Ignavibacteria; order Kryptoniales; family Kryptoniaceae; genus Kryptonium. The sequence continues at coordinate 9,377 of JBCNVC010000004.1, read as the reverse complement.
CTTTATCAGTTGCATCCTTTGCTTTGAGTCCGTCAGTTAACATCGTCATGCAGAAGGGACAGGCGGAAGCAATAATATCTGGATTTAAGCTCAATGCTTCTTCGGTTCTTTCAATATTTATTCGCTTTCCGATTTTTTCTTCCATAAACATTCTTGCACCGCCGGCACCGCAACACAAACCTTTGTCCCTTGTTCTTTTCATTTCTTCAAGTTTTACACCTTTAATTGATGCAAGTATATCTCTTGGCGCATCATAGATATCGTTATATCTCCCAAGATAACAAGAATCGTGATAAGTTATTTTCTTGTCAAGCGATTTCGCAAGTTTCAATCTACCTTCGATTAAAAGTTTTTCGAGAAATTCAACATGATGATAAACTTCGTAATTTCCACCGAAATCTGGATATTCATTTTTCAATGTGTTAAAGCAATGGGGACAGATTGTTATGATTTTTTTGACATTATATTTTGAAAAAGTTTGAATATTTTCTTGAATAAGCATCTGAGCAAGGTATTCATTTCCAGCTCTTCTTGCTGGATCCCCGGTGCATTTTTCTTCGTTTCCAAGGATTCCAAAGCTTACATTTGCAAGTTTTAAGAGTTTTGCCACGGAAATAGCAACTTTTCTATATCTTGAATCATATGAACCAGCACAACCGACCCATAATAGATATTCCACATTTGGATCTTCGGCAAGGGTTTTTACATCAAGACCATTTGCCCATTCTCCACGGGATGAATGACTAAATGACCAAGGAGTGAAGTTATTTTCAAGGTTTCTGAATGTAGTTGAAAGTTCCGTCGGAAATCTTGATTCTGTCAAAACGAGATACCTTCGCATATCAACTATCGTTTGAACATGTTCAATCATAACAGGGCACTCTTGAACACAAGCCATGCAAGTTGTGCAAGCCCAAAGTTCCTCTTCTGTTATGTAGTTATATACGAGAGTTTTATTTGGTGTTATATCATTTTGTTGTTTCAAATTAAGTAAAATGGGTGCTTTTTCCATCGTTCTTTTTCTTACACTCACAATTATTTCCCTTGGCGAAAGCGGTTTCCCGGTCAAGTTCGCAGGGCAAGCTGAAGTGCATCTGCCACATTCGGTGCAAGTATATCCGTCAAGAATCTGTTTCCATGAAAGGTCCTCAACATCAAGAGCACCAAACTTTTCAACATTTTCAATGTTATCAAAACTTATGGGATTTAAAGCCCCTTTTGGTCTAAGTGAGCTAAAGTAAACATTTGGTATTGAAGTTATAATATGTAAGTGTTTTGAGAAAGGAAGGTAATTTAGAAATCCAAGGACGAGCAAAATATGCAACCACCAGAAAATTTGATGTAAGATTTCCTGCGTTTCATATCCAAATTTATCAAGAAAACCAGCAAACCATAATGTAGCGAACCTGAGATCATAATAATCTGTATTTCCGAGGTTGATTTGCGTGGCGTAAGTCCCGAACATCGTAAACATTATCATAAATATAAGAACAAGTATAATTGTCGCATCAATTTGAGACGATTTTTCAACTTGAAGGCGTTTTGGTCTCTGAATATATCTTCTGTAAAGTGCAATAAGAATTGAAATCGCAACAGCAGTTCCCATCAGATCTTGAAGAAAAGCAATATAACGGTAAGGTTTTCCGATGATTGAAAGATTGAAATTAAAAAGTCCCTCAAGAATTGCATCAGCTATGGCAGTTAAAAGTATTACAAATCCCCAGAAAATAAAAAAGTGCATCCATCCGGCGACAAACTCTCTTAGGAGCTTTTTTTGACCGAATGCTATTGATAGAACTCTCTTTATCCTTTCAATTGGTTTATCAAATCTGTTTTCAGGTTTCCCGATTTTTAGATATGTATATAATCTTCTTGCGTTGAAGAAAAAAGCGGAGATTGAAATTGCAAAGATAATAAGGAAGAGCAAGTTTTTTAAAGGCATAGAGGGCTTTATCTTTGTTTTTCAGGCTTTATAGTCAGGACGGGACATTTTGCTTTGCGAACGATTTTTTCAGTTATGCTTCCAAGTAAGGTATATTCAATACCAGTTCTTCCGTGGGTTCCCATCACGATGAGATCAACTTTTTTCTCATCTGCGAATTTTAAAATCTCATCATCTACAACTCCTTTCCGTATGAAAATTTGAACTTTGTTTTTAGTTTTGAGATTTTCTTTAACAATTTTTTCTAGTTGTTGTTTTGCGTTTTCTTCCATGTTTTTCTCAACTCGTTCAAGTGTGAGGTCAAGCCCATGAATTGCAAGGATTGGTATATTTTCAAGTATGTAAAGGACATAAATTGAAGCACCATATTTTTCAGCAAGTGATTTAGCATATTTGAAGGCAGATATTGATGCTGGGGATAAATCAGTTGGAAGGAGGATTTTTTTAATTCGCATATTCACTCCACTTTTTTATTTAAGGATTTTACTGATATCGCTTACGAAAACTTCTTTTGTTCTTGCACCAACATATTTGTTAACGATTTTACCATCTTTATGAATAAGATAAGTGGTAGGTATTCCGATGCTTCCCCCAAATGCTTCAAGTAATTTGGATTCAGGATCATGAATGAGTGTGTAATTTATCCCAGCATTTTTCGCAAATTCAACAACTGCTGAAAATGATTTATCAATTGAAACACCAATTATTTCAAAATTATCGCGTCCCAATTCATTTTGAATTTTTATCAAATCGGGAATTTCCTTAATGCATGGACCGCACCAGGTTGCCCAAAAGTTTATAAGTATAACTTTGTTTTTTAGAACTTCATGCAAATTAACTTCTCCATCTGGCGTTTTCCAAGAGAAATTCGGAGCTTTGTCGGGGTGAGTTGGATTTTCAATTTTCGCAAGTGTGAAAACTTCGGGGGAGAGTTGATTTTGAACTTGCTGTTGTGGCTTTTCTTTTTGTGAACAGGATATGAAAAATAGGAACAAAGAAAAAAGTAGAAATTTTTTCATGACTTACCATCTTTGTTTTAAAATTTTCTCAAGATCTTCCTTTCTTATATTTGAAATCGCACAGCAAGCAAGTTCCTTAGTGCCCCAAATAGCAAATGAATTGTTTTGAATTTCATCATAAATCCATTCACCTTTAAGAATCCTTTTCTTTATATCTTCGTGAAGTCTGGATGTTTCCAGCGGGGCTTGATAGAATAAGATCAATGTATCCCCCTTACGATAGATAAGATTGACACATTTGATGTTTTTTGAGTTTGAGTGCAGATCCTTAACAGATGCACCAACCATTTTAAATTGTGGTATTCTAATCAATTCTGGTGTAAAACCGGCTCTTGAAACAGCTTCGTTCCAGACGAATTCGGGGTTGTCAGATAAAATTTCAGGCTTTGCAAAGCCCTTGGCTATTGAATCAAACTGATTAACAAGCGGCGTAATTTCCCTTATGACGAGATCTTTTTGTTTTAGTTTGTGCTCGTAGATTGAGATGAATAAAACCGCAATTGAAAGTGTCACGATCACAACTCCAAGAGAAAAAGCAGCTTCAAGCCAGGGTTTGGGTGCTGGATTTGGGGATTGAAACTTTTGTAAGGAGGAAGGATAACCATTTTGAATTGTCTTTATCTGGTTTAGGATTGATGTGATGAGTTCATTCGGGACAGGAATTATTTTGACCTTTGATTGAATTGTTTGTTTTGTTTTTTTCTCCAGTTCAAGTTCAATTCTACAAGTAGCGCATCGCCAAATGTGTTCTTCAAGTTTTTGTTTTGTTTGTGAGTCAATTTCTTCATTATCAACAAGGGCGCTCATAAATTCCCTTGTTTGTTTGCAATCCATGGCTATCACCAGGTTTTGGTTTTAATCTTTTTCTGGATCATCTATATCATAATCTTCCGGTTTGCCTTTTATATATCCTTTTTTCTTTGCGAACTCAAAAAGTTCTCTTCTTAGCATTTTTCTTCCTCTATGTAATCTTGAACGCACAGTTCCAATTGGTATGTCAAGGAACTTTGCTATTTCTTCGTAAGTTTGTCCTTCAATATCTGCAAGTATAACGACTGTCCTGAATTCATCAGGCAATTTACTTAAAGCTTCTATAATTTCATCTTCAAATATGTTTTCAAAGATGTGTTCTTGTAAATCTGATGTTTCAAATGATTCGTCTCGAACGGTCTCATAGAAATTCTGAACTTCATCATAATCAACTTTGCCTGGTTCTTTTGTAGCCTTGCGATATTTATTGATGTATGAATTTTTCATTATCTTAAACAACCATGCTCTTATGTTTGTTCCAGGTTCGTATTGATCCCAAAATCTAAATGCTTTCAAGTATGTTTCTTGAATCAAATCTTTAGCGTCTTCTTCGTTTCCGGTCATGCGATATGCGAAATTATAAAGGAATTGCATGTGCGGAATTGCCTCTTTCTCAAATTCCTTTTGCTTTTTCAGTAATTCATCGTCACTTAATTTTTTGTCCCGCTTTTTCTGCTTGATCAGGTTTTTTATTTTGTCGTTGAGTTTCATAAAACTCAAAATTAATTTTGTCTTGTCTAATTATAACAAATTTTAATTTTATTAGCAATAGAACAACTTCTTAAAAATAAGAAGCCCCCTGAAATCAACTTGATTTGGCTGTGCTTTTGGCGAGGGAATTTTTAAAAATACAACGCTACGAGCAAAGATAGTTTATTTTTGATAATTTCTTCCGAATGATTTATATTTATTTGCGTAAAAAAGAAAGGCGCAATTGAGGTGTTTGAGAGGCTTGAAAAAATAAAAAAGAGATATGAAGAACTCACAAATCTTTTAACTCAACCTGAGATCGTTTCAGATGTTAACATGTATAAAACTCTTTCAAAAGAACATCACGAGCTTTCTGAGATCGTTGAACTTTACAATCAATATCTAACAACTGAAAGAAATTTAAACGAAACAAGGGAACTTTACAGGGCGACAACCGATCCTGAATTTAAAGAGTTGGTGCAAGAGGAAATAAATTTACTTCAAGAAAAACTCAAAAAGCTTGAGGAACAGCTTAAAGACGCTTTAATACCTAAAGATCCAAATGATTTAAAAAATGCTATTGTTGAAATTAGAGCGGGAACTGGTGGTGAAGAAGCTGCCCTCTTTGCTGCTGATCTTTTTAGAATGTATTCAAGATATGCAGAAAAGAAAGGATGGAAGGTTGAAGTTATGGACTTCAATGAAACAGGGCTCGGTGGATTTAAAGAAATAATTTTCTATGTCACTGGAAATAATGTTTATGGGACATTGAAATACGAGAGTGGAGTTCATAGGGTTCAAAGGGTTCCAATAACTGAATCAAGCGGTAGAATTCACACCTCAGCTGCAAGCGTTGTGGTTTTGCCTGAGATTGAAGATGTCGAAATTGAAATAAATCCAGATGATTTGAAGATTGAGTTTTATCGAGCGGGTGGTCACGGTGGGCAAAATGTTAATAAAGTTGAAACGGCTGTAAGAATCACACATATCCCAACAGGAATCGTCGTCCAATGTCAAGATGAACGCTCGCAATTTAAAAATCGCGAGAAGGCAATGAAAATTTTAAGATCAAGATTGTATGACAAGATGGTCACCGAGAAAGAAGCAGAGATCACAGCTCATAGAAGAAGCCTGGTTAAAACCGGGGATAGAAGCGAAAAAATAAGAACATATAATTTCCCGCAAAATCGCGTAACCGACCATAGAATCAATTTCACTCTTTATAACCTTCAAGAGATACTTGACGGTGAACTTGATAGCTTGATTGAAGCTCTAAAACTTGCAGATAAAAAAGAAAAACTTGAACAAGGGTAAAGCAGTTTATCCTGGGATTTTAAATTTTGCAAAGATGTAAAGTTTTAAAATATCATCGGTGGGGATGAATAGGAGCGTTGGTCTTTTCACTTTAAACTCAGTTAAGCTTATTTGAAATTCACCGTTAACCGTAAGAAAAACTCCTTCTCTTTTTATCTTTCCATTCATTGTTATCTCTCTTGTTTGTCCGTGAAAATTAAGAAGACCCGTGACTTCTATATCATCATTGATTATTTTTATTTCTGAACTTTTGAAGCTAACAGTTGGATATTTTAGCGCTTCAATAACTTCCATAGCGTGCGAATCACGGTTTGAGTTCCCACTATTGAACTTTCTTACTTCAGCGATTGCTTCAGCTCTTATTATCTTTTTTTGTTCTGGGTCGTATTCAATTAAAAATTTAACTTCGTTATTTATTGCCTTGACTGAATGAAGTGGATGTCTAAGAAAATATTGAGCGTATGATGTTCCGGCTTCTGCTTCTATTAAAACGGTTTGAGAAAACAATATTAATGGAGCAAAAAATATCGCAATAAAAAGCAAGAACAAAGCGGTCATTTTATAAACCCTCATTTAATTTTTTACCTGAAAAATGTCACAACGAGCATGCTAACAGTTAGGGATACAAGCGTTATATATCCGGAAATTTGATGAATTCGTTTAGTTTTAGTAGGATCTGAACTTTCTTTGATGGATAAGCCGAGGATCGGTGTTGAAAGCATTCCAGCAAAATGAATCCAAGCAAGTGTTTTATGAATTGTGATTGAACTTGTCTCTCTATCGTGTCTAACAAGAGGAGGTGGGGAAAATAAAGCAAGTGAAGCGGTTAAATAATAAGACACAACCGTTGCTCTAACAAAGTTTCTATGTGCTTTGAATAATTCGTATTTCCCGTTGAAAACCTGCTGACCATAATAAACGGATGTTGCAGTTAATCCAAGCGTTATTAAGCCCCCGATTTGATGAAGTGAGAGCATCGTTCGTCTGAGTTTTAGTTCTTTTTCTCGTGCTTCAGGTGTAAGTGGAGCTAATCCGATAACCCGGAAGAAGCCCCGTTTCCCCCATAAAGGCTTTTCAATTAAACTTAATTTTTGAGGTAGCAAATCAAATGAGGTAGTATCAGGTTGAGAATTTGAAATTTGGAAAAACAAAAGAATTAAAAAAACAAAACCAACACGCATAGCACCTCCGAAATTTTTGAAGTCTTTAAAAACCTCAACAGTCGCTAAAAATAAAATTGTTCCAGATTATTCCCATCTTACTGCTTCTGAAGGAAGTATGCTTGCAGCTCTTTTTGCAGGATAAAAAGAAGCAATTGAACAAAGAAGAATTGCAGCCAGTCCGACCGCGATAAAATCTGTCACTTTCATTTCAACAGGAAGCGAGGGGACTATGTAAACTGTTGGATCAAGAGGGAAAATGTGATATTTCATTTGAATGTAGCAAACAGTAAACCCAATTAAACTTCCGACAACTGTTCCAATTACACCGATAATTATACCCTCAAACATAAAAATTTTGATTATGTCTGAGTTTTTTGCGCCCATCGCTTTCAAAATACCGATATCTCTTACTTTCTCAATCACTGACATTGTAAGTGAACCGAGGATATTGAATGTCGCAACGAAAATTATAAGCGATAAGATAACATATGCAGCCCATCTTTCAATTTGCATAACAGAATACAAGTCCCTGTGAAGATCATACCAAGTTTTTACTTGAAAGTTTTCCGTAAGGCGAGATTGAATTATTTTCTTTACATTTTCAGATTGATTGATATCATGGAGTCGGATTTCAACTCCGTTGATTTTTTTACCAAGTTCAAAAAGCTCTTGTGCGGATTTAAGTGAAACGAAAGCATAATATCCATCGTAATCTTTGTTGTTTGATTCAAAAATTCCAGAGACGATAAATTTTTTCACATTAGGTTGGATGAGCCCGAACATCGTAGAAAGACTTGGGCTTATTAGAGTTATTGTATCTCCTATAAGCGCATTTACTCTGTCTGCGATTGTTAATCCGAGGATAATTTTAGGTAGATTTTTATCTTCGGATAGATCAAAACTTCCAAGGACGATTTTATCTGGAAGACCTGAAACGAAATTAGCTTTATCAGGTTCAATTCCTTTTATGTATAAAACTCTGTTGTTTCTATCGGAGATCAACATTGCCTTGCTTATAACGAAGCTTGCATATCCCTTAATTTGCTTTATATCCGAAATTGCTTTTTCTATTTGTGATAAATCATCCTCGCTTAGATTAAGTTTTTTCTCAATTCTTATGTGAGGATCAAATTCAACGAGTATTTTCGTGACAAGTCCATTGAATCCGTTGAAAATAGATAGGACAATTATAAGAGCTGAAACACCGATCGTAACTCCGATAAGTGAGATTAAACTTATGATTGAAACGAAGGTGATTTTTCTCTTCGTGCGAAGGTATCTCCAAGCGATGAAGGTTGTAAAGGGTAATTTAAACATAGCGTTTTGACTTGTGGAGAAAAATTTTATTTGAAGAAGGTAGCCATCAAATGATAGCTACTTAACTAATTTAGTTTAGTATATCCAGCGTAAACGGACAAGTTAGTTGTTCTTGATCTATTTACACTAACCCAAGCTTTTCCATCTGCAACCAGGCGATCTCTAACTTGTTGAGGTGTTGAGTTTGGATTTCTTGATAAATAGAGCGCTGCTGTTCCTGCGACATGGGGTGCAGCCATTGATGTTCCACTTAAAGTTGCAGTTGAACTACCAATATAAGTTGATAGTATTCTCACTCCTGGAGCGTTTATATCAAGTAAAGAACCCCAATTTGAAAATGTCGCAAATCTATTTGTTTCATCGTAAGCTCCAACGGTGATAGCTTCCCTAACATGAGCAGGGCTATAGTTTCTTGCATCTGCTCCATCGTTTCCAGCTGCTATTACGTAAACAACGCCAGCATTTATTGAGTTCAAAACGGCATAGTCAAGTGAATTGTAACTGGTTCCAGTTCTTGCACCAAGGCTCATATTTGCAACAATAGGAAGGTTTGGGTTATTAAGTTTTTGTTGCGTCACGAAGTCAACACCAGCAATTACGTTTGAAAACGAGCCTGAACCATCGTCGCCAAGGACTTTAACAGCGAAAAGCTCAACTCCAGGGGCAACACCAACAACATAATTATTATCATCTTTCGCGCCTATAGTTCCTGCGACATGTGTTCCATGTCCATTTCCATCATTTGCAGTGCCCTTGCCTGTGAAATCAACTCCACCAACAATGTTCAAATCAGGATGATTGAGTTGAATTCCAGTATCAAGTACATAAACTCTAACACCCGTTACGCTTCCTGTTCCATCACCTGCCCTTGTTGAACTTATATCGGCATCAATTCTATCAATCCCCCAAGGTAATGTTTGAGCGAAGGCATAAGCAATTCCATCTTCCTCGATATATTCTATTCTTGGATCACTTCTCAAAGTCATTAATTTATCTTCGGGTATTTCAGCGGAAAATCCTTTGATTGTATAGCGGTAAACATGTTCAAGGTCTAAATCATAAGCTGAGGCAATTTCGCTAGCTATTTTAGTGACGGCTTCAGCAACATTCTTGAAATCACCT
>JBCNVC010000399.1:0-609 GCA_039630395.1 Candidatus Kryptonium sp. | reverse complement strand
ATTGAAACGCTCTAACTTTCAAAGGCATTATCATCTTAACATTTTTAGTTTGAATCGTACCTGTGAGGGATTGAAACAAATAATTTTTAAAACGAACCGCTCGCGCCTGCTTGCGTTTGAATCGAACCTGTGAGGGATTGAAACATTTTAAATGAATAAGCAAAACACAAATCGTTTACATAGTTTGAATCGAACCTGTGAGGGATTGAAACCGGGCTCGGTAGCGGGCTCGATAAGCTTATCGTGTTTGAATCGAACCTGTGAGGGATTGAAACACAAAATAATCTCTCGTCTCATTACCCATCAATTTCAGTTTGAATCGAACCTGTGAGGGATTGAAACGAGATTTTGTAAGTAGCATCTGGCTCAAAAACTAATTCGTTTGAATCGTACCTGTGAGGGATTGAAACGTGGTTGGCCTTTTAGTTTAATCATTTTTGCACAGTTTGAATCGTACCTGTGAGGGGTTGAAACGGGTTACTTGCCTGACCCGATAACCTAAATTAAAAGGTTTGAATCGAACCTGTGAGGGATTGAAACGCTCTAACTTTCAAAGGCATTATCATCTTAACATTTTTAGTTTGAATCGTACCTGTGAGGGATTGAAAC
>JBCNVC010000398.1:0-617 GCA_039630395.1 Candidatus Kryptonium sp. | reverse complement strand
TTTTATAATTGAGGTTAATCAGTGTTTAAATTCCACACTGGTTCGATTCTCACTTAGTCCTGAAAAAATCAGAAAGATTTTAAGTGAGTTTAAATTCCACACTGGTTCGATTCTCACAAGATCAATATCCGCAAGACAAAACTGATAAAATTCGTTTAAATTCCACACTGGTTCGATTCTCACTTTGTATTCAAGTTTTAAGCAGTTTTTTGGTTTTGTGTTTAAATTCCACACTGGTTCGATTCTCACACTAATTTGCATAGAATCGGTCTCCTCCGAAGGAAGGTTTAAATTCCACACTGGTTCGATTCTCACTGATAAAGTTCCTGTGTTAAGTGATTTGCGAGATAGGTTTAAATTCCACACTGGTTCGATTCTCACGGGAGACGCAGGAAGGGTTGGGGTTTGGGAGAGGGTGTTTAAATTCCACACTGGTTCGATTCTCACCAGGAATGTGGTTGGTAGGGGTTTAAGGCTTTTTCAGGTTTAAATTCCACACTGGTTCGATTCTCACAAAGGTGGCGTGAACAAATGGGGATTGGATATGCAAGTTTAAATTCCACACTGGTTCGATTCTCACTTATTAAAGCATTGAAAGAGTGGATCAAGATGAAGAA
>JBCNVC010000397.1:0-623 GCA_039630395.1 Candidatus Kryptonium sp. | reverse complement strand
TCCAGCCAGACTGTGCAATTTTGCACAGTTTGATTGACCAGGTGGAAGATGATAGAGGAGTATCTCCAGGAAGCAGAGAAGAGAATGAAAGGTGCAGTTTCAAAGTTAAGAGAAGAGTTTGCCAGTATAAGAACCGGAAGAGCTTCTACCGGTTTGGTTGAGAATATAAAGGTAGATTACTATGGCTCAGAGATACCTCTAAAACAACTGGCAACCATCTCCACACCGGAGCCATCCCAGATACTCATACAGACGTGGGATAAAGGTGCGGTTAAATCTATTGAGAAAGCCCTTATAGAGGCAAACTTGGGAGCAAATCCAAAGACAGAAGGAAGCACGATTAGATTGAATCTTCCACCTATGACTGAAGAGCGTAGAAGAGAGGTTGTAAAGATACTACATAAATTTGCCGAAGAGACAAGGATAGCTATAAGGAATATAAGAAGAGATGAGAAGGAGAACATAGAGAAGCTAAAGAAAGAAGGGTTCTCTGAAGATGATGTAAAGAAGGCGTTGGAAAAACTACAGAAATTAACAGATAAGTATATAGATGAGGTAAATAAACTCACAGAGGCTAAAGAGCAAGAGGTCCTATCTCTATAACCATCAGGGGGAACTTTCAA
>JBCNVC010000396.1:0-625 GCA_039630395.1 Candidatus Kryptonium sp. | reverse complement strand
GTATCTTTTTGAGATTCAACAGTGCGACCCCGACCACGACCAATGTTTGCTTCTTCTCCAAACCACGAGTCGGCAAGTGATCTTAATCTCAATGACAACCCAAAATTTAAATTCGTAGAATAGCCCGCGCTTCTACCAAGATTCCCCTGTTGGAAATTATTTTGCCATCTATACGCGGATGAATAACCAAAACTTAAATTCAGATATTTGTTTATGCCAAGTATTGGTGGAATTCGGGGATTCGTTCCTATGCTTATTTGTTGTGATAGTGTTGATGTTTTTCCAAAATTAATGACGCCATCTTTGAAGAAAATATCGTCAAGAATTTCCGCGGTGCTTTTCTGTCTTCCGAGCGAATCGGTTTCAAGGTGAACTAAATTGCTTCCAATATCAACTTGATATCTCAATGACGGGTTTATTAAACCATTGTTTGAGAATCTCCAATCAAATGAGAAACCTCTTTGTGCGTTAAAAACTCGCGTTGTTGGCTCAAATGTCGTTTTCGTTCTGAATTTTCTGTTGTCATGTCCTCTGTCAAATCTCATCATTCCTGAAAAGTTAGATGGTGTGAGTTGAATTTCCCAATCTTTATATGTGTCAAGAAATGGAACCCCAGCGAAAAGTG
>JBCNVC010000395.1:0-626 GCA_039630395.1 Candidatus Kryptonium sp. | reverse complement strand
CCCCGGCTGGAGCGCCGAGGGCCCCGAGGTCCTCTTCTTCCTCGGGCCGTGGGAGGCGCTGCGGGAGGCCTTGGGAACTCTTCCCGTGGAGGTCCTCGAGGTCTCCAGGGGAACGCCGAGCCTGGAGGCCCTCTTCCTCCACCTCTTCGGGGAGGCCCGCCCTTCCCCTGGCGCACAACCTCGCACTGTCTAGCCGCACGGGGGATAGGGGGGTGTTGCCGGTCCTCGAGGGGGTCGGCGAGGGACCGCCCCCCACCCGGGTCGGCCCAGGGGATTGGCCCAAAAACGCGATGGCGGAAGGGCCTCTCGAGGCGCCCCCCTTCCCGTTGACCCCTTACCCAACCTGTGGTAGGGTCTTGGGCAGGACGCCCAAGACTTAGGGTGTCCTGGCCGCGATGCCAGGCCGACAGGCCTGGACGCCCAAAGGCGGTGGGGGAAGTCCGGTGAAAGTCCGGCGCTGTCCCGCAACGGTAACCGGCCCAAGCGTCGCGCCCTCCGCCCCGGCCGGAAGCCCGAGTACCCGCTTCGCGGCCCTGCCCCGTAGCCCTCGAGGCAAGGGTGAAGGTGGTGATGCCTGTGGGACCTTAGACACGAGCTCCCCCAAAATCCGTCGGGTGGCACCCGTG
>JBCNVC010000394.1:0-635 GCA_039630395.1 Candidatus Kryptonium sp. | reverse complement strand
CAATGTCCCAACCACCACTTATGATTTTCACACAACCTCAGATGCTTGCGATTGTCAATTGTGTCCCATTACAAACACACTCCAAACTTAACAACCACACAAACCAACAAACAAAATCAAACATACCCCAATCCCTCACAGGTACGATTCAAACTTGTATACGATTTGAAAAGAAAAGAATTCGTGAAGAGTTTCAATCCCTCACAGGTACGATTCAAACTATTGGAAGACCTATTCAGGCAAGTCCAAGCCAAGTAATGTTTCAATCCCTCACAGGTACGATTCAAACCCAATAGAAAGTTTTCCAGTAAATGTTATATTTAGTTTCAATCCCTCACAGGTACGATTCAAACAATGCTCAAGTTTTCGTCAAGCAGTTTTTCAAATTGTTGTTTCAATCCCTCACAGGTACGATTCAAACCAACATTTATTATAATTACAATGTTGTTCATGTCTAGTTTCAATCCCTCACAGGTACGATTCAAACATGTCAATTACATTGTCGCCAACTATCAATCTTAGATACGTTTCAATCCCTCACAGGTACGATTCAAACAAAAATATGGTTATACAATATTACGATGACAACAAGAGTTTCAATCCCTCACAGGTACGATTCAAACCCACGGTAAAAT
>JBCNVC010000393.1:0-636 GCA_039630395.1 Candidatus Kryptonium sp. | reverse complement strand
CGCAACAAGTTCTCCGCGAGCGGTAAAGATATAAATCGTCGCTCCAGCAGGTACATTTGTGAAATCAATCTTTTGAGGACCTCTACCACTTGAAATTCCCGGTGGAAGTGGTGGCTCCCATTTCTCTGCGACAACATATGGATTTGGAACGACTTTGATCTTGTCAAGTTGTTTCTTGGCAAGTTCAGGATCAACGCGATTTCCGCGAACTGTAAATTCGTAAACATCACCTTGTCTAAATGGCTTAGTCGTTTTCAAAGTCAAAACATTACCAGCGCCTGGCAATGTAAATGCAGAATCTCCTTGGAATATTAAAGCCCATGTAAATGAAGTCATATTCTGATATTGCTCATAAAAACCTATGCTTATTTGCCTTATTTTTGTGAAGGCATTGTAAACATTCACATATATGAAATCAATATATTTCCCGTCGGTTAAATTTTTCACCTTGAATTTAACCGGTTGCGCAGGAATTTTAAGCGGAGAATATGCAATTGATGTATCAACAATTTCATCATAAAACTCAACTTGATAATCCGATGGGTATAACCTACCTCTGACCGCTCCAGCGCTGAATAAGGTGAATGTATATTTGGGCATATTCGGTTTATTCCAACCTGACAAACTATCAACATA
>JBCNVC010000392.1:0-637 GCA_039630395.1 Candidatus Kryptonium sp. | reverse complement strand
GATTTTCTCAGTTTTCCTTTCTGCTCTTCTGAGCCCATAAAGTTTTGCGGCAAAATCCAGAACCACAATAGTGTCTGAAGGAAGTTTACGGGCATTTGGCAGTTTTCCATCTTTAAACATCTGCCAAGCCCTGCGATAACTTATGCCCATCTTCTTAGCCCAGGCAGACAACTTCATATTGTGTATGAATCTAACATAAACATCGTAATTTGTCAGGATATGACTATGAAACTGGTTATTAGTATCTCATACCTGGAGCTAAGGTTTTGAATGAGGTTTTTATGAATCTCTTAGACTATTAAGCCATAAATCGTAGGGCTTTTACCAATCGCCCAAGGACAATTTCCTTTGGAAGTACATCGCACAGTATATCCACACCTACGCCTTCCAGCTCACCGGTTAGAACTGCCCTTAGAGCATGCCATACATCTTTTGCCTTTACGCCTAGCTCTTTCTGTATTTCTTTTGCAATGGTCTTTACCCTTTCACCGCTCAGCTCAGTGTCCTGAATCTTTTGCAGGAAGGATTCTATCACAGCCATGGATACTTCATTTTCCAGAACTAATGATGCGTCTTCTGAGTAGGAGATTTCCTCTGCAAAGAAGGGCTTTAGCCTTTCCACACCATCCTTCAGGGT
>JBCNVC010000391.1:0-637 GCA_039630395.1 Candidatus Kryptonium sp. | reverse complement strand
GGATTGAAACTCAAATATTCTCAGTTGCTCCCTCGCCTCACCAACTCCGTTTGAATCGTGCATGTGGGGGATTGAAACTTTTGTTTGGGTTTACATTTTGTTTACCTCACGGTTTAAATAAAACAAAGATAAAAACGGAATTAATAATGAAAAGGGGCAAAATCAGGGAAATTATAATTAGGATTGTAATTGACTTGTTGTTTTTGTTGTTTTTAATACTTGTATTATTTCAAATAAAGCATGAGAAATACTAAAATTTGGTTTGGAATTGTTTAAAATTTCTGAAATCGGATTGCAAAATCATTTGTATAAAAATTTAAAAACGATGGCAGATCGGAGTTTGAATTGTGCCTGTGGTGGATTGAAACTTGTCTGAAGCTCATTTGTCTGAAGGGGATCATTTGGGGATAAGAGATTGGAAGAAATGGGTAAATTACATAATTCTTTAGCTTTTTGATTTTTTGAAAAGCACCTACCCAGAGAGTCCCTGAATTGAACTACATAAATGCCTACCTCAACTTATGACTTGGTGGGTTGTTGAAAGGTTGGTGATGAATTGACATGCTTATAAAATATCATAATGGCGCTCACACAACTTCGCAAGTTTGGTAAGTCATCGGAACTTGATGATTTCATA
>JBCNVC010000390.1:0-639 GCA_039630395.1 Candidatus Kryptonium sp. | reverse complement strand
AGCGTTCCCTTATCCTTTCTATTATCTTCATAAGGAGGTCAAGGGCTATAGATGGTTTTTGTTTTCCTTCCTTTTTCTTCCTTCTTATCGTCCCGATTGCTAAAAGTCCATACAAAGCCCTGTCCACAGTGAGGTTATCAAGATTTGATTCTTTCCTTATACCGTAGACCGTTCTCTCACCGTTAACAAGAGATAGCACCCTTGCCTCCTCAGAGGTTAATTGAGCTCTCGTTAGAGCATTTTCCATGTTCTCCACCGGCTCAAAAACGAGGAGCTCGTCGGATATTTTCCTTTCCACTTCTTCCTGTGTTAGAGTGCGAGAAGCCATCATAATGATCTTCTCTACAGGGTACAATACATTATAATTGTTGGACTCATACTTGACAAAACCTGGTGTAAAGGAAAAGACACCCTCCCTTAGGCTAAGCCTATTTATGAGAAACCTCTCAACAGTCCTAAAAAGGTTTTCTTTTGAAATCCTCAATTTTTCTATTAAAAGATCAAAATCCCTGTCCGCGTAAACTCTGTATATCCTATCCACTGGTCTGGCAAAGATGACCTGACCATCTTTTATATAATACGCTACTGTTATACGTCGGGTGAGAAATTAAGCCAAGTTCTTTTTACTGAAGAAGCTAT
>JBCNVC010000039.1:9120-17173 GCA_039630395.1 Candidatus Kryptonium sp. | reverse complement strand
ACAACATCACTTTCAGCAATTACCTTCGTCAACAACTCCCTTTGCTTTTTGTAAAATTCTTCGCCCATATCTTTTGCATAGCCACTTTTGTCCTCAGCTTCTTGTGATTCAAGCCCAAGCTCAACGAACTTTGCACCTAAGCTTTCAACTTCTTGTTTTGTTGCCGGTCTTATGTCATATGCTCTAACAACTGCACCTAATCTTCTCGCTGTTGCAATGGCCTGAAGTCCTGCAACACCAGCACCTATGACGAAAACATTTGCTGGTAAAATTGTCCCAGCTGCGGTAGTAAGCATTGGAAACATCTTGGTTAAATAATTAGCTGCAAGCAAAACCGCTTTGTATCCAGATATAGTTGCCATTGAAGATAGAACATCCATACTTTGAGCTCTTGATGTCCTCGGCAATAACTCAAGGGCAAAAGAAATAATTCCCCTTTTTGCTGCTTCTTCAATTAAATCTTTTGCAAAAAATGGCTCCAAGAAACCAATTAAAATCTGTCCCTCTTTCATCAATTTAATATCCTTTTTGCCCTCCTCCGGATTTGCCCCGAGAGCACGGACATGAAGGATAATGTCGGAATTTGCAAACACTTCCTCTCGGCTTTTGGCCAATTGTGCTCCCTTTTCAAGATATTCCTCGTCTTTGTAACCTGCCCTTTCTCCCGCTCCAGACTGGATTATTATTTCTGCCCCGGCCTTTTTAAATTGTTGAATGTTGCCAGGAACAAGTGCTACTCTTGTTTCACCAGGGTAGGTTTCTTTTGGGACGCCGATTTTGATCATAGGTTCTCGTTGGTTTATTTTAAATTTTGCACAAAAAAATAACAAAAAAACACCGCTTTTCAAAATTTTTCGCTCTGCCTGCAACAACTATGTCAAATTAATACGAGCAAACTGGAGTTTCTCATACCATCTTTGATACTCATCCTTAAAATATCTTTCCAAAATCCCTTTCAAAATATCACGAAATTCTTCAGCAGTCTCTTTGTCAATAGGAGTAAATCCGTGAGCAAGTATTGAAGAATTTCTGGCACTTAAAATCTTTTTTAAATTTCCTTGTGTCATCCCTTCATATAATTCTTTTCCCATCTCATCGTTTAGATCTTTGAGTAATTCGGCCGATCTTACAAGTGGAATCTCTTCGTTCTGATATTTCCCCCTCAATTCATCGGGAAGTTTTGCAAGATCAATCTTGCCAGGTTCTCGGTACAGTCCATGTTTGCTTATTTTGATTTGAACGATATATTCAAGCAATCTATATAATCTTGCGACAGCATCATCATACCTTTCTCTTTCAATTCTTCGTTCTGCATTTCTTAAAAGGTCAATGGCTTTAATAGCAGAAAGTTCATCTTCTTTTAGAAATGATAATGCTTCTTTGTTTTGTTCAAATTTTTTCTTTGCGCCAAAATCAGCAAGAATATCAGAATTTATTTCTTTAGCAGTTTTAAATGCTTCTTTATGCTTAAACAAGTCCCAAGATAGATATAAATTGCATAAATTGATCAGTGTTTCAACCTTTTGTTTAAAAGATTCTTCACCATAAATTTCAAGGCATTTTTCAAACATCTTGATTGCGCTCCCATACATACCATCATTAAAATATTCAACCGCCTTCTTGAAAAACATCTCTACATAAATTGCATTTGGCTCAAATGATATGATTTTTTCGGTGCCAGGTATAACTCGTCCCCCTTGATCTCTTCTACCTGCAATATAAGAAAGTTTTTCAACATTATTTTCCAACCCGGCTAACACAAGCCCAACTGACATTGCCTTCGTTCCAGAAGTATATTCTACGATTTTTCTGGCGTTCTTAAATCTTTTCATTACATTTAAACAATTCTGCTTGACAATTTCAAGATCGTTTTCGTCTTCAATTAATTCAACTTTTTGCTCTACAGTGATGTTTTCCTTAGCTAACCCTTCTTCAATAATCGGCAAAGTTTCCTGCTCGCTTTTTCTAGTGCACAGAAATACAACAATGTTAGGGTTATAAGAACCTATACTCTTTACAATTGCTGAAGCTATATCTGCTCTTTCTCTGCCTGTTCCAACAGTTACAAACATTACAACTTTTTTGGCTTCTTGCCCCATAAGATTTTCAAACTTTTATTTTAACTTTTTAAGTGGAATAGCAATTAAAATTAACGCAATGAAAGGAAATATCAAAAGTCCCAAGAACGGATTTTCAGATATATGTGGCAAATTAACATTCAAAAGATATAACCCCGCAAGCAACACACCCATTATTGACTCTCCCGCAACAAGCCCAGAAGCAAGAAGTATCCCACGATTTTCTACTTGAACGAGCTCAGATTCTGAATAAGATTTCATTTTCAAAATTAGATTCAAAACATATTTTATCAAACCACCGACAAATATAGCCGATGTTGTTTCAAAAGGTAAATACATTCCGACAGCAATCAAAGTTGGGGATGGCGATTTAAGAAGAATTAAAACAAAAGCAAGGACTGCTCCAAAAATTATTAGTGGCCAAGCAATCTCTCCGCTTACAATTCCCTTTGACATAACGCTCATTAGTCCAGCTTGCGGAGCAGGTAAATACTTACCCCCGATTCCGCCTTCCGTTCCTTTATGAAGAATTGACATCGGAAACACAAGCACAAAGGCTGTAAATGAAACACCGATAATTTCTGCAATTTGCATTTTTCTGGGCGTTCCTCCAAGAAGTTGGCCAACTTTCAAATCTTGAAGCATATCGCCCAGCAATTCCAAGTGCAGTGCACACAACTGCTGCAACACCAAGGACAACTTCAACTCCAGCAGTTCCCTTAACTCCAAGAGCAACCATCAAAACTGACGCAATTACAAGTGATGAAAGAGTAAGCCCAGAGATCGGATTGTTTGATCCTCCCATAACTCCAATAAGATAACCTGCAACAGCTGAAAACAAAAAACCTGTTAATGTCATAACAATCGCTGCAACAATAGCGCTAACCAAATTTTTAGTGAAATAGTAGTAAATCAATGTAATTGGTACTATAAGCAAGAAAATAGCTCCAATCACAAGTGGCATAGGCAGATCGTCTTCCAATCTTGAGTATGCAATTTTTCCACTTTTAATTTGAGATGCATCCTTTAACCCTTTAGCTATACCTTGAAAAAGCTGCGTTCTCATTTTCCAAAGCGTATGAAAGGCACCAACTATCATAGCTCCAACAGCAATCGGTCTTACCTGATAATACCATACAGAATGAGTTAACTCATCCCAACTAACTCCATTTTTAAGAAGATCACTAATTCCAGTATTGAAAAACATCACAAGGGGAATAAATAACCACCATCCGAGAACTCCGCCTGAAAATGCAACTGCTGATAACCTCGGTCCGATTATGTAGCCAACTCCAATTAACGCCGGAGACGCAACGGGAGTGGAGAGAAAAACTCCGCCAGTGTATGTTTGAACGCTCCCTGCTGAATTTGCACCTGAAAAAAGTTGAATTTTATACTTTCCGAATTCAAAAAATCCACTTATCGTTTCCTGAAATAATTTTATTCCTCTTGCGTTTTTGAACAGTTCAATCAATGCCGAGACTCCCATCATACTAAAAACATATTTTGCACCGGTTTCGCCCCTTTGCCCAGCCTTTACCATTTCAGCGCAAGCAACTCCCTCAGGATAAGGAAGTTCAGGATCATTTACAAGCGGTTTTCGCAAAATAATTATAAATAAAACCCCAAGAATTCCACCTACAAGCATTATCACAGTGCTTTCCCAATAATTAAAGTCGCTCCATACACCGGAGATCACAAAAGCAGGTACAGTGAAAATTGCTCCCGCTGCAAGCGCCTCACCAACAGATGCGGTTGTCCTTGCGATGTTTTCTTCAAGTATTGAACCACGCATAACTCGCATAACAGCCATAGCGACAACTGCAGCTGGAAAGGTCGCCGATACAGTCAACCCAGCTTTCAGACCAATGTATGTATTCGCTGCACCAAGGACTACCGCCATAACAACTCCGATCAAAACCGCCCTTAAAGTCATCTCTGTTAATTTTGTTTCAGCTGGAACATATGGCTTGACCTCAGATTTTTTTTGCATTCCTTCGCCCTATTTTTGTTTCACATTGATTGAAAAGATAAGGAGCAGTTGCAACCGTAAAAACAGCAAACAAAAAACCAGCGATCAAATCAATTACATAATGATAGCGAAGATAGACGGTTGAAAAAATTAACAAAATACCATCCGGGATCAAAAAATACTTCGTTTTTGATTTCAGCACAATAGAAAGGTACATAATAACAAGTGTAAGCTGCGTGTGTCCGCTCGGAAAAACATCTCTTTGAGCATAATCAGCTGGATTTGGAACACCAGGTGGTATCGACTCACCAGTGTTAATTATCCAGCGAAGTGGCTTCGTGAGCAAAAGCCCCGGAAGTTCTTCATCAAGATTTGAGAAATCATGAAGTATAAACCGCGGACCAATAGCCGGAACAAGAAGATAGCCAATGTATGAAAGATAAAAACCATACACAATCGTTGATATGACATAACGATATTTGACAAGATCGCCTCTACGATAGAAATCATAACCAAGAATTATCGGTAGAAAATAAAAAGTTGAATAAACAATTTGTAAAAATTCCGTTAGAACAGGATTGCTAATTTTTGCCAAAACATGAGTTGGATGTGCACCAAAAATTATGTAATCAATTTTCATCAAAATCCAATCATAATCCGGCAATCGCAGAAAATTGATGAAAAAATAAATTTCTTTAAATGTTAAAAGAATAAGTGGCACAAGATACCATTCCCTTACAAATCGCCTCGCTGAGAAAATTTCTGGATTCCCCGATCCCTCCCATTTTACAGCAACATATACGACGAAAAAAATAATCAAAAGATTAAAGAGAACTATCAACCACCATAATTTCATTTGATATGAAAATACAAGCGAAAGGAAAATCAAAAATAAGTAAAAAACTATGTTAACGAGGTCGCCAAAGTGCAAATTGCGTAAGCCAGCAAAGTAGTTCATCCTTTGCTAATTTTGTTTTTATCAGCGTAAACTTTATAAAGTGCGTTTGAAAGATCTATAAATTCCTCAACAGTCAATTGCTCCGGTCTCCTGCTTAAATCTAAATTTACTTCGGATAATGTCTCGTCACTAAACAATTCTCTGAGCGTATTCCTAAGAATTTTTCTTCGTTTGTTAAAAGCAACCTTAACAATTTTTTTGAAGAAATCATGATCCATTATTTTTTCAGATAGATCGCCTTTCTCAAAATCAAGCCGTATCACTGCGGATGAAACCTTAGGTTTAGGATAGAAAACATTTCTGGAAACTCTAAATAAAATTTCCGGTTTAGAATAAGCTTGGCACATCACTGAAAGTATGCTGTAATCTTTCACCCCCGGCTTTGAAACAATCCTCAAAGCAACTTCAAGTTGAACCATGATCACCAAATCCTTTATATATTCCCTGTTCTCAATAGACTTGAATATGATCGAACTCGTTATGCTATATGGAATGTTTCCTATCAATCTCACCTTCCCAAAGTCTTTAAAAAGTTTGAAATCAAGTTTCAGGAAATCTTGGTGGAGGATTTCAATTTTACCATTTTGAATTAGCTCCTCATCACCAAACCTTACCTTCAAAAAGTCAACAGCTCTTTTATCAATCTCAACCGCGAAAACTTTTCTAACTTTCCCAACGAATTGTTCCGTTAGAAATCCCTCGCCAGCTCCAATCTCAACTATTACATCTTCAGGTTTCGGATCAACCATCTCCGCGATTTTTTTCGCCACATTTTTATCATTCAAAAAATGTTGTCCAAGATTTTTTACAGGTCTTAACATTTTTACTTGCCAAGTTTCTCTTCAAGTTTTCTTATTTCACTTTCATATCTTTCTTTTTCGGATGGGCGCTGCTCAATCAACTTTCTATAAACCTTTATTGCTTCATCATATGCCCCCTGTTTTGTAAGTATCTCGGCAAGCGCCGGAGTGACAATGGATATATCCTCATAGCTTAAATTCTCTTCCTTAAAGTCAAGTGCTGGCTCCTTGGCTGTTTCGGTTTTGATGTTTTGTTTACCTTTCGCTTCCTCAAGCCGTTTTATAAGCTCATCAAGATATGATGCCTGTGTTTGTATATTTTGCTCCTTATCTTTTTGAATATCTTCATCAATTTTTGGCAGTTCAAAAACTTCCTCATCAACCTCGTTTGTTAACCTTTGATCAATTAGATAAATTTCCTTAGACGTTTTTCCAACTTCTGGAAGATCAATCTCTGGAAGTTCAAATTCTTTTATCTTAACCTCTCCCTTGATAGTTTTCAACTTCCCCGTCTTTTTAATATTCTCTTCTTTCCCTTGTTTTAGAGAAATTTTTGAGATCATATCAATTACAAATTTTGAATCGGGCAAAATCTCAACAACACGGTTTAACTCCGCAAGAGCTTTGGAATATGCCTTGATCTCTATATAACATCTCGCCATTATAAGGTGTGCAGTTGAATAATCAGGATATTTTTGTATCGCTTTACTACATAAAGTTATTGCTTTTTCCACATTTCCAATTTCAAGATAAAGTGATGCAAGACGAACGAGCAAAGGAGAATCAGGATTTTTTTCAATAAACTCCTCATATTTTCTTATTTCCTTTTGAATCTTGTCAAGATGCATTTAAATTTCCTCAATTTGTTTTCACTCTTCAACCACGCAAGAACCAAATGTAAACGAATAAAGCGTAAATTTATCAGAATTGGTATAAAGTTTCAATGTGTAAACCCCGTATTTTTTGCCGAAGATCAAGTTATACATTCTACCCTTATCAATCCTTACAAAGCTTCTTCCAGAATCATCATAAGAAACATCTTTCCCTTTCATGTATTTTGGGATCGGTTTATCATCAAGCGTTAAGAAAACATCGTAATGGATTCCAACAGAATTTAAAACAGCGTTTACTTCAGTCCCCCTAAATTTAAAAGCGATATAATCCGTTAATTCATCGCTATTTCTTGTATGAACAATTTTGTCTGCTTCAACTTTGAACCAACCATTGAGCGTTAGTTGAGCTTCTTTATATCCATTATCTTTGTAATGCTCCTCTCTATCTGGTTTTATCTGCTGTGTGAAATATCCGCGTAGATAACCTGCATACATTTCTGGTGTCCTTGGATAGCAAACAGCTCCTGGTTTATCTTCATCACGAATATATTCAATTACATCAGGAAATTTCGCCTCTGGCTCTATTTGCCTCAAAAGTTCTTGAATTTTCGCCTCGGTTCTTCCATAAGCCCCTTCACCAATATGATCATATCTTATTATTCCATCTATATCAACTAAAAATTTTCTCGGCCAAAACTGATTTTTAAACGCACGCCATATTTCATAGTTACTATCAACAACGATTGGATATTTAAGTCCAAGTTCCCTGACTGCATTGGCGACATTTTCAAATTCAGCCGAAAAATCAAATTCTGGCGTATGTATCCCAATTATAACGAGACCTTTATCCGAATATCTTTTATGCCATTCCTTCAAATAAGGCAAGGTGCGAAGACAATTGACACAAGTATATTCAAAGAAATCTAACAATACAACTCTACCTTTAAGCTCACTAAGTTTTAACGGCTTTGAATTTATCCAGCCTGTTCCTCCATTTAGCTCCGGTGCTTTTCTTCCTATCCAGTTGAAAAACGAAAATTGTAAAAGCATAATCGCGAGAATTTTTTAATTAATTCAACAAACCTTTGATTAAAATAAAAAGTTTTGCCAAAATTGTCAAAGTTATCAAATAGTTTGAAGTTACTAACGAGCTAGAAAACCGAACAATTAACTTGCCAATTTCCAAATTTTGTTTTAAAATTCAGCTATAACGAAATAAAGTCAAGTTTTAAAGGTGCCCGGTAAAATTTTAATCGCGGAAGATGAGCCAACAAGCCGTTTCATATTTGCAACTATTTTGAAAGATGATGGTTATGATGTTATAACTTGTGAAAACGGTTATGAATGCATTGAGATCACAAAAAGCGAGAAGCCAGATGTTATAATTCTTGACATACAAATGCCGTTAATTG
>JBCNVC010000039.1:0-9024 GCA_039630395.1 Candidatus Kryptonium sp. | reverse complement strand
TGGATGGATTTGAGGTGTTAAGAATACTGAAATCAAGTCAAGAGACAAGTGAGATTCCCGTTATAATTGTCTCAGCTAATTCTGAACCTCGAATCATAAAAAGAGCCTTTGATTCCGGCGCAACAGAATTTATCGCAAAACCAGTAAACATTGAAGAACTATTAATAAGAGTATCAACAGTTCTTAAAATCAAACAAACAAACGATGAATTAAAAAAGCTACGCTCTGAATTCACATATCTTCTAATTCAAGACTTGAAAAACACGATCTCTGTAATTAAAGCGAGCTTTGAGTTAGCCCTTAAAAATAGAATACACGAACTCTCGGAGGATCAAAAATTAATTCTTGAAATTGCTGAAACCGCCATTAACAGGCACATTAAACTTTTAAACGAATACCTTGAACTTTCGCGACTTGAACTTAACATTGACAAGATTTCAAAAGAACAAATTGAACTTGATAAAATTATAAACGATGTTGTTAGGCGTTTTAAATTTGCGCAAAATTATAACATATCTGTTTCTTTCTTTGCTGACCTTCCATTGCAGATACATGCAGATAAACGCAAAATAACGCGCGTTTTTGAACTTATTCTTGAGTCAATACTAAATGTCGGTAGCCGCGACATAGAGATTTCAGCAGCAGAGGAAGAATCAAATTATTTAATAAAAATAATTGATAAAGCCACCAAAATTGAAAAAGCTGAAACCGACTATTTATTTGATAAATACAAACAAGCTCTCTTCCAAAGGTTACCTAAATACAACGATCTTGGTCTTACGATAAGCAGAATAATAGTTGAAGCACACAGCGGAAAGATATGGGCTGAACCCATAGAGGGAGTTGGGACAGCGTTCCTAATTAAATTTCCGAAAGGTTAAAATTTAATAAAATAAAACCTAAAACTTGGAGCGATTCTAAAAGTTGGTGCTGGCAAGTGATAATAATTCAAAAGATAAAGGATTTGTTTGAATAAATAGATCTTCAGCGGAATTTTTGTCAAGTCATAATCAATCGCCAGAAAAATTTCTCTTTTTCCATCTCCGTCCCAGTTTATTTGTTTCACGCTATAACCAACCGCGATATCAATAATATCAATAAACCAAACTTTGAGAAAATCTGCATTTAAAATTTTTGAAACATCAAAGCCAAACCAGAAATATAAACTTTCATAATCATCAACAATAAACCTATGAGCCCCAGATTTGAACTTTTCCGAAGGAAACAAGCTTATCTTAAAATTTATAGATTTCAAAAATTCAAAGTTTTCCCTCGCATATGGTAAAAATGCACCTATGACATTTGAAACCTGATCACTTATGCTGAAGCCGAGTTTCGGTCTGAAACCGTCTTCAATTTCAACATAAGTTTGAAAGAGTAAACTTCCAACACCGCCACAAATCAAAGATAAATTTTTCCTAACCCCAGCCCAACGAAGCGATCTGCCCAACAAATCCGAAATCAAAAATGAAAAGTAAGCATGACCGAATTTATCAGCACCCAAAACTTGATTGAAATCATCCCTAAAATGAAAAGAGGTTAATTCACCTTTCCACCATGAGTTATACTGTTGAATATGTGCTATTGTCAAAACTGCACCCGTTGCTCCAAGAACGATCCCAAGGCGATATAGGTTAACTTTTGAAGAATCATCAGCAAATTTGGCAAAAGAGAGATTTAAAACGAGAAAGAGTGTAAATATCAGAACGAAAAATCTCATTAGCCTCAACTGGTTGAATGCAATTAAAAGTTTTTACGCAGCAATTTTTTTAAGCGCTATCCTAAAAGCATCTATCGTTTTTTGTATATCTTCGGTCGTATGAGCAGTTGACAAAAACATTGCTTCAAATTGCGACGGTGGAAGATAAATTCCATTTTCAAGCATTAAGTTGAAAAACTTAGCAAATTTTTTTGTATCAGATTTCAAAGCTGAGTCATAATCATAAACTTCATTTTCGCTGAAAAACACAGTCAGCATTGAGCCAATTTGATTTACCTTGACACTGATAGAATTCTCCTCAGCAATTTTTCTGAAACTTTCAGCTAATAACTTCGCTTTTGATTCAAGTTGCTTGTAGATAGTTTTTCTATTTTCATATAAAATTTTCAATGTAGTGTATCCAGCTATCATCGCAATTGGATTTCCTGATAAAGTTCCAGCTTGATAAACTGGTCCGGATGGCGCGACAAGTTCCATAATTTCCTTTCTTCCACCATATGCTCCAACTGGGAATCCACCACCTATAATTTTACCAAGCGTTGTAATATCTGGTTTAACTCCAAAATATTCTTGGGCTCCACCTGGTGCAATCCGAAATCCAGTTATAACTTCATCAAATATCAAAACAATTTTTTCCTTATCACATATTTCACGCAGTTTTTCCAAAAATCCATTTTGTGGTAAGACAACACCCATATTCCCAGCCACTGGTTCAACAATTATACAAGCGATTTGATCTTTATTTTCATCAATCAACTTTTGAACTGAATCAATATCATTATATCTTGCATTCAATGTAAGCGAGGCAATTTCAGCCGGAACACCCGGGCTGCTCGGGATTCCAAGCGTCGTTGCACCTGAACCAGCTTTAACGAGGAAACTATCGCCATGACCGTGATAACATCCTTCAAATTTTATAATTTTCTTTCTTCCAGTGTACGCCCTCGCAAGGCGAATCGCGCTCATAGTTGCTTCTGTTCCAGAATTAACCATTCGAACGAGTTCTACCGACGGCATCATTTTATTTATCAACTCCGCCATTTTAATTTCAATCTCGGTCGGTGCCCCATAACTTGTTCCATTTTTCAAGGCACTTTTTACCGCCGAAATAACCTCTGGATGAGAATGACCAAGTATTAAAGGACCCCAAGACATCACATAATCAATAAACTTATTTCCATCTGCGTCCCATATTTTTGAACCAGATGCTTTTGAAATAAAAAGTGGAGTTGAATTAACAGATTTAAAAGCTCGCACCGGCGAATTAACCCCACCCGGTATCAACTTTTGAGCCCTGATGTAAAGATTTTTGCTTCTTGTTTTTCTCACGGTGAATTTAAATTTGTTTTTAAAACCTCAATGAAAAACTCAACAAACTTTTGTACCGCTTTCGCCCTATGACTTATTCTATTTTTCAAATCTTTTGGCATTTCTGCGTAGGTTAAATTATACCCATCGGGAATGAAAAGAGGATCATATCCAAAACCACCTGTTCCGCGAGGTTCAAATATAACTTTCCCCTTCGTCTCACCCTCAAAAATTTTCACCTCATCTTTGTAAACATAAGCAATTACACAACGAAATATCGCAGTTCTTTTTTCAAGTGGGACATTTTCAAGTTTTCTCAAAAGTTTTCTATTGTTTTCTTCATCGGTTGCATTGTCTCCAGCATATCTTGCTGAATATACCCCAGGTTCCCCATTTAAAAAATCAACTTCAATTCCACTATCATCAGCAATTGAAGGAAGACCTGTAAATTTGTGAATTTCGCGCGCTTTCTTTAAAGCATTTTCAACATAACTTCTCCCATCTTCTTCAACCTTCGGAATTCCATGAAAATCATCCGCACATAAAATTTCAAGTTTAGAATATAACTCATCGTTAAGATAAATTTTCAAGATCTCCTTTATCTCTTCAACTTTGTACTTGTTCCTCGTGGCAAGGACTATTTTCACCAACACCTTCCGGATTTGTTTTAACACGAGGGAAAAATTTAAAATACAGATTTATCAAGCTTCCAATAGAAGCGAGAAGATTCAAGGTGAAAAACACAAAATTACCAATTGCATAAATCGTCAGAGATAAACTACCGATGAAATAAATCAAAAGAAAGTAAAGATTCATGCTCGTATAACCACGCCTTATTGATTCATAGGTTTGAGGTATCCAGCATATGACGATAGCTATCAATCCAATAAGACCAAGTGTTTCCTTCATTTCTGATTCCTTTCGTAAATTTTTAAACATTTAAAAGTTCTTCAAGTGCTTGACTTACCTTTTTAACTCCGACAATTTCAATTTCGGCGTCGGTTTTCAATCCGCGCGTGTTGTTTTTAGGAACGATTATCTTCTTAAAACCGAGTTTTGCTGATTCTTGAATTCTCTTTTCAACTTGTGTTACGGACCTAACTTCACCAGCAAGTCCAACTTCACCAACAACAACAGATTGCGAGTCAACAGGTATATCCTTTAAACTTGACACTATTGAAACCACAACGCCAAGATCTATCGCGGGCTCATCAATTTTCAAACCACCAACGATCTTCACAAAAACATCATGCCCACTTAATCTTATCCCGAGCTTCTTTTCAAGCACAGCAAGTAGTACAGAAAGACGATGGTAATCAAATCCAATTGATGTCCTTTGAGGCGTTCCATAACTTGCTGGCGTGACAAGAGCTTGAACCTCCACAAGAAGTGGTCTTGTCCCTTCAACACAAGCAACGACTGATGAACCAGATATCCCAAATGTTCTCTCCGAAAGAAATATATCAGATGGATTTTTTACTTCCTTTAGCCCCTCATTTGTCATCTCAAAAATTCCAATTTCATTCGTTGAACCGAACCTATTCTTCACAGCTCTCAAAATTCTATAAAACTGATGTCTTTCACCCTCAAACTGTAAAACAGTGTCAACCATATGCTCAAGGACCTTTGGACCAGCAATCAACCCATCTTTTGTGACATGCCCAACAAGAAGAATTGATTTACCAGTATTTTTCGCAACTTGCATAAGCAAAGAAGCACATTCACGAACCTGACTAACACTTCCAGGAGCACTTTCAAGTTCTGGTCTATACATCGTTTGAATTGAGTCAATGATAATCACATCGGGATTTGTTTCTTCAATCACATTTATTATAAGATTTAAATTTGTTTCCGCAAGCACAAGGAAATTTTTCGTCTGAAAAGATTTAGGAAAGTTCAATCTTTCAGTCCTAAGTTTGATCTGCTTTACGGATTCTTCACCCGTAACATAAAGAACTTTTTTCCCCTTTAAGCCTGGAATTATTTGAGTCATCAAGGTTGACTTTCCAACCCCCGGATCCCCAGCTATCAAAACCACTGACCCTGGCACAATCCCGCCACCGAGAACGCGATCGAATTCAGCTATCCCAGTTTTTATCCTCTCGTCCTCTTTCATTTCAATCTTATCAATATCAACAGCGATAGCAGGTTGCTTCAAAAGTGAAATCTGCTCTTGCAACTTATCTTCAGGCATTATTATCTCTTCAACCATAGTATTCCACTCATTACATTCAGGGCATCTGCCCATCCATTTTAGCGAAATGTATCCACAATTTTGACATACAAATTGTGTTTTCGGTCTTGCCATTTTTTAAGTTTTTAAATTTTACAAAGATCAACGCTTCAAACAAAACCAAATAAATATAATCCGACCTTCGGAATAAAACAAGTTAGTTCGGACGAGTTTTGAAAATACCTATTTTTTCGCACTTTTTTATTGAAAAATTCCCCCTTTGAAATTATCTTTTTATCAAAAAGAGCAAAATTGACTTATTTCTACTACAAATCCGATGAATTTTATTGTGAAGGTGTCCCAGTTAGAAAAATAGCCGAGGAATTCGGAACCCCAGTTTATATTTACAGCAAAGCTCAGATAGTCCAAAATTTTGAAACGCTTAAAAACTCCCTTCATAATTCAAAAATTTTATATGCCTTAAAAGCGAATTCAAATCCCTCAATACTTAAAATCATAAATCAACTCGGGGCGGGAGCAGACACTGTCTCGGCTGGTGAAATTTACTTGGCATTAAAATCCGGATTTAAACCAGAAAAAATATCGTTCGCAGGCGTCGGAAAATATGAGAATGAAATAAAATACGCAATTGAAAAGGATATTTTCTCTCTCAATGTTGAATCCGAGCAAGAACTTTTTATCATCAGTGAAATCGCGCAAAGTTTGAATAAGAAAGTCAATGTTTTAATCCGAGTAAATCCTGATATTGACGCAAAGACTCATCCACATATCTCAACTGGGATAAAAACAAGTAAGTTCGGAATTGACCCAGATGACGCAATTGATGTCTTTAAAAAAGCATCAAAACTTCCCAGCATCGTGCTTCTTGGAATACATACGCATATCGGTTCCCAAATCGTTGATGTTGAACCATTCGTCGAAACGGCAAAGTTTATTTTAAAATACATTGAAAAACTTGAAAAAGAAGGAATCCGAATTTCACATATTGATTTTGGCGGAGGGATAGGAGTAAAATATAAAAATGTAATTATCAACGATAAATTACCATTTGAAGAAAATGATGATAAAGAACTGAAACCTGAAATTTTCGCAAGTGAAGTCCTTCCGATACTTGAAAAATCTGGTTGTGATCTTATGTTTGAGCCTGGAAGATTTATAATCGCAAACGCCGGGATAATTGTCGGAAAAGTTATTTACACCAAAAAAAGTAAAGCGAAAAATTTCATCATCACCGATATTTCAATGACTGAACTTATAAGACCAGCTTTTTATAACGCATATCACCAAATCGTCCCTGTTGTTCTTAACAGCGGAAAGGTGGAGATAGCAGATATCGTCGGGCCCGTCTGCGAAACGAGCGATTTCATAGCTCGTGATAGAAAAATCCCTGAAGTTTCAAGAGGTGATTACATCGCTGTTATGACAACCGGAGCTTATGGTTTCGTCTCAAGCTCAAACTACAACGCAAGATTAAGACCAGCTGAAGTTCTAATTGATGGAGAAAATTATTATCTTATACGAGAACCTGAAACTTTTGAAGATTTGTTAAGTAAAACTGTGTGGATAAAAATATAGTGTAAGTTGTGCGATGAATCTCTTTTCACAAAAAAATAAAACCGCATTTTTACTTGGAATCATACTCATTATCGTCGGATTTCTAATTTTACTTGACAAACTTGGAATTTTATACTTGAGTTGGAAAAAAATTGTTTCCGTTTTACTTGTAATTTATGGCACATACCTTGGATATTCGGGATTTGGGCTAAATTCAAATAGAAAGGTTTTTTGGGGCTCGCTGTTTTTCTTTTTCGGAATTTACCTGTTCATTGATTCTTTTGAATTACTAAATCCAGAAATCCACTTTTTCTGGCCAGTGGTTTTGATAGTCACGGGATTAGCATTTCTTATGTCTTTTGTCAATCGTCCACAAGATTATGCTCTTCTTCTGCCTGCGATGATGCTTACCGGACTTGGAACTTTATTCTTACTTACAAACATTGGGGTCATATATTCTTTTGAATTTTGGGAGAACTTTGAAAAATTTTGGCCTGTTTTGCTGATATTGCTTGGTCTCTACTTCATACTGAAAAAGAGATGAAAAATCATCAAAGATTAAACATCGGGGCTCATGTCTCAATAAGTGGTGGATTAGATAAATCTGTTTCAAGAGCTGTAAAAATTGGTTGTGAAACGATCCAGATATTTACGAAAAGCAACGCACAATGGAACGCGAGAAAATTGAATGAAAACGAGATAAAAAAATTTCAAACCGAGCTAAAAAATTCTCAAATTTATCCGGTCATTGTCCACAGCTCTTATCTAATAAATCTATGCGCAAGCGATAGAGAAATACTTAAAAAATCAAGAATTTCATTTATTGAAGAATTGAAAAGATGTGAAAAAATCGGTGCATCATACCTTGTGTTCCATCCTGGCGCTCACCTCGGGAAAGGCGAGGATTATGGAATCAAAATGACCGCTGAATCGCTAAACATAATTCATGAAAAAACCCCAAACTTTAAAACCTTAACTGTAATTGAATTAACTGCTGGGCAAGGCACTGTGATAGGTTATAGATTTGAACAGATAAGAAAAATAATTGATCTTGTTGAAGATAAAGACCGAATCGGAGTCTGCGTTGATACTTGTCATATCTTCTCCGCTGGATATGATATCAGAACAGAAAAAGGATGCGAAAATGTTTTCAAAGAATTCGATGAAATTATAGGTATTGATAAAATAAAGGTCTTTCATCTTAATGATTCAAAGCGGGAGCTAAATTCAAGAGTTGACAGACATTCTCACATCGGTAAAGGTAAAATAGGCAAGATAGCCTTTCGCTTCATAATGCAACACCTATCTTTCGCAAATATCCCAAAAATAATTGAAACCCCAAAAGGTCATGATGATAAATTTGATATTATGAACCTTAAAACTTTAAGAAAACTCGTTTCAATCTAATCTCAAAAACGAAAAAAGCAGGGCATTTGCCCCGCCGTCAAAGCAAAATTACTTCAACACAATCGCCTTCCTCGTCTTGAGAAACTCTTTATCTTCACGATCCAATGATCTTGCATAGATTGTGTAGAAGTAAACACCTGATCCAACATACCTTCCCTCCTCATCTTTCCCATCCCATCTTACTACCTTCCTCCCTGGATCTACCCTACCATCTACCAAAACCCTCACCCTCTGTCCCAAAACATTCCAAACTATAATCTTAACCTCCGAATACTCCGGTACATCATACCTAATCTCCGTCCCCATATTAAACGGATTCGGATAATTCTGATACAACTCATACTCCAACGGCAACTCCCCCGAAAACCCCTCAACACTGAAACTCACATACTCACTCAAGTTCGCAACACTTGCTATTACTCTCGGCTCCGAATCTATCAAATCCTTCATATCCAACTCAGGCGCCGATATCACAAACAAAACCCTCTCCCCTATCTCCATATACCTACCCTCCTCCGCATATACCAACACAACCAACTTACCATGATCCCCCCTCGCCCACGCCACACTATATCCAGCTCCCATCATACCCCAAACCTCTACAAACCTCGGCAAAACCTCCAACTTCAACTCCACCTGCAATCCCCTCACTTTATCTATCCTGTTCTCAAACATCACCCTAACCTTGCTATTCCACTTCCCTGAATTGAACAACTCAAACTTAACATTCCCAACCCTACTACCTTGAACTCCCTCCGCTTCACCACTCTTTGCCAAAATCACTGCTTCATTCAACTTTTCGTCCACCCTATACGCAGGCCTATTCGCTATCGCAGGTATC
>JBCNVC010000389.1:0-641 GCA_039630395.1 Candidatus Kryptonium sp. | reverse complement strand
GAGGTACCTTTCCACCCTAGAGAAAAAAATAACGGTTCATGCCATAGAGCTCGTCGCAATTCTTACATATCCGGAGGTACCTTTCCACCTTTAAGGAGGTAAGATATCATGAAAATTGAAATTATTGAGTCGCAATTCTTACATATCCGGAGGTACCTTTCCACCGATTCGAAGAAAAATATAAAAAATATTCGCTCGAGTCGCAATTCTTACATATCCGGAGGTACCTTTCCACCCGAACTCCCTGAATAATCGCTAGGGAGTTAGGGGGGGTCGCAATTCTTACATATCCGGAGGTACCCTTCCACGAGTAAAGTTATTTACCAATGATGAGTGGTACAACATAAAGTCGCAATTCTTACATATCCGGAGGTACCTTTCCACTTTAAAACACAGCTGGTAGCCCGGAATGGGCTATCTTTTGTCGCAATTCTTACATATCCGGAGGTACCTTTCCACAAAAGCTATAAAATATATCAAGCAGAGCTCCCGTCGTCAGTCGCAATTCTTACATATCCGGAGGTACCTTTCCACTAAGAGAACTTGTTAAAATTTATTTCCCAGAATTAGAGGTCGCAATTCTTACATATCCGGAGGTACCCTTCCACTATTTATCACTTTTGGGGAATATGTGTCCCCCA
>JBCNVC010000388.1:0-642 GCA_039630395.1 Candidatus Kryptonium sp. | reverse complement strand
GAAGATAAAAATTAATATAAACTTCATAAAAGAGTATGTCTATGCAAATAATGTCGTTGGATTTGTTGAGGGAAGCGATAAAAAATTAAAAGATGAAATTATAATTGTTGGAGCACATTATGACCATGTTGGATATTTTTCACCGTCTGTGATAGGTTCCGCCGAAAAAGACAGTATCTATAATGGAGCTGATGATAATGCGTCTGGAACTGTGGGAATGATGGAAGTAGCAAGGGCTTTCGGAATAAGTAGGACTAAGCCCAAAAGAAGCATTCTTTTCATCGCTTTTTGTGGGGAGGAAAAAGGACTTCTTGGTTCAAGATTTTATGTTGATAATCCATTTTTCCCAATTGAAAAAACAGTTGCGATGGTGAACCTTGACATGATAGGGCGTAATTCGGTTGATAGTTTAATATTAATAGGATGGAGTTATAGTGACGATATGAAAAAGTTGGTTGAAGAGGAAAATAAAGCAATCGGATTTAAGTTTTCTTATAACAGTGAAAGAGATTTCTCAAGGAGTGATCAGGCAAGTTTTGCAAGGAAGGGAATTCCTGTGATCTTTTTTCATTCGGGGGAGCATGAAGATTATCATAAGGTAAGTGATGAGGTCGCTAAAATTAATTTTGCAAAAATTGAAAA
>JBCNVC010000387.1:0-644 GCA_039630395.1 Candidatus Kryptonium sp. | reverse complement strand
ATCCAAAAAACATCTAGAAAACGGAAGAACTGATGGAAAAACTTTGACTGAAACCATAATACTTCCAGAACTAGTAAAAGAAGGCAATGAACTTTTTTATAATTTTACCAAAACTTTTTCTGGTGAAAAATTTTCATTGGACTTTATAATTGCGTTTAAAAAAGAGCTTGAAAATGCGAGAAAATTTGAAAAGAAAAGATTTATGCTTACTAATATATACAACATATTAAGCGAATTTCTCTACGTTGAAGAGAGAAAGAAACAAGAAAAGAACATTAATTTATTCTTGAGAAAACTTGGAAACATTTTTATAAACTATTCTTATGAAAGTGCAATAAATTTTATAGGCGATGAAGATGAAGAAGAGGAGCAAAAAGAAATAATTGTTTCTTTAGACTTTAGAGACAGGAATTTACTAAATGCGACTATTGAAAAGTTAACGTCTACATCTTCATTGAATAATATTTATTCTTCTGGCTTTAAAAACTTTGATAATAGATTTTTAAATGGTGGTTTTGAAGCAGGAAGACTTTACGTATTTGCAGGAAAGCCAGGTCAAGGAAAGTCTGCTCTTTTACTTAATTTTGCTTACAATTGTGCACTAAAAGAAAGCGATAGAGGCTCAGTCATTACATAACCTTAGA
>JBCNVC010000386.1:0-644 GCA_039630395.1 Candidatus Kryptonium sp. | reverse complement strand
AATAATGGAGGCTGCAAGAGAAGTTATTGAGGGAAAACTTGATGATCATTTTCCGCTTGATATTTTCCAAACGGGTTCTGGGACATCAACGAATATGAATGCAAATGAAGTGATAGCAAATCGCGCTTGTGAAATTCTTGGAGCAAAAAGAGGAGAAAAAAGCGTTGTTCATCCAAATGATCATGTTAATCTTGGACAATCATCAAATGATGTGATTCCAGCTTGCATTCATATCTCGGCAGCGATTGCGATTACTGAACAATTGCTTCCAGCGCTTGAAAAACTTCACAAAGCGCTTTTGGAAAAGGCAAGTGAATTTGACGACATCGTAAAGACCGGAAGAACTCATCTTATGGACGCTATGCCTGTGCGACTTGGACAAGAATTTTCTGGATATGCTGCACAAATTGAACTTTCAATTGAAAGAATCAAAGCAGTGCTTCCAAGAGTATATGAGCTTGCGCTCGGTGGAACTGCGGTTGGCACTGGAATTAATACACATCCGGAGTTTGGAAAAAGGATCGCTGAGGCTCTTGCGCAAGAAACTGGCATCCCATTTAAAGAAACCAGAAACCATTTCGCAGCTCAAGCATCAATGGACGCAGCGGTTGAGTTGAGCGGTGCTTTGAAAGCTCTTGCTGTTG
>JBCNVC010000385.1:0-646 GCA_039630395.1 Candidatus Kryptonium sp. | reverse complement strand
AAATCACTATCTAAAATATGTTCGCTTCTCAAACGCGGGATCACTTTGTGAATTATTTTTTTGCCTACATCCCCAAAATTATACCAACTCCAAGGATGGCGAAGCATTGAAAGCAGAAATTTTACAGAGACCTTAAAAAAGCTTCTTTTAAGGTACATTAATCTTTCCGGATAGTAAAAAATAATTTTATAATTTTTCTGCGCTAATCTTTTTGCGTACTCATACATTATTTTATAACCTCCAACTGGTGCAAACGCTGAGCCGGGCAAGATAATTGCTAATTTCTTCATATGATTTTAAAACCTTCCTTTGTTGCAAAATAATATGTTCCAAATAATACAAATAATTCAGAACACAAAGTCGCAATCGCAACACCTATGTGCTTTAAATCCCAAACAAGTATCAATATCAAAAACACATTTATCAAACCCGCAAAAAGAAAAATCAATGTATACTCCTTCGTGCGATTTAAGTTAATTAATATCTGAGTTCCGAAGATATTATTTAAAAAAACCGAAAAAGGTAAAATTGACAAAATTTTGACAACTATGCCCGAACTTGAAAACTCTCTGCCCAAAACTAAAACCGCAATTTGCTCTCCAAATATAAATAAAAAAACTGAAATCATTAAAAACATAGGAGCGAA
>JBCNVC010000384.1:0-648 GCA_039630395.1 Candidatus Kryptonium sp. | reverse complement strand
AATCCCTTGGTTTCTAAACTAACTTTCCACCCCCGCACCCCGCGGGGGCATTTTATCAAATTTACACTTCTATTTCACCTCCTCCTTACTCAACCAATCCGATTCCATCTCCCAAAAATTTGTCTAAATATTGAAACCTGATAAATTTCCAACCTGATCATTACCAATCCCTTGCTCAATTAATTCCACCTAAACATAACATTGAAAAACTTCACACCTAACAACCTATATCAATACTTCACCTTCATCGTAACATCACCGCTGTATAATCAAATTCTTTCTAAAACTATTAACTCCCCTTGGTCTTCTCTTTTATAACTTTAATTATCTCTTCTCCCCGATTTTTTAAAAAATTCTGCAAGTCATTCTTCTTAAAATCATCTAAAGCCTCCTCTGGTATTATGTGAGATTTTAGTATATCTATTAATTTCTTCCTTCCATACTCATTTTCAATTTTACCGAAAAATTCAGAGGGTTTTTTATTTGATTTCTTCGGATTCGATACAATTATCGTTGCATTAAGAACGCTGTTCTCACCATAGCGTGATTTCGGAAATATGTGATCAACCTGAATATCTTCGGGATATAAAAAACAGCTTTCCCCCTTTTTCAAAATCAAGCGGATTTTTCAGAGCACTAAGATTTATA
>JBCNVC010000383.1:0-652 GCA_039630395.1 Candidatus Kryptonium sp. | reverse complement strand
GACTCAAACGTAACACCAATCACATCTATACCCGCCTCCCCCCCACGTTTGAATCGAACCTGTGAGTGATTGAAACGCAATCGTCCCAGAATGATACTTTTCATCCCTTCTCCGTTTGAATCGAACCTGTGAGGGATTGAAACAACCTCCTAAACGCTAAAATTTCGCAATTGTAAAGAGTTTGAATCGAACCTGTGAGGGATTGAAACGTGGGTTGAAATTATTAGAAATAAATGGGAGGATAGGGTTTGAATCGAACCTGTGAGGGATTGAAACTGGCACTTATCAATACATAGCGGAGGGGTTTGATTGTGTTTGAATCGAACCTGTGAGGGATTGAAACTCCTCAAAACTTTTATCCCTTGTCATATTTAAACCCCTGTTTGAATCGAACCTGTGAGGGATTGAAACAAGAATTGCTGAATAACAACATTGATACTGTGAATAGGGTTTGAATCGAACCTGTGAGGGATTGAAACTAAAATTGAACCAGGAAACAATTTAATTCTCGCATTGTTTGAATCGAACCTGTGAGGGATTGAAACTTTTATAAGAGGCACTTCTTCTCTGGGATGATCCCAGTTTGAATCGAACCTGTGAGGGATTGAAACTACTCCTTGAACTTTATACATTTTACTGTTGACACCGTTTG
>JBCNVC010000382.1:0-651 GCA_039630395.1 Candidatus Kryptonium sp. | reverse complement strand
GAAGTCAAAGGTGATCTCCATGTTAAAAGTTGGACATGGAGATATCACATGTATAGCAGCGAATCCCTTATGCTTGGTTGCTTCAATTATAAGTTGTGTCATTTGCTTCGTATTTGATGAAAATCCGCGCGCTACAAAAGTAGCTCCATAAGCGAGGAAAAGCATAACTGGATTTATCGGCGGTTCAATTGCCCCATACGGCGTTGTCGTGGTCATCATCGTTAAAGTTGAAGTCGGCGAAACTTGCCCTTTCGTCAAGCCGTAAATTGCATTATCAAGAACTATATAAACCATATCTGGATTTCTTCTTGCAACATGCGGAATATGTCCTCCACCAATTGCAAATCCATCACCATCTCCGCCGACGACGAAAACTTCAAGCTCAGGATTTGCCACCTTTACACCAAGAGCAACCGGTAAAGCCCTACCGTGAACAGTGTGAAGATTATAACCCTTTACAAAATGAGGAAATCTACTGGAACAACCAATTCCTGAAACGATGCTTATTTTATGTGTTGGTATTTTCATCTCTCCCAATGCTCTTATAAAAGCTGCAAGCACTCCATAATCACCACAACCCGGACACCAAGTTGGTTTAACATCACTTTTATATTCAACCTTTGCCTGCTTTATTTTTTCAATTACTTCACT
>JBCNVC010000381.1:0-653 GCA_039630395.1 Candidatus Kryptonium sp. | reverse complement strand
TGGAGGAGGACTTGCTAAGTTTGATGGTAAAAGTTGGACAGTTTACAACAAAGAAAATTCAGGTTTGCCAAGTGATGATGTTCGTTCAATAATCATAGATGCACAGGGGAACAAGTGGATTGGGGCGTGGGGAGGGGGACTTGCAGTGTTTGATGATAGAAGTTGGACAGTTTACAACACAGAAAATTCAGATTTGCTGAGTAATGATGTTCTTTCAGTAGCCATAGATGCGCAGGGAAACAAGTGGATTGGGACAAGAGAGGGGGGAGTTGCAGTGTTTGATGGCAGAAGTTGGACAGTTTACAATACAGAAAATTCGGATTTGCCGAGTAATTATGTTTCTTCAATAGTCATAGATAGCCAGGGTAACAAGTGGATTGGGACGGATAGAGGACTTGTGAGGTTTGATGGTAGAAGTTGGGTAGTTTACAACAGATGGAATTCAGGTTTGCCAAGTGATGAGGTTACTTCAATAGCTATAGATAGCCAGGGTAATAAGTGGATTGGGACGGATAGAGGACTTGTGAGGTTTGATGGTAGAAGTTGGGTAGTTTACAACATAGGAAATTCAGGTTTGCTAAATGTTACATCAGTTGCCATAGATAGATGGGGTAATAAGTGGATTGGGACGAGAGGAGAGGGTCTTGTAGTAT
>JBCNVC010000380.1:0-660 GCA_039630395.1 Candidatus Kryptonium sp. | reverse complement strand
AACATATAATATTGAAAAGGTTTTAGCTACCAATTATGGGATTGAAAGAGTAATTTTTCCATTTGCTGGGCTTTGACCTCGTCCAGTTTTAGCTACCAATTATGGGATTGAAAGTCTCTTGGGCGGTATAAGAATTATGTCCCCGTAGTAGTTTTAGCTACCAATTATGGGATTGAAAGATGATAGGAATGGTTAAATTATTGCTTACAGAGTCATCTTGTTTTAGCTACCAATTATGGGATTGAAAGCAAGACAGGCATAAGGAGGACAGGCATAGGCTTAGGCAGTTTTAGCTACCAATTATGGGATTGAAAGAGCAAATCCGCATGATAACTGAAGCTCAGCAAAAGAAGGTTTTAGCTACCAATTATGGGATTGAAAGAACAGAAAGATGGCACTTATACGGGCAAGATTAAGACAGTTTTAGCTACCAATTATGGGATTGAAAGGGGATTACTTCAGTGGCGGTCGGGGGGCTACGGAAGGGTTTTAGCTACCAATTATGGGATTGAAAGAAATCTTTTACCTTTACCATGTTGAGTGGTAAAGTCTTCCAGTTTTAGCTACCAATTATGGGATTGAAAGTTTTAAAGCTCTTTGGAACATACGAAAGGAGGTAGAGTTTTAGCTACCAATTATGGGATTGAAAGTGTTTATGTC
>JBCNVC010000038.1:4453-17238 GCA_039630395.1 Candidatus Kryptonium sp. | reverse complement strand
AAAACTTCGCTCAGCTTGTCCAAGATAATGGAATAATCTTTATCGGTCCATCTCCAGATGCAATAAAAAAGATGGGAGATAAACTTGAAGCAAGAGAGATCGCAAAAATTGCTGGTGCTCCGATAGTCCCCGGCTCAGAAAGCCCAATATCAAGTGTAGAAGAAGCCCTTGAAATTGCTAAAAAAATTGGGTTTCCGATCTTAATCAAGGCAGCAGCTGGCGGTGGTGGAAAAGGAATGCGTATCGTTTATGAAGAAGGCGAACTTGAATCAGCAATAAGAGGAGCTAAAAACGAAGCAAAGTTCGCATTTGGTGACGATAGAGTTTACATTGAAAAATATGTGGAAGAACCTCATCATATTGAGGTGCAAATCATCGCAGATAAATTCGGAAATGTGGTCGCGCTTGGAGAAAGAGAATGTTCAATTCAAAGAAGACATCAAAAGGTTATAGAGGAAACCCCATCACCAATCGTAACGCCGGAGTTAAGGCAAAAACTTTTTGAATCAGCTATTAAAATTTCAAAGGCGGTAAATTATGAAAACGCGGGAACGGTTGAGTTTATAGTTGACAAAAATAGGAACTTCTACTTCCTTGAAATGAACACGCGCCTTCAGGTTGAACACCCGATAACCGAAATGGTCACTGGAATTGACATCGTCGCAGAGCAGATAAAAGTTGCATTTGGAAATAGGTTAAGTTTTTCGCAAGAAGACATCAAACCGCGTGGTCATGCAATTGAATGCCGAATTTATGCAGAAGATCCACTTAACAATTTCCTTCCATCAACCGGGAAAATAACAGAGATAAGACAACCAAGCGGTCCATGGGTTAGAGTTGACGCCGGAATTGAAGCAGGTAATGAGATCACAATTCACTACGACCCCATGATTTCAAAACTGGTAACTTGGGGAAAGGATAGAATGGAAGCAATTGAAAGAATGAAAGTAGCTTTGAGCGAATATAAAATCTATGGAGTTAAAACGACGATACCATTTTGCTTATGGGTTATGAAAAATGAACACTTCCGACAGGGTAAATATGACACTCATTTCATCAAAAATTATTTCAATTCAGGAGAACTGAAAAAAGAATTAGAGTTATCAACCGATGGCGCTATATCTACAGAGATTGCAGCTGCTATTGCATCTGGTATTTTAAGCCTTGAAAGAAAAAATCAAATCTCAACGCTGATATCTTCACAATCAAAACCAAGAACTTCTAAAGGAAATACAAGCAGGTGGAAGCTTAGAAGATATGATACTTTCAGATGATCAACTTGCTATACTGAATCTTTATAAAAATGCGATACCACAAGAAAAAATAAAAATTTACGCAAGGGTAATTTTCAATTTCAACCTGATAAAAAAACACCTTGACCGCTATATCCCCGATTCTGGAACCGTTCTTGATTATGGTTGCGGATACGGGATTTTCTCAAATTACTTAAAAATGAAAAACCCAAATCTTAAGATAATTGGCTTCGACATCTCAACCACAAGGATAAATGAAGCAAAAAAATCAGCTATAAGTAACGAAATTGAATTCACAGATAAGCTTCAAACTTTCAAATTTGACAATTTGAAACTTGTTTTATTGATTGATGTTCTTGTTTTTCTAAAACATGATGAAAAAGTTAGCTTGCTCCGAAAAATCTATGAATCACTTGAGGACAATGGCATCGTTTTCATAAAAGACACCCTAAAATCAAACTCTTTCAGATTCAGATACACAAATTTTGAAGAAAAAATAAAAATCAAGTTAAAAGTCTACGGAAATATAAAACCAGAGCTTAACTATATTACACCATCGGAATTTGAATCTATTCTCACGGAAACTGGTTTCAAAATTGTTGAGATAATTCCCGAGAACCTTTTTCTTTATCCCGGGATTTTTATTATCGCTCAAAAATAGACTAAGCTCTCTCAGAGATAATTATACCAGCCGAGACAGCAACATTTAATGACTCCGCTTTGCCAAACTTTTTTATTCTAACTGTCGCATCTGAAATTTTAACGAGTTCGGGATTAACACCATGAGCTTCGCTTCCAAAAATTATTGCTACTTTGTTTTGATTTTTTAATTCATGAAAATCAATTTTACCAGTCGGAGATGTTGAATAAATTTTAAATCCCAAATTTTTCAGCTTCAAAAGATAAGATTTTAAATCTACATTTTGAAGGAACGGGACATTAAATATTGAACCCATTGTTCCGCGCAATGTCTTTGAATTAAAAACATCTACGCTTGAGCTTGATATAAGAACAAGATCAACTTTAAACCAGTCACAAATCCTAAAAACTGCCCCTAAATTTCCAGGATCAGAAATTCTATCGAGAGCAACAACAGTTGAAAAGTCTCTTTGTTGAATGTTTTTTAAAATATCATCCGGGTTATATTCAAACATTTTCGCAACAGCGATAATACCCTGTGATGTTTCAACTTCCGAAACCTCCTCAAGTTTGTTCTCTTCGATCTCGTAAATTTCAATTTTTTTGTTTTTGAGATAATTCAGGAATTCTTGGGATTTTCGCGAGTTTAGGAATTTTTCTGAATAAGCGATAAAAAATATCTCAGCACCAAATCTAATGGCATCCCTTATGATTTTTTCTCCTTCAAGGACGAAAAGACCTGTTTTGTATCTATATTTTTTGTTCCTTAAAAGTTGAAGTTGTGCGTACTTTTGCTTGCTTATTTTCATTTTAGATTTCTTTGTATTCTCCCCAGATTTCTCGCAATGTATCTGAAATTTCTCCAACAGTTGCGTAAGCTTCAACACATTCAATTATCGGCGGCATCAAATTTTCACCGCTTAATGCGCTTTCTCTTAGCCTTTTGAGCGCTGACTTAACTTTGTCATTATCTCTTTCCACTCTTAATTTTTTCAACCTTTCAATTTGTTTCTTGATGGCTTCTTCATTTAACTTGAAGATTTCTACTTTCTGCTTTTCATCAGTTCTAAACTCGTTTACCCCGACGATTATTTTTTCCTTGCGTTCTATTTTCATTTGATATTCATATGCGCTTCTTGCTATTTCTTTTTGTATGAAACCAGCTTCAATTGCCTTCACGGCTCCACCCATTGCCTCAATTTTTTCAATGTATTCACAAGCTCTCTTTTCTATCTCATCAGTTAAATACTCAACGAAATAACTTCCAGCTAATGGATCAATTGTATCAGTTACACCGCTTTCATAAGCAATTATTTGTTGAGTCCTGAGAGCAGTTCTAGCTGATTCTTCGGTTGGTAATGCTAAAGCTTCGTCTTTTGAGTTAGTGTGCAATGATTGACATCCGCCAAGGACAGCCGCGAGTGCTTGAATTGTCACCCTAACGATATTATTCTCAATCTGTTGAGCTGTTAGTGTAGAACCGCCGGTTTGTGCATGGAATCTGAGCTTCATTGCTTCTGGATTTGTCACTCCAAATTTTTCCTTCATGATCTTAGCCCACATCCTTCGTGCAGCTCTGAACTTTGCGATTTCCTCAAAGAAATTATTGTGAGCATTAAAGAAAAATGAAAGTTGCTCACCAAACTTATTGACATCAAGCCCTGCTTTTATAGCAGATCTGACATATTCAATGGCATTCGCAAATGTGAAGGCAAGCTCTTGAACTGCGTTCGCCCCAGCTTCGCGAATATGATAACCACTGATTGAGATCACATTCCATTTCGGAAGATTTTCATTGCACCATTGAAAAATATCAACGATCAACTTCATTGATTGCTCAGGTGGATAAATGTATGTACCTCTTGCTATGTATTCTTTCAATATATCATTTTGTATCGTTCCGGAAATTTTTTTCAAATCGGCACCCTGTTTTTTCGCAACGGCAACATACATAGCAAGTAAGATCGCAGCCGTTGCGTTTATGGTCATTGAGGTTGTTATCTTCTCAAGATTTATTCCGTCAAATAAAATTTCCATATCTTGGAGTGAATCAATCGCAACACCAACACGACCAACTTCTCCTTCAGCCATCGGATGATCTGAGTCATATCCCATTTGTGTCGGTAGGTCAAAGGCAACCGAAAGTCCCATTTGACCATGTTCAAGAAGATATTTAAAGCGTTTGTTCGTCTCTTCAGCTGTTCCAAATCCAGCGTATTGACGCATCGTCCAAAGACGCCCGCGATACATCGT
The DNA here is from genome assembly GCA_039630395.1 of Candidatus Kryptonium sp. Lineage (GTDB taxonomy): Bacteria > Bacteroidota > Ignavibacteria > Kryptoniales > Kryptoniaceae > Kryptonium. Next base: position 13,093 of record JBCNVC010000038.1, on the reverse strand, counting down.
GGGATAAACTCCGCGAGTATATGGATAATCACCAGGGAACCCTAATTTTGTAATGTAATCAAAGTTTTCATCGGGGAGGTAAAACCTTTCTATTTCAATCCCTGAATCAGTTTGAAAAGATTTTTTCGTTTCTTTGAACTTTCCAGAATTTAAAAATTTGTCTTCCCAGATTTTTTTCTGTTCTTTTAAATCCGTTATCATTGTTTTTCCATCTTTTGTTTGAGAGATTGCGAAAACTTATTTTTCCGCAATTTTAGGTTTAGTTCTGTAAATTACATTTAGAACAACCGTGCCAACTTTATCAAGCGACTCAGGAGAACATTTATCAGGTGTGTCCTCGATCGTGTGCCAGTAAGGATAATCAAAGTCAATTATGTTGATCGTTCTTATCCCAACTTCGTTTAAAGGAATATGGTCATCGTAAACATCATATTTGATCTCATCTTTAAATTCATGGATTCCAAGTTCACGAGCGATGCCCCAAACATAGTTCACAACATCAGGAGCATATCTAACCGAATTCCCTTCTTTGTAAATCTGCAAATCTTTGTCCCCAACCATATCAAGTAAAATACCAAATTGAGGATTATAATTTGGTGGCTTATTCTTAGCAAAATGTTTTGAACCTATGCAAAAATTTTCTAAATCACCCGAAAGACCGTAATCCTCGCCATCAAAGAAAATTATATCAACACCTATAGGTGGTGGATTATTTTTTAAAACTCTCGCGATTTCAAGTAGCACCGCAACACCGCTTGCGCCATCATTTGCTCCTTGAACAGGCATAACTTTCTTTGACGCCTCCTTCTCCTCATCTGCATAAGGTCTTGAATCCCAGTGAGCACAAAGTAGTATTCTAAAACCTGACTTCAAATTAAACGAAGCAATAATGTTTGATAGATTAAAAGTTTTTCCAAGATAAGAATGTGTGAACTCTTGTACATTTACAGCGTCCGCATATTTTGAGATTTCATTGACGAGAAACTTTTTGCATTCTTCATGAGCTGTAGAATTCGGAACTCTGGGACCAAAGGCAACTTGCTTTTCTAAATATTGGAAGGCTAAATTTTCATCAAAGTCCGGAACTTGAATATCAATATCGCTTTTTGGTTCTGCTTGATGTTCCCTTTTTTGAGAGTTGCAACTTAGGATAAAAATTAACAAAATTAAGGGTAGAAATTTTAACATTTTGAAAATATATTTTTTTGCTAAAATTTTGCGCAAAACGCAATTTAAATTAAAAAATCAATTCACAAATGGCAAATTATAGAACTTTACATCCTTGGGATGTCTCGCCTGAGGACGCAATTAAGATACAAAACGAATTAAGAGATCTTGTAAAGATCCAAAAATTAAGCGAAAAAATTCGCTATATCGCTGGAGCTGACATTTCCTTTGATAAAGGTTCAAACATAGTTTATGCAGGCATAGTTATTTTGAAATTCCCAGAACTTGAAGAAATAGAACGCTCACTATTGATAACCGAAGTTAACTTTCCATATATTCCTGGTCTTCTTTCTTTTAGAGAATCGCCGGCTTTGATCAAGGCATGGGAAAAAATTAAAAACATCCCGGATCTTGTAGTTATCGATGGACAAGGAATCGCACATCCAAGAAGGTTCGGAATCGCTTCACATTTTGGGGTTCTGATTGATAAACCAACAATAGGGTGCGCAAAAAGCTTGCTCATCGGCAAATATGAAGAACCAGCCAACAAAGCAGGAAGCTATTCATATCTTTATGACTCTGGAGAGATAATAGGAGCTGTGCTTAGAACACGAGACAATGTTCAACCGGTTTTCGTCTCCGTTGGACATAAAATAACGCTTGAAGAATCAATTAAACTAATAATGCAGATGATTCGGAACTATAGAATTCCTGAACCAACTCGGCAAGCACATATACTTGTCAATGCTTTGCGCCGTGGTGAGATAAAACCTGGGGGATGGGAAAAACCTGAACAAGAAAGTTTGTTTTAATTTGTTTTTCTTGCTTTGCGATATTTTTTAATTACTTCAAGTGGGGGATTAAAATAACCATAAGCAATATGGGGGAACTTTCTTTTAACAAACCTCATTACATTACTAACACCAAGAGCTTTGCCGTTAACACCAATCAATTCAAGATACCAATCAGGATCAATGTTAAAATTTCGCCATTGTATCATTGAAATGTCTGTGTTTTCTATAAACTTCACCAATGATTGATATTCTTCAATCCAATCGGTCATCCCAGGCAAAACAAAGTAATTTATTGAAACCCAACAATTAAATTTCCTCGCTATTTTAATTGAGTCAACCACATCATCAAATGAATAATTGTTTGGTCTATAATATTTGTGATAGATTTCTGGAATTACGCTGTTCATGCTAACTCTGACACTGTCAAGCCCAGCTTTACATAGTTCTTCAATTGCATCTGGTTTGCTTGCGTTCGTGTTTATATTGATAATTCCTCTTTTTGTTTTCTTTCTTATTTCTTTTATCGCATCTCTGATAACTTCCCACACAAGAAGCGGCTCACCTTCACATCCTTGCCCGAAGCTAACAACAGGTCTTGGAGCATTTTCAAGATGTGGAACAGCAACTTCAACGATTTCTTCAACTGTCGGGATAAATGTCAATCTATCTTGAGTACTTGGAATGCCACTTTCTTGTGGTTGATATGAAATACAACCGACGCAATTAGCATTACATCCAGGCGAAGTTGGAATTGGAGCTTCCCATCTTCCGAGAAAATAATTTCTCGCAGCTGGGCAAAGATAACGAAGTGCACAATTTTCACCAAGATGATAAATCAAACGATTTCGTGGATATTGTTTTAATTTTTTGTTGACATTTTCAATAACCAAATTATGATCAAACTGATCACAATCTTGTCTTTTATCTGGATCAATTCTTACAGCTGGAACATAAAATTTTCCATCAAGCCATCCAACCGCCGTATATGCGAAAAGAGGAAGAATTGGGGCTTTGCTTTCTTTTTCGTATGCAGAAAGGAGCAATTGAGTGTGAGCAGGTGCAATGAAAGCGGCAACAGCCCACCCATCTTCAAACACAACTTTTTTACCAGTTTTTCTATCAAAACCGATTGGTTTTCTCCCTGGAAGTTCAAATAATTGACTTCCCTCTGGAAGTGGGATTAAATCCTTAGGATCTATCTTAACAAAATTAAATCCTGTTCTCCCTGCCATTTCAATTTCAGGGACATCGTATATATTCCCCTTGCCATCGCTATAAACAAGATTAGGAACTTGCCTCATTGCAACCATTAATGTAGATAATACTTCAATGGGTTTGGTTCAACTTTGCATTCTTCAGCAATTAGAAGATTTGAAATTCTACCTTTATCTCTTAACTCAAATAGTCGTGGGACAAGTTTATCTCTTAACTCAATAGGAGTAATTGGGTTTATATAAATGTTTGTTCCGCCTTCGAATCCAGCTGGGACATTTATTCGCCATTTTATTAAGACATGCCAAGGCATTTTGTAAACAGAGTCAAAAGGAGTATAGTACCATTCTTCATTACATGGAATTTGATTCCCCATAGCAGCGTGAATTGCATGAACGAGGTCGCTCATATCACGAAGTTCTTCCTCACTTAGTTCAAAAGGTCTTCCAGCTTTTGATTTTGAGTAAATTGAGATGGTTGGGAAACGATGCCCGAAACCTGCAAAAGCGACAGCGTTCTCGTTTTCAGCAAAAACAAGATTATGATATCCTGCGAAATTAACCGCATATTCGTTGTATACATTCGGGTTCTCCCTAACCATCGCTATTTGCCTTTCTATCGTTGCGCCCCAATCGTCAAGCCCAACAAGCTGTTTATGAAGATGATCAAATGAAGCGCCAGCTGGTCTAAGCCAGTTCTGAAAAACCGCAATATAGCGAACATAACGATTTGATCTCATTATATCAACCATCGCATCTATTGTAAACTTAAAATATTGATAGTGCTCCTCCTGTGTTAATTCCCCTGATGAACAAAGATCGCTTGTCCATTTTGCACCATCAACATAGTGTTTCCTTGCAATTATTAATTCATGACAACCACCGAAAAAACTGTCAGCAATTTTCAATTTTTCATTAGTTGGAATTGAATTTATCTCCTCGGGCGTTTTCCCCATCATACGCAATTTATAATTTATCAATTCAAGTACATGTTTCATTCCGGCAGGATTTTCAAGATACGATTTTCTCCACTCTTCTTTTTCCTTTGTGAACTTATAGTCGTAGTTCTTTTGCCAATAATCAAGAGTTACGATCTCAAAAAGATTGCCAACTCTTCTGAATTCAGCAACGCTATCAAAGTATTTATCTGGTGCTAAATAATCAATTCTTTTATAACTTCCATCTGGTAATTTAATAAGTCGTGATTTCTCTGGTGGAACTTCGTAATATCTTGTTTGACAAAATGAACAATAATCCTCGGGATGATGCACTTCAAGAGGTTTAGCTGTTTCTGGAACCTCATTCGCTATTGGTTTATGATTTCTTCCAGGCACTGACCATACTTCGCTTTCCGTAAAAGGATTAATTTGCTTTACTGTTCCGTCCGGCATTATCAGATAAAACGGCTTCATAAAAGCAAAAAATTTTATTTTGTCTGATAAAGAGCACTCAAATTTAAATCATAAAATCTAAAAAAACAAGAGAAAACTTATTGAAAATCAATCAATAGGTTCGTTTCCTACCCCTTTTCTTCTCATAAGTCGTTCAATTTCGTCAACCGTTTTAGGTGCCCCAGAAGAAAGAATGACATGACCCCCATCTGTAACGAGAATATCATCTTCAATCCTGACACCAATATTCCAGTATTTAGGATCACATTCGGAGCCTGCGGGTATGTAAATTCCAGGTTCAATCGTTATAACCATCCCAGGTTCAAGGTTTCCTGGTGCACCGACATCATGAACATCAAGCCCGAGATAATGAGTAACACCATGCATAAAATATTTTCTTACTTCGCTTTTATCTTTTATAATTCCAAGCTTTAACAATCCTTCGGCGATCACATCCGAAGCTTTCAATTGAAGATCAACAAAGCTTACGCCTGGTTTAACCATTTTTATTGTTTCCTCTTGAGCTTTAAGAACGATTTCATATATCTCTCTCTGCTCTGGCGTAAATTTACCATCCGCTGGAATTGTCCTTGTGATATCTGCACAGTAATTGCCATATTCTGCACCGATATCAACTACGATTACTTCACCGCTGTTAATTTTCCTTCTGTTTGAATTATAATGAAGTATCACGGAATTTTCACCAGAACCTATAATTGATGGAAAAGCTGGATATTTAGCACCAAGCTTCATAAAGACATATTCCGCTATCGCTTGAAGTTCATATTCATACATTCCCGGCTCACAAGACATCATAATCTGACGGTGTGCTTTAACAGTTATGTCAACTGCCTTTTTTATAAGTTCTATCTCCTCTGGCTTTTTCTTCATCCTCATCTTTGCAACAATTGCGGTAGGATCTGAAAATTGTAATCTGCCTCTTTGAGAGCTGATGATGGATTCAAGAATGTTAACAACTTCGTTTATATTTCCTTCGTTACAACCTGTTGGATATGGAAAATAAAGCGTTTTAGCTCTTGAAGCAAATATAATAGCCCGTATCACATTTTTAAATTCTTCTATCGGCAAAGCAAGTTGAACTCCAAGTTTTTCCATTGCTCCCTTTGTGCCAAGAGTTCGCCCTGTCCATATTTCACGAAGCGAATCTCTTTCTTTCAAGAACAAAACCTCACGAATTTTAACATCGGCTTTTATTGTATCAAGTGTGAAATCATAGTATTTCCCGGTTGCTCTCGTCGCTAGCTTTAAAACAGATGGAGCAAATCCAGCTGGAACAAGAACAAGCACAGCATCTGGTTCTTCAAGTCCTGTTAGATAAAAGAAGTTATTATCTTGCTTAAATCTGTATTCAACATTATTTGATCTTATCTTCGGATCGCTAGAATAAAAAATCGCAACCGCTTCATTGCCAATTTGTTTCATAAGCTCCTCTCTGTTTGCCTTGAAAAAAGATGCAGGTAAAAACTCACTACTTTGAGACCATACAAGAGAGGTAAAAAATACAACGAGGAAAAATGTTTTTATGATTCTCATTTTGTATTCCCAATTTTATTTTTATCCGCAAACCTGTTTAAAGACCCTTAGAAAATTTCCCCCTAAAATTTTCTTTACATCCTCAACTGAATATCCTCTCTCAAGAAGCTTTCTCGTGATGTTCGGTAGAAATGTAACATCATCCATTTCAAGTGGCGTTATGCTTATACCATCAAAATCAGAACCGAGTCCAACATGATCAACACCCACTAATTTTGCGATATAATCAATATGATCAATCAAAACATCAAGTGGTGGGCGAAGTTCATCTGCGATTTTCAAAATAAGTTGACGCCTTGCTTTACGATACTCTTGAGGATTGTTTTCATACAATGCTTTAATTGAATCAAATTGTGCTTTGTACTTTTCCTCAAGTTTTTTCCTTTTCACATTAAATGTTGAATCAATATATTCAGCGTAGAAATTAACAAATATAACTCCGCCTGTTTGTGCGATTGCTTTGATTTGTTCGTCTTTCAAATTTCTGTAGTGCGGACAAAGTTTATAAACACTTGAATGGGACGCTATGACAGGCTTTTTAGTTATCTTTATAACATCCCAAAATGCTTGTTCCCCAAGATGTGAAACATCTATCAACATTCCGAGTTCGTTCATCTTTTCGATAACCTTTTTTCCAAACTCATCTAAACCTTTTCTTTTTAGATTTGGATTCATTACTTCATCTCGTGCTGATGTAACCCAATCCAAGCTGTTTTCCCAAGTCAAACCAAGATATCTTGCTCCACGCTTATATAATTGCTCAAGCTTCTCAATGTTGTTTTCAATTGGATGTGCGCCCTCAATCCCAATTAACGCACAAATTTTCCCATCGCTTATGGCTTTCTCAAGCTCTGCAAAGTTAGTGACGATGGCAATTTTATCGCTATTTCGTCTTACAATTGAATAAAGCGTATCAATCATATCATTTGCTCTTTTAAAGGGATTTTTTTCAAAAGCAATCGGATCAACCCATATAGCAAAAACTTGAACATCAATTCCACCTTTTTTCAACCTTACCAAATCAGAATGTCCATTCTTCGTCTCAACTGTTATATCCTCACCGCCCATTGCGCGAAGGAGAACATCGTTATGCGTATCGGCAACGATTGCATCGTAGTGAAGTTTTAAGTAATCAATTTTATTATGATCTGGATTTTCCCTTTGTGCACATGCAGTTAAAAATAGCGTTAACAGAAAAAGCAGTAACTTAGTCATCTCTTTAACGAGTTTATTTTTCGCTTTAAATTATCCCTTTGAAATCAAAATTTTCAAGATAATAAACTACTCTTTCAAGAAATCTTCCACCAAGCGCCCCATCAATGATCCTATGATCAAAAGATAGAGTTAGAAAAGCAATTGAGCGAATTGCAATATAATCTTCGCCATTTTTACTTATCACAACAGGGCGTTTTTTTACTGCGCCAACTCCAAGAATCGCAACTTGCGGTTGATTTATAATCGGAGTTCCAATTATATTGCCAAAGACACCATAATTCGTGATGCTGAATGTCCCACCTTGAACATCATCGGGTGTTAATTTTTTGTTTCTCGCTCTAACAACAATGTCGTTGACAGCCCTGGCAAGACCGATGAAATTTTTCTCGTCAGCGTTTTTTATCACTGGGACTATTAGCCCGTAATCTGTAGCAACTGCAATTCCAATGTTTATGTATTTTTTAACTATGATCTTATCGCCATCAACACTGCTATTTATAAGTGGAAACTCTTTCAAAGCTTTAACAACAGCGTCAACAATAAATGGGGTCAAGGTAAGTTTAAATCCTTCTCTTTTCTGAAATTCATCTGCATTTTTATTGATGAAGTTCATAACCTCGGTCATATCACATTCAGAGATCGCCGAGACATGTGGCGATGTCCTCACACTTTGAACCATATGCTCTGCCATTGCTTTTATAACACGGCTCATTTCAATTATTTCAACTTTGCCTTCGGGATAAACTTCATATTTCGGCGCTGGTACCCTCTCTCTCTCAATTTTTTCTGTTTTTGCCAATACCTGCTCAATCTCAACTTTCTTCTTTTTCGCTTCAATATAGTTTAAAAGATCATTTTTAGTTAATCTACCACCATGACCTGTTCCGGGTATTTTTTCAAGTTCATCAATCGTTATCCCCTCACGCTTTGCGATTTCTCTCACAACCGGCGAATAAAATCTTTTTGCTCTAACAGGTATCTCTTCATAAACAACGCTTTCAAATTTCTTAAATTCTTCTTCTGTTTTCTTTTCCGGAATAGCTTCAACTTTTTCTTCTTTTGTTGTAATTACTTTTACAGTTTCCTCTGAAACCTCCGTTTCTATGTATGCAATAACAGTACCGACCGCAATTGTTTCGTTTTCCTTAAATAAAATCTCCGTTAAAATTCCGCTTGCGGGGGAGGGGATTTCAGTATCAACTTTATCAGTACTTATCTCCAACAAAATCTCATCTTTTTGGACTCTATCGCCTGGTTTTTTGTGCCACTTTAAAATTGTTCCTTCTTGTAAGCTTTCGCCCATTTTCG
>JBCNVC010000038.1:0-4356 GCA_039630395.1 Candidatus Kryptonium sp. | reverse complement strand
CCAATTATAGCACCTATTTGCCCAATCCAGAAAATAAACATCCACCGAATTAAGGACGCATGATTTCTTGCCATTTCAACTCGCAATTTTGAAATCTCATCTGTCATTTTTTGTTCTAATCTTGATACTTCCGCTGCAATTTTTTGCTCTAATCTTGAAACTTCTGTTACAATTTCTTGCTCCAATCTTGAAATTTCTCCTGTCATTTTCTGCTCCAATCTTGAAACTTCCTCGGTTATCTTTTGCTCCAAGCGTGAAATCTCATTCCTAATCTTTTTATCTAATTCCGATATCTCTGACACAAGCCTTTTCTCAAATTTGTCAGCTGACAATTCAATTACATTCTCCTTGGTTGTTTGATAAACTTTATTCAATAGTTCAACAAGCGAATCAGAAGCTTCATCTCCGAGTTTTTCTCTAAGTGGCTTTGGGATAGTTATAACTAACATTTCTTTCGCCCTCCTAAAATTTTTAATACCTTATTAATTCTTCAAGTGCCTTTACGATCCAATCAGTTTGAGGAAGAACCGCTTCTTCAAGCGTTGGAGCATAAGGAATCCCGGGCACATCAAGACCAGCAACTCTTTTAACAGGTGCGTCAAGATATTCAAACGCTTCTTCGGCGATGATTGCAGAAATTTCAGCGCCAAATCCAGCCGTCAAAGTATCTTCATGAACTATCAAAACCCTGCTCGTTTTCTTCACAGAATTTAGAATTGTTTCTTTATCAAGTGGATTTATCGTTCTTATGTCAATTACTTCAATTTCAACTTTGTATTTTTGCTCAATTAGCTTAACTGCTTCAAGAGATTTATAAACCATCAATCCCCAAGTTATGATCGTTGCGTCCTTACCTTGCTTTTTAACTTGTGCTTTCCCAAATGGAAGCAAATAATCTTTGTCAGGTTCAGGGGACATCGCTTGAGGAGAACGATATAGTGCTTTATGTTCAAGGAAAAGAACAGGATCTTCAATGCGACATGCCGTTTTTAGAAGTCCCTTTGCATCAGCTGCATTTGACGGATAAGCTATGAAAATTCCAGGAAGATGAGCAAAGAATCCTTCAATATTCTGACTATGATAATGTCCACCATGAATATATCCTCCAACAGGCACTCTTATCACGACTGGAGCTGCCCAATTTCCGTTAGATCTGTACCTTAATGTGGCAAGTTCGTCTCTTATTTGCATCATCGCAGGCCAAATGTAATCTCCAAACTGGATCTCAACAACAGGTTTATAACCTTTAATTGCAAGCCCAATTGCTGTGCCAACGATGCTGGCTTCTGCAAGAGGCGAGTTAAAAGCTCTATCTTTTCCAAATTTGATTGTTAAACCTTTTGTCGCAGTGAAAACACCACCTTTAGGATCTGCGACATCCTCACCATATACCAGTATTTTTGGATTTAGTTCCATTTCTTCGTGTAGTGCATGGTTTATTGCATCAACCATGACAATTGGTTTTCCAGATGGAATCGTCGTTTCGTAATTTAAAGACCTTGTGACTTCTGGAGCATAAACATGAAGCAAAACAGTATCAGGACTGGCATAGTTTTTCTTTTCTGCGTTTTCAACAGCTTTTTCAATTTCAACATCAAGATCCGTATAAATTTTGCTAATTTCTTCTCTTGTTAAAATTTCCTCTCTAATCAAAATTTCTTCCATCTTTGAAATCGGATCGTTTAATCTTTCTTTCTCAAGCTCTTCGGGGTCTCTATATTTCTTGTGATCATCAGAAGATGAGTGTGGTATCAACCTAACGACATTTGCAACTATCATTGTAGGACCAAGTCCCGCTCGTGCTCTCTCTACCGCTTTTTTCACGGTTTGATAACTTTGAATGAAATCAGTGCCATCTATTTCATATACTTCAAGCCCCCAGAACCCTTGACCTATTTTTGCAACAGATGCACCAGCTGTTTGCTCAAAAATTGGCACAGATATAGCGTATCTATTGTTTTGAATAACGAAAATAACTGGTAACTTGTCTTTGCTAGCCCAATTCAACGCTTCATGAAACTCACCCTCACTTGTTGAACCATCGCCACCTGAAACATAAACAACTTCATCTGTTCCATCTCTTACACAACCCATCGCGGTGCCAACCGCTTGAAGATATTGAGTTCCAGTTGGACTTGATTGGGTAATTATTCTTAATTCCTTTTTACCAAAATGAGCTGGCATTTGTCTTCCACCTGTTGCAGGACAGTCAGCCCTACCAAAGACGCTATAGAAAAGTTCTTCAAGCGTAACACCAAGTTGATAAACAAAAGCCCAGTCCCTGTAATACGGATAAAACCAATCATAACCAGGACGAAAGTTCATTGCACTTGCTACTTGAATAGCTTCGTGACCAGATACACCGATATGAAAGAAAACCTTACCTTGCTTTAAAAGCGTCATAGCTTTATTATCTATCTGTCTGGCAACATACATTGATTTTAATCCTTGAATTAACATCTCTGGTTTTATTTCAACCGATGTTTCAATCCCCCCCTCCGCCTCCACAATACGATTGACCTGTTGGGTCAAATTTTTACGCATAGTGATTTCTAATTTTTGTTTTTTCTATTTTAAAAAATTTCTTGCTTCTTTTCAAAAATTCCCGAATTAGTTTCAATAAATTCAAAGCCAAAAACATTTTCAAACTTTTCTCTCAAAACCTTCTTCACTTCGCTCATATCAATCCCGCGACCGAGAATTCTTTGCATTGATGTCATCTTAACATCGCGCAGTCCACACGGAAAAATAAAATCGAAATATCTCAAATCAGTATTAACATTTAAAGCAAACCCATGCATCGTAACCCAATGACTTACTTTGATCCCGATTGATGCAATTTTATCTTCCTCAACCCAAACTCCCGTCAGATTGCTTCTGCGCTCACTTTTTATCCCAAAATCAAAAAGAGTTAATATTATAACCTCTTCAACCATTCGCAAGTAAGAGTGGACATCAATTCCTAATTCTTCAAGATGAAAAATTGGATATCCCACAATTTGCCCGGGTCCATGATATGTTATCTTGCCTCCACGATCAATTTTGAAAAACTTCACCCCAAGATGTTTTAAGAATTTCTCGCTAATTTTTAAATCACTCTCATCTCCCCCCTTCCCTACTGTATAAACAGGCTCATGTTCAGTAAAGATCAGAACATCATCAATTACCTTTTTAACTCTTAAACTATGAAGTCGTCTTTGCAAATCCCAAATTTTTTCGTATTCGGATAGTCCTGGAATATCTATAAAAATTGCTCTCAACCTTGCTTTCTGACTTTGTGATAGATTTTGATTAAAAAATAATAAACCTAAATGACGGAAAAAAATCTAATCAAACGAAAGCCTCATTGATTTAGAAAACCGCCTTTTAAAAAGACACCCTAAAAACAGTAGATTTTTCTTGACTATGAATTGACAATTTAATAACTTTGAAACGAAATCTACTTTTACCCTGTTGATAATTTTGAAAACAAATTTCACCTTGAAAATTGATAAGCTCCCTATTGATAATTGTTTTTTCTTTGATTTTTATAACTGGGCTATGGTTCGTTCTAAGCATAAGCCAAAAAAAGAAAAAACTTTTACCTGAATTTATAAACGGAAAACCAACGATCGTTTTTTTCTGGGTTGATAATCAACCTTGTAGAGATATGAACTTAAAAATTGACAAAATAAAAAGCGATTTCAAAGGAAGCGTCAAAGTTCTGAATTTTAACGCCATAAGAGATTACAGGATAGCTGAAAACTATCTCATATTTGATGTTCCAGTCGTTATTTTATTTGATAAAGAAGGTAATCCGGTGTTGAAGATCACTAAACCGGAAGAATATTCAAAACTTGAAGCGAAATTAAAAGAAATAATATAGGGGAGGTGAATTTAAATGAGAATAGGTATTTTAACTGGTGGTGGGGATTGCCCTGGCTTAAATGCTGCTATAAGATCTATCGTCCGCAAGGCGCTTGCCTTTGGACATGAAGCAATAGGCATAAAGTATGGATGGAAAGGATTATTGACATCTGAGTTTTTCTCTCTTGACTTAAATAACATATCTGGAATTCTTCCCCGCGGCGGGACAATCCTTGGAACCTCAAGGACAAATCCATACAAACACCCTGACGGAGAAAAAACGATTATCGAAAACCTTGAAAAGGAAAAAATAGATGCACTTGTTGCAATTGGTGGTGAAGATACCTTAAGCGTTGCATATAAACTTCACAAAGCTGGAGTAAATGTTGTTGGAATACCAAAGACAATTGATAACGATGTGAGAGGAACAGATTACTCAATTGGATTTGATACAGCAGTTAACATTGCTATGGAAGCAATTGATAGAATACATACAACTGCGGAAAGTCA
>JBCNVC010000379.1:0-661 GCA_039630395.1 Candidatus Kryptonium sp. | reverse complement strand
TCGAGTCTCACTAACAGACAAGGGAGAAACAGTTAAAATCTCCTCGCGTTTAAATTCCACACTGGTTCGATTCTCACCTTTATGCAGGCAATGAGCCTTATGCGATGCAAAATTGTTTAAATTCCACACTGGTTCGATTCTCACTTTTTAAATATGACCCAGAAAGGAAGATGATTTGGTATTGTTTAAATTCCACACTGGTTCGATTCTCACACTGATTTTTTATCTTTCCTTGAATCCCAAATATAGTTTAAATTCCACACTGGTTCGATTCTCACAAATTTAAACGAAGTGTTTAAAGTTATGAGAGAAAAAGTTTAAATTCCACACTGGTTCGATTCTCACTCTATCCAGAAGTGCTGGTTCATTTTCCAGAGCTTCGTTTAAATTCCACACTGGTTCGATTCTCACAGTTTTCCCAGGGGGAAGTTTTTGTATGGGGAGCATTGTTTAAATTCCACACTGGTTCGATTCTCACTAACGGATAAAACGGCAACCACTTCGGCTTTTCCTTGTTTAAATTCCACACTGGTTCGATTCTCACGGATTTTATTCAGCCGTTTTTGATGGATATTCATACGTTTAAATTCCACACTGGTTCGATTCTCACGGGTAGGATTGAGCACGTTGCTTTAAATCTTTTGAGAGTTTAAATTCCACA
>JBCNVC010000378.1:0-662 GCA_039630395.1 Candidatus Kryptonium sp. | reverse complement strand
ATCCCCAGCGAGTTTGAAATATTTTTTAATATCGTTTCCAAAAACACTGTTGATTGAAAACAGGGTTAAAAAAATTATGATTAACCTTTTCACGGCTTTAAATCGCTTCTTTGTTTTCCAAAAATTAAAATAACAAAATATCTGATACTACACAATAATTTTATGCAAAATTTGATTTGTGTTATAAAATTCCCCCTGAAGCCTGTTTCAACCTTAATTTACTGACAAAACTACAAACCCCTCTTTGTAAATCTTTATCTCGATCTGTGCAAACCCTACATAAATACTGTTCACCGACTAATCTCGTTTTCACTGATCCATTCTTAACATCAGCAGCGAACAAACATCTAAAAATTACCTCCAAAATCAAAAATCTTTTTCCAAACTTATTACCTCTTTAATACTTCGAACGAATATCCCAAGCTCGTACGAACAAAGAAAAGTAGTCTCGTAGTTCTGTTTTCATATGGCGATGCTCCATATAACTCATTTTCCTCCTCTTCGGTGATTATCATATTACCTAAAGTTGAATGGAACAAAATCTCATAATATAAGTTTTTCCAAATCTTTACTCCAAAACCTATACCTAATAGGTTTTTTCCCGGCTGAATTAGCGTTTGATTCCAATAAAAACCAGGATTTACACCTGGAATATAATTACC
>JBCNVC010000377.1:0-668 GCA_039630395.1 Candidatus Kryptonium sp. | reverse complement strand
GAAGCCCGAACTCAGCGGTAAAGTAGGCGACAGGTTTGCGTATAAATTCTGGAAATTTTTCTTCGGAAAGTTTTTTTCTTGTGTTAAGATATTCTTTGAATTCGTTTAGTATATTCTTTACTTCTGTTAAGAAATTGGGATTTGCTAATCTTGCTTTGAGTTCATCAGTTGAGATTGACTCTAAGGTTTGTAAAGCGTTGTGGTTTGAGATTTTCCAAGTTAAAGGTGATAGAGTTTCAAAAATTTTTTGTGCTTTCGGGTTGTAGGTCCACCATAGATTATGAGCGAGTTCATACAGTTCGTTGATGATTTCGTTTGTGCTCATGATGTTGGTGTGGTTGTTTGTTATTTTTGGGTAAAACTTTACGAAAGATAAAAAAATGGTGTTATAAAAGCAATTTTAGTATTTCGTGCGAAATTTGATTTTTTGATTTTTTTGATTTATATTTAAAACTGCCTTTTGAGATGTTTTAAAGATTCTCTCTTAAGAAACTTGACAAAGACGAAAAAATTTATTATATTTGTATTTGCCTGCAGTTTGAGAGTGTTCTTTGGAAAAGGGCGTGCACAGAGCTAAGGTCAATTTAGCGGAGTTTCACCCTTGTGGCTCTAAAAGATTTAGAGCCACGGGACTCTCGGTTGTAAATTTTATTTACAACGGAGAGTTT
>JBCNVC010000376.1:0-673 GCA_039630395.1 Candidatus Kryptonium sp. | reverse complement strand
AAGCTTTTCACCTCCTTGTGGAAAGGTACCTCCGGATATGTAAGAATTGCGACTCCTCGTAGGTCTTGAGGTTTTTCTCGAGCTTTAGGATGTGTGGAAAGGTACCTCCGGATATGTAAGAATTGCGACCCATTCCGGGCTACCAGCTGTGTTTTAAAGGACCATGGGCTAACCACCGCACCCAGGAAAAGGGATTAGTCGTCTAGTGGAAAGGTACCTCCGGATATGTAAAAATTGCGACATAAATAAGGGGTGACACCCCCTTTGCTCCATAACTCTCACCCAGGTGGAAAGGTACCTCCGGATATGTAAGAATTGCGACTGACGATTGTAGTTATTTTCTTTGATAACCTTAAATGGGTGGAAAGGTACCTCCGGATATGTAAGAATTGCGACTGTTTAAGGATTGTATGCCAATTTGAGTCGGGCTTTTCCATGGATCGATAGGTCCCTCCGGATATGTAAGATTTGCGACTCCTTTTAAAAGTATTTATTGCTTATATATTTTTGTGGAAAGGTACCTCCGGATATGTAAGAATTGCGACTGAGGATGCTTGCTGAGGAGCTTTTTGACGCCTTCTTTGGTGGAAAGGTACCTCCGGATATGTAAGAATTGCGACAGTAAAAAAGAAACTTGGGATAAACACAGCACGCAGTACAAGTGTAATGCTAA
>JBCNVC010000375.1:0-675 GCA_039630395.1 Candidatus Kryptonium sp. | reverse complement strand
GTTTGAATCGAACCTGTGAGGGATTGAAACTGCAAATTTACCGCTTTCGCTATTTTTTAGTAGATGGTTTGAATCGAACCTGTGAGGGATTGAAACACAGATTTGAATAATCCGTCGCATCAACCTCTAAATCAGTTTGAATCGAACCTGTGAGGGATTGAAACATAATTTCCCAGAGAAAGTTATCATAGTTTTCCAA
The DNA here is from genome assembly GCA_039630395.1 of Candidatus Kryptonium sp. Taxonomy (GTDB): domain Bacteria; phylum Bacteroidota; class Ignavibacteria; order Kryptoniales; family Kryptoniaceae; genus Kryptonium. Next base: position 476 of record JBCNVC010000375.1, on the reverse strand, counting down.
GTTTGAATCGAACCTGTGAGGGATTGAAACTAGATCCAGAGCAATCAAGCATTAAATGTAATGAAGTTTGAATCGAACCTGTGAGGGATTGAAACTTTAGAAATTTAATCCAAATGAGATACATATACTTAAAGTTTGAATCGAACCTGTGAGGGATTGAAACTTGCTTGGATTGCTTGACGACGATTGACTGCGTTTGTTTGAATCGAACCTGTGAGGGATTGAAACAGTATGGATAATGCGCAAAAACAAATACTATGTCATTGTTTGAATCGAACCTGTGAGGGATTGAAACAACAATCCAGCAAACCACAAGTAAACCAGTTTCATAAGTTTGAATCGAACCTGTGAGGGATTGAAACATTAATATGTCTCTTTCACTTTCGCACTCATAAACATGTTTGAATCGAACCTGTGAGGGATTGAAACTGCAAATTTACCGCTTTCGCTATTTTTTAGTAGATGGTTTGAATCGA
>JBCNVC010000374.1:0-675 GCA_039630395.1 Candidatus Kryptonium sp. | reverse complement strand
TTAAACATCCTCATCCTACAGATCTTCACTGATCTTGTGAAGAGATATCTTGAAGAGCCCTTCTCCACCCTTTATCTTGATATTTCAAGTGGACACAACATATACATCTCAGCTGTTATCGAGGCAGGTCGACTTTTCTCAACCTTTACCAACCTTCAACACTTAGGCTCAAAGGAAAAAGCACCAAAGATATTTATAACCTTTTCAGAACCCATACGACCGAATTATGATGGTCCCTACAAAGTTTTCACAGATTATGCCTTCGAAACAAAAGCTTTCTATCACTATCCCTTATTACCAACCACGAGTAATCTAAAAGATGCTTACACTATACACGCCAAAGATGTATCCATTGAGATTGCCGATGGTAACAGAGCATTCAAAAACAAGCTTAACGAAATTCTAAGTCATGGCTACTTCTTTTACTCCGCCTTAAAAAACAATACCCCCCTTGTTCTCTATTTTTGGGAACATCACCCAGCAGAGTCCATAGAAACCTTCCTGAAAGAAATAAATAATCTTGTCATCAAAAAGCTCTCCACTAACTATCTTAATGTGCACATAAACAACATCGATCTTATCAAAAAAGTTTACCTTTGTCTGTCTCTGTATTTGGGAATTGTAAGAATACTCAGAGAACGCACGATAAAGCCTAAAGCTGAGGTAAACCTTAGA
>JBCNVC010000373.1:0-677 GCA_039630395.1 Candidatus Kryptonium sp. | reverse complement strand
GATTCAAACTCTAAAACATCGTATTTATTTCCCTCGCCCTGTATCCGTTTCAATCCCTCACAGGTTCGATTCAAACATATTATATGTAATGTCAATGTTGCAGTCTATCCAGGTTTCAATCCCTCACAGGTTCGATTCAAACTTTGTTTTTACTTCACTTTAACTTTTAAGTAAAGTTTCAATCCCTCACAGGTTCGATTCAAACTGCGATAGCTAAAAAGATGTCAAAAAAGGGAACTAGTTTCAATCCCTCACAGGTTCGATTCAAACCTATGACCTCCTCCCTCGGGCAAACCTCATAAATTTCGTTTCAATCCCTCACAGGTTCGATTCAAACGGTCCCTTCGGAAACTTACCTACCAAACCCAAATAGTTTCAATCCCTCACAGGTTCGATTCAAACAAATAGTTTCTTATAGCGTTTTCAACATTTCCTTTAAGTTTCAATCCCTCACAGGTTCGATTCAAACTAGAAATAATCACTGGGAAGGTGCAGAATATGTTGTTATGTTTCAATCCCTCACAGGTTCGATTCAAACTGCTTGACGACTTGGACTTGTCTTGGTCTTGCTTTAGTTTCAATCCCTCACAGGTTCGATTCAAACGCTGCGGAGGTTTTGAATGGATTTGACGAGATTGTTTTGTTTCAATCCCTCACAGGTTCGATTCAAACTGGGG
>JBCNVC010000372.1:0-682 GCA_039630395.1 Candidatus Kryptonium sp. | reverse complement strand
TTTTGTTTCAATCCCTCACAGGTTCGATTCAAACCTTGAACTTTAAAAATCGCATAAGCATTAAAAGTTTGTTTCAATCCCTCACAGGTTCGATTCAAACAAGATTGCTATTAAAACAGTTGCGGACATTGAAAAACTGTTTCAATCCCTCACAGGTTCGATTCAAACTTTAGAAATACTGGAAAACGCCTTGAAGGTTATTAAATGTTTCAATCCCTCACAGGTTCGATTCAAACTTATGGCAAAACCAGATTACAAAATGGTTAAATTTAGGTTTCAATCCCTCACAGGTTCGATTCAAACTAAATTTAAAGGGGTTAAGGGTTAAAATGAAATTTGTTTCAATCCCTCACAGGTTCGATTCAAACTGAAACTTTACGAATCACGAAAAAAACATTATTTGGGTTTCAATCCCTCACAGGTTCGATTCAAACAAAATAAAATGAGCAATGGAGTTTTCTTTAAGGAATTCGTTTCAATCCCTCACAGGTTCGATTCAAACTAAGTCAAGGTTTATTAAGGTTTTAGAATCAAAAAAGTTTCAATCCCTCACAGGTTCGATTCAAACAAGCAAGCATTGTAAGCAAGCAAAGCAAGACCAAAACAGTTTCAATCCCTCACAGGTTCGATTCAAACCCACGGTAAAATAATACTTCAATAAAACTAACTCACACACTCAAAT
>JBCNVC010000371.1:0-685 GCA_039630395.1 Candidatus Kryptonium sp. | reverse complement strand
TGCAATGCTGGACGCCAGCGGTCTCACATAGCTCTTATATTCGCTTTATCACATAGCCGTATATCCAACGGTTAAACTTCCTGTTTACAGACTTAGACCATTTGCCACTCTTGTTCTTTTTGAGAGTTTTGAGTGCCTCAAGCACAGAACTGAATGTCTCATCTATGACCTTCTTCAGCGCTCTGCTTATCTTAGTCTTCAGATAGTGCCTTCTCTGCCCCCAATTCTTAGAACCTTGCTTTTTAGGTTCTATCTCTTTTTCTATGATTTCCTTTACATGCTCGCCACAAATCTCACCATCAGAGGTGGCTATCAGTTTCCTGTAGCCTATGTCTATACTTTTTTCTGAAGTATCTGTATAAAAAGTCATATCTACCAGTTTCCAAAATACTCCTTGGCAAACTCATAGTTCCTTACGGGAAGAGCTATCCACCCCTCACTTTCTGGGTCTCATAGCTTTAGCCAGAAGTCAGAAGAGTTCTGACCTTTCTCAAACCTGAAAAGCTTATCACTGAGCTTCATGGAAATCTTCTTAACCACTGGCATACCTATCGCTTTACCTTTCTTTTTCAGTTTTCTTTTTGCCTTGAGATATCCTTTGAGTACTGCTGTGTCCAATAATCAACCCAATATCCCCCAGAACATCTCCAACCTACCCTACTCACCACCCACCAACATAACTACG
>JBCNVC010000370.1:0-687 GCA_039630395.1 Candidatus Kryptonium sp. | reverse complement strand
CGATCACTAGTGTTTAAATTCCACACTGGTTCGATTCTCACCAAGCAAGCAAGACCAAGCAAAAGCAGACAATCCAGTTTAAATTCCACACTGGTTCGATTCTCACCAGATGACATCGTCAAATTGATTTCTGATCAGATAAGTTTAAATTCCACACTGGTTCGATTCTCACATCACTTTATTTTAACCTACGGGGAATTGAAAGATAGTTTAAATTCCACACTGGTTCGATTCTCACCTTGAATCCGAACCCCAGTAAAAGCCTTCCCCGCAAAGTTTAAATTCCACACTGGTTCGATTCTCACCCATCCATTCTGGCGTTTCGGACTTAACAAAAAACTGGTTTAAATTCCACACTGGTTCGATTCTCACTCAAAGAAATTAATTCAAGCAAAAAACTTTGAAGCGGTTTAAATTCCACACTGGTTCGATTCTCACATTTAAACAAGATTTTCAAAACTATACGAGAGCAGGGTTTAAATTCCACACTGGTTCGATTCTCACGCAATCAAGATTGCAAGCAAAAGCAAGGCAAGATCAGTTTAAATTCCACACTGGTTCGATTCTCACGTTCAATACTAATACTTGATTTGAGCCAGCTGGCTCGTTTAAATTCCACACTGGTTCGATTCTCACAGCCCATCTTTCACCTTTGATATCAACCACCAAAACGTTTAAATTCCACAC
>JBCNVC010000037.1:16925-17651 GCA_039630395.1 Candidatus Kryptonium sp. | reverse complement strand
TTTTAACTGAGGTTTATGGATACTCACGCTCAAGGAAAGTTATATGGGCAGGTTTTGGTGCTTTGATTTTCGCTTCAATCATGAGTTGGTTCGTCCGTAAGCTCCCACCTGACCCAAGCTGGCCTTATCAGGAGGCATATGATATTGTGTTCGGACAAACACCAAGAATCGCAATAGCATCAATGATAGCATTTTGGGCTGGGGAATTTACAAATTCGTTCGTACTTGCTAAAATGAAACTCTTAACAAGGGGAAAGTTTCTATGGACAAGGACAATTGGTTCGACAATAGCTGGAGAAGCGGTAGATTCACTTATTTTTTATCCAGTTGCGTTTTACGGGTTTTGGACAAATGAGCTTCTAATTAAAGTTATGTTAACAAACTATGCAATTAAAGTTGGATGGGAAGCTTTGATTACTCCAGTTACTTATAAAATTGTCAATTTCTTGAAAAGAGCCGAAAATGAAGATTATTACGACTGGAACACAGATTTCAATCCATTTAAGGTGGAAGTTTAAAAGATGTCCAAATTAGCAATCTTTAAACTTCTGTGCTTTGCTTTAAGAAGTTATCTATTTAAAGAGCATCGCACGGCTATTTATCTGGGATAATTTAGAAACAAAGATATGAGCAACAATGAGAAAGTTAAATATTTTTTTAGCATTTTTTATGTTCTTGAAAATTCTATCGGCTCAAACATACACTGAAATAGATAGCTCCCTTGCA
>JBCNVC010000037.1:0-16915 GCA_039630395.1 Candidatus Kryptonium sp. | reverse complement strand
ATATAACACATCCTGTGGAGGTTGATACAAGTGGTAAAATAACGATTGGAAAGATCTTGCTTGGGGCAAGCGCAACAATAGGTGTTCCTCTAACAACTGGATTTGTCTTGTTAAGTTTGTTCCCCCCTTCATTCGTAATTGTAGAAAGAAATGGAAATTATTATAACGGAGTTGCTTTTGAGATTGCACTTGGATACGGTGATTCAGCAAGGTTCAGATTCTCAAAAAGAAGATTGATCTTTCATTATTCATACCTTGGTAAGTTGAAAAATAGGGTTATGATTTCATTAAATCAGGATATTTTAATTAGAAGATTTGGGCGAGCTGGAATTTTTGGGGCTGGGTTTTCAATAGGGATTTTTGGATGGACAAACTTTATCAATGTAAATACTACTGGGATTGAAGTTTCAGCTTGGCTTGGTAATGCGATGAATGTTCGGTATATCTTTTTATTCCCACAACATCATCTTTTTATAAAATTTAGGAGGGGACTTGATATAAAGTCGGGAAATAGGGTAAATGAAGTTAACATCGGTTTTTCAAGCTCAATTACGCTGAAGAGATGATTTTTTTACTCGTACCTTAACGATTCGACAGGATCAACGCTTGCAGCTTTCCACGCTGGATAAACCCCGAAAACTATTCCAACAATCGAACAAATAACGAAACCAAGCACGACCCAATCGTAAGGTATTATTGGCGTAGTCTTCAAGATAAGAGCAAGAACATTTCCACCTATAACACCAAGTATTATACCAATTATTCCCCCAAATTGACTTAACGCTACGGCTTCAAGTAAAAATTGTGTAAGTATATTTCTTTTCGTTGCGCCAACGGCTTTTCTTATACCTATTTCACGAGTTCTTTCGGTAACCGAAACAAGCATGATGTTCATTATTCCAACGCCAGCAGCAATAAGGGCTATCATGCTTACAACAAGAGCTCCAACTCTAATGGCAAAAGTTAAATCGTTAAATTGCTTTATTAATGTTTCATTTGAAAGAATTTCAAAATCATTTTCAGCGCCAGGTGGAACTTTCCGAACAGATCTCAAAAGCGCCGTTACTTGTTCAACTGTCTCATTATATAATTCTTGACTTCTTGCTTTGACAAGTATATTTAAACTTCGCTCTTTCCCATAAAGATTTAAAAAGGTTGTTAGTGGAATTACAACAAAGTTATCTGCTTGACCTCCAAATAATCCGCCGATTTCTTTAATTACACCTATCACAGTAAATTCATAGCCATCAATTTTAACTTTCTTTCCAATTGGATCAGTGTTTGGAAAAAGTTTTTTTGCAACATTTGCACCAAGGACGGTAACAAATCTTGAAAACTCTAAATCATCTTCAAATAAAGCTCTGCCTTCTTGAATCGTCCAATTATTTGTTATGAACCCTTCCGGCATCTGACCTTGGACATAGATATTCGGGTTTGTTCTAATATCCCCATATTGAACTATTTTAGGACCAGTCCAGCTTTCAATTGCAACAGCTTCTGGGAGAGTTGCGTTTCTGGCAACATAAAGTGCTTGTTCGTAGGTTATATCTTTTCTATTTCTATATTTTACCCAATTTGAGCGACCTATGGCAACTGCAGGAAACTTTTGAATTTGAAAAGTATTAGCACCAAGAAAACTCAATGAGCTTTCAACGCTTTTTTGTAAAACTCTTACACCCGTCATAACGACAATTATTGAAAAAACACCGACAATTATACCAAGTAAAGTTAAAAATGATCTTAATTTATTTGCCTTTATGGAATCCCAAACCATGTTTAAACTTTCAAGCATCTCAAACCAAAAAACTTTCCAAGCGCTTTTGGTCATTTTTCAATTTTATCTTTGTTTATTCATATCTTAAAGATTCAACTGGATCAACTTTCGAAGCTCTGTATGCAGGTATAAACCCTGAAATAATTCCAACAATTATTGAAATAAAAATTGATAACAACGCAACCCACAAAGGTAGTGTGGTCGGTAGTATCTGATCAACAACGAAGCCAAGTATGATAGCGAAAATTAAGCCAATGATTCCACCAATTGAGCTTATCAAAATTGCTTCAATTAGAAATTGCATCAGGATGGATTTCTGAGTTGCGCCGACCGCCTTTCTAATTCCAATCTCTTTCGTTCTTTCCTTGACAGAAACAAACATTATATTCATTATCCCAATGCCACCTACAATAAGCGAAAGCACAGTTATGCCAATTCCAACGGTTCCAATTACTCCAACTGTTTGATTATATGCGTTTAATAACAATTCTTGCCTGTTGATTGAAAAATCATCCTCTTGCCATGGCTTAAGTCGTCTTACAGCTCGCATTATTCCTCTTAATTCCTCAATTGCTTCTTCAATTTCATCCATACTCCTTACTTTTACTGTGATCGTTGCACCTCTTCGCCAAGGAAACATCCTTATAAATTGACCAATTGGGATATAAACTCTATCATCAAGTGATTCAAGTCCTAAAAATTTTCCCTGTTTTTCCAAAACCCCAACAACTCTGAAAGTTTTTCCAGCTATTTTCATTTCTCTTCCGACTGGATTGATATTGCCAAATAATTTTTCGGCGATTTCAGCGCCTATCACACAAACAGGTCTTTCCGCTTTAACTTCAACCTCGCTCATAAATCTTCCATTTTCAACCGAGATGCCAGCGGTGTAGATATATTCGTCCGTAGTTCCAATTACTTGTATATTTTCCATTGCGTTGCTTTCATATCTAATGGTTGCACTTGCAAAAACTATGGGAGCAACTGCGACTGCGTAAGTTGATCGGTCTTTTATATCTTTGGCATAACTTATCTGAATTTCACGCCGATTTCTATATTTCCACCAATCTTCACCAGCAAACCAAGCCCATTTTTGAATATATAAAACATCTGCACCTATAGAAGATATACTTGAACGAAATGCTTCACCAAGTCCCTCAATTGTCATATTCATCAGCGTAACTGAAACAATTCCGATTACAACCCCAAGCGTTGTAAGTGCGGAGCGAAGTTTATGCGCTAAAATTGATTGAATCGCTATTTTAAAGCTTTCTTGCAGTTGAAGTACAAATTTCATTATTGTTCAAACTTTAGTTAAAATCTCATCTTTTTTGAGCAATGATTCTGTCAATAACTTTTTCGTCGCTTTCAATCATTCCATCTCTGATTCTGATAATTCTATGTGCATGTCTTGCGACATCTGCTTCATGTGTGACAATGATTATAGTATTTCCCTTTGAATGAAGTTCGTCAAATAACGCGAGAATTTCAGCGCCGGTTTTTGTGTCAAGATTTCCAGTCGGTTCATCAGCGAGAATTATTGATGGTTTATTCACAAGTGCACGAGCAATTGCAACTCTTTGCCTTTGACCACCGGATAATTCATTTGGTTTGTGATGTAATCTATCGCCAAGCCCAACTTGTTCAAGTGCTTCGCGTGCAAGTTTTTTCCTTAAATCTCCAGGTACACCAGCATAGATCAATGGTAATTCAACATTATGCAATGCATCAGCTCTCGGTAAAAGATTAAATGTTTGAAAAACAAATCCAATCTCTTTATTCCTTATCCTTGCAAGCTCATTGTCATCAAGTTCGCTCACATTCACACCGTTCAAAAAATATCTTCCAGATGTTGGGGTATCAAGACAACCAATGATGTTCATAAGCGTTGATTTCCCAGAGCCGGACGGTCCCATTATTGCAACATATTCTCCTTTTTCTATTTCAAGGTTTATCCCTCTTAAAGCGTGAACTTTTTCTGCTCCTAAATCGTAAATTTTCACGACATTTTCAAGTTTGATTAATGGCATTTTCATCTCCGTTTATGATTTTGTTTTTGTCTTTTCTTTTTGAATTCTTACTTTAACTCCATCTTCAAGTTCGCGATTTATGGCTTTAAAACTGCCAACGACAATTTCTTCACCACCTTTTAATCCTTCGAGAATTTCAACATACATTTCTCCGCTTATCCCTCTTTTCACAGGAACCATCTTTGCAGTGCCGTTTTGAACAACGAACACAACTTCGACCATGTCTTCTTTATCAATTTTTTTCTCATCAGCTTCAGATGAAGGATTATTAGCTGGATTATTTTTCTTCAATGACCTTACTGTTACTGCTTGAATTGGAACAGCAATTACATTATATTTTTTTTCTGTTTCAATATCTGCTGTAACTGACATTCCTGGGCGAAGTGAGATATCTTTATCAAGTATTCTAATTTTAACTTCAAAATTTACAACCTCTTCTTGCGTTCCCAAACCTCTTGTTTTCGCCGCGTTTGATATTTCATAAACAACCCCTTTAAGTTTCCTTTCTGGAAAAGCATCAACAGAAAGCAGTGCCGTATCGCCAATTGAGACATGCACAACATCAACCTCGCTTATATCAACCCTTGCCTCCATTTTTGAAAGATCAGCAACAACCATTATCACAGTTCCAGCCATTTGACTTGTGCCGACGACTCTTTCTCCAACCTCGGCATTAATTTGAGTAATAATTCCATCAATTGGGGAATAAATCACTGTTTTGGCGAGATCTTCTTCGGCTTGTCTTAAAGAAGCCTTTGCCTGTTCAACTGTAGATAGAGCTGATGTATATTGCGCTTTTGAGATATTATAACTTGTGCGTATGTTTTCGTATTCGGCATCTGAAATTAATTTCTTGTTATAAAGTTCCTCTGCTCTTTTGAATTCGGATTCTGCTTTTGAAAGATTCGCTTTTGCAATTTCAAGTTGGGCAAGTGCTGATTTTAAATTTGCTTCCATTGCTTCCTTGCGCGCAATGTAGAAGTCAGACTTAATTTTAACAAGCAACTGCCCTTTTCTTACATTTTGACCTACCTTAACAGGCATTTCAACGATTTCACCACTTACTTCTGCGCTTATTTTAACTTCAACCTCCGGTTGTATCTTTCCTGTCCCAGTGACGATTTGCGTTATATTTCTCCTTTCAACTTTTTCAGTTTGAACAGCTACGACTTTTTCTCTTCCGCCGCTTAAAATCGCAGCGATTACAGAAGCTGCAACCAGGAGCGCAATTATAACAAGAACAATAATTTTCCTTTTCCTTTGTTTATTGTTTTTAGCCATCTTTCAAAGTAGGTTTTTTTATTTTAAAATTACGCTGAGCAAATATAATTTGTTACAAATTTATTGAATATCAAGTTCTCCAAGTGCGTATTGAAGCTGAACTTTTGCTATAATGTAGCTGTAAATTGCGTTAACTCTTGCACTGACCGCGGATGTGTAATTTGCAGTTGCGACTAAAAGATCAAGCAGTGTTCCGGCTCCAATGTTATATTTCTCCTCTGCGGTTTTCAAATCAAGCTCCGCGGATCTAACTTGTCGCTCCGCTACTTCAATTTGCTTCATAGCTGATTCAAGATCAAGTGAAGCTTTTTTTACATCCGCTGTAATTTGTCTTTTTGCTTGTTCTACTTGAACCTCTGCATTTTTGACATTTATCTTTGCTTGTTGCACTTGCGTTTGAAGTTGTAGCCTATCAAATATAGGAAAACTTATGCTTATTCCCCAACCCATTGAACGATTCTTCATAAGCGTTGACAATTCATTACTGCTTAAGTTATAACTCGCTGATGCGGTAATTGTTGGCATATACCCAGACATAGCAACCGTGACCCCAGACTTTGCAGAATTTAAACTTGCGATTGCGCTTTTATAATCCGGCCTTGTATCAATTGCCTTTGAAATCATAAAATCAAGATTTTTAACTTGCTCTCTAATTGCGCTAAATTCAGTCGTGTCAATCTCCATTGATATAGAAGGATCATCAAATTCATATTCATCGGATGGAATTAATCCTAAGTAAACAAGAAGATCCGCTTTGGCTTTGTCATAGTCAGCTTGTGCTCTTATCAGGGCAAGTTCGTCATTTCCAACTTGAACTTCTTGTCTATAAACATCAGCAAGCGAGACAGAACCAACGCGGTTTGCTTCAAGTATTCGTTCAAGTTGTCTTTGACTTCTTTTAAGATTATCTTGCGCAACTTTAAGAAGTTGCTTGTTTCGTAAAACATTTAGATAAAGTTGATAAGTTTGGAATATAACTGATTGTCTTGCTCTTTTGAAAGTATAATCAGCTGAAAGGTAATTTGACTTTGCTCTGTTGAGCGAAGCGAAATTAGCAAAACCGTTGAAGAGCAGTATGCTTGTGCTTGCGGTTGTTGAAAAGGAATTCAAAGTTTGTGATGTTCTAAATGGAACAGTTCCAAGTCCTGGGATAAATGTTAAGTCAGATTCCCTCCTCGTCCTGTTCCAGTTTCCGGAAAGGTTCAAATTTGGCAGGAAAACTCCATATGCTTGTGTAACGCTTGCTGATTGAGATTGGGCTGTGTATTCTGCTTGTTTTATAGTTGTGTTGTTGTCAAGCGCAATTTTAATACATTCGGAAAGTGTCAACACTTTCTTTGTCTGTCCAAAGGCAATACCAGAAATGATGACCAGCATTAGAATTATATTTTTCATTTTCTCTTTCTGAAATTTTGTTTTCAAAATAATATAGAAATTAATTTCATCAACTCATCCCTTTGCCCGTTTAGGGAAAGCAAAGGGATGAGATAAGCAATTTTACAATTACCCACACCTAATGAATTTGGTGGGGTAAAAAATGAATTCACCTTTATTGGACGAAATTTGCAAATTATAGTTTCACTTTCATTATTAATAATATCTCCCTCCGCCTCCGCCAACAGATACTCTAAAATAAAAACCATTTATTCCTTGCTTAACGCTTTCTTGTAGTTCCACCTCACCCCCTGTTTTCCAACTTCCGACAGCAGGTGAAAAGACATATCCCGTTTTTATACCTACGATAAAATAACCAAATTTCCAATTCAATCCACCAGAAACATCAATCATAAACATAGAATTGCTTGCGTCAAAGCTTTTTGGATTTGCGATTGCTTCGTTAAAAGATCTCTCTCTTTTATCAACAAGTTTTAAATTTAATCCACCGCCTCCGATTCCAATCATTGGATAAATTTGAAAGTTTTTTCTTTCATAAACGATATACCCGGCATTAAAGAAGCCTCCTCCACCTGAGAGAAGCGAGCGATAATTTCTTTTATCTTGTTTTTGTCCTATTAAAGCGAAACCTTCACCACCGATTAAAATTCTGTTGAAAGCAAATCCGCCGGCACCTCCTATCGTTAAGAAATTACTTTTAAATTGTGCGTAATCATGAGTTTTAAGTATTCGGTTTATTTCATCAAGATTCAAAAAGTTAACACCAACTGTAAAATATCCATATCCACCGAAGAAGCGGTCTTGTGAATTTGCTATTGAGAAAAAGAGAATTAATGCTGTAACTATTGATGATATTTTGATCATTTTTCATTTCCTCGTTTTGTTTTTAAATTATTTTGTTTCAACGATTTTCTTTAACGCCTTGATGTAGTTTTCAAACGCTTTTCTGCCTTTTGCTGTAAGTGATATATATGTCTTTGGTTTTTTGCCCTCAAATGTTTTCCTAATCTTTACATATCCAACTTCCTCAAGCTTTGCAAGGTGAGATGATAAGTTTCCATCTGAAAGGTTAAGCAAGTCTCTCAAATTTATAAATTCAATTTCTTCATTTTCACCCAAAGTGTAAAGCGATACCATTATTTTAGTTCTTGTTGGTTGATGGATTATTTCATCAAGCTCTGGTTTCATTTTTCACAGACCATTTCTTGTTGATGTAAATTCCACCGCCGACAAACGAAAATAAACTTAGCAAAGCCATTGCTATGTTGAAAAATTCTTTTAAAAATAGGGCACAAAACAACGATGCAATTGAGGTTACAATTCCAATGATTGCCAATTCTTTCCCAAGAAAAATTCCCATCAAAACATAACCTAACATTGCAAAATTTAGAAAGAAAAGCGAAGTTTGAATGCCTTGTAAAGAAATTCCCGTGATCTTTAAGATGCCCAAAAAGATAATTGCATAAATTAGAAGGGAAATCCAAGATAATCCAATGTATATCCCTTCGGGAAAATATTCACTTGCCCTTTGTTTAATTCGTTTAATCGTTATAATCGTAGTTCCAGCTATTCCAATTACTATAAGACTAAGCCAAATTAGAGCACCGGTTTTATACATAGACAAGATCCATAGCATTTCGTTAGCAGTATATCCAAGAAACATTAAAAGACCCCACAAAATTAAATAATCTCCCGTTCTTTGTTTTGATAGGGCGATTCTTGTTTTTCTAAAACTTTCGGTAATTTCAATTAAAGTTTCCTGAACCGAGAAATCTTCTTTCTTCCCCATTTTTCCTGTGCGCTTATTTTGTTTTACAAATTACTTTGTATTACAAAGTAAGTATAATAAATCCGAAATTAAAAGTCAAGTAACCATCTTGCTTCGTTTTGGGGCAAGATATGTTTGAGCGGGAACTGTCCAGAAATCTGCTTAATGTCGCTTGACAAATAGGAAAAATTTACATAAATTCAATAAGTGAGAATACAACAAGAACAATTTTGGAGGGTCGGGAGATGTGGAAAGTTTTTGTTGTAATCTTTATAATAACAACGGGGTTAATAGCACAGGATTTAAAGTATGAAAGAAAATCAATTTCATATGCCAATGTCTTAATCGTTTCAGATCCCTCTATAAAAGTTGAACCGAAGGAGGAGGAGTATATTATCAAGAAGTTTCGGGAATATATTGAGATGCCGAGATTTGATTATAACCCAATTCCTGTTGAGCTTCTCGAGGATTTCAAAGCAGAAATTGAAGCAAAGGGCTCTGCGGTTTCGCTTGATGAAGTTGTTGAGATTTTAAAGCAAAAGTTCGTGCCGAAAATAATTGAAATTCTCGACATTGAAAAGGAAATGAGAGCGCAAAATCTATTTAACAGCAGAACAAAGGAATAGATTTATCACCACGAAAGCGAAAGCTTTGGGGATAACTGCTGAACAAGCGATGAAAATCATGAATTCTGCTTTCATATATGTCCCAGTAATTAGCAAATACAATGTAATTGTTGATAATGTGAATGGAATTCACACAACTGAGTTAAATGCTGGGGCTATCTGGTATAGGGTTGTTTATAAAGAAAATGGAGAAGGTGATTTAACCCTTGTTGTCAAAAAGGAAACAAGAGGTATTGGCGTAGCTAGGATAGGTAAAGAGTTTAAACATGAAAATGAAAAAGTTGATCATAAAAGTTACGCATTTAGAACTGCCGTTGTAGCTCTTGCCAGAGATCTTCAAATTGCAACAAGGGATATTCCAGAATTTCGGCTTGGAGCGCAAGTTGTAGAAGTTTATTCAAATGCTGTAAGCTTTCCAATGGGTAAGAGAGAGGGGCTTAAAATTGATGATGGCTTTGACCTCGTTGAATTGCAGGAAAATCCAAATGGTGGCATTGTTCAGAAAAAAGTTGGTTTTGTTAGAGTTGTTAAGGTTGCAGATAATGTTTCCAATCCGAGAATTTTTTCAAGAGCTCAAATCATAATTGGCAGTGGAATTGAACCGGGTATTTATGTTTCGGAAAGACCAAGGTTGCCAGTGGATATTTATGTAAAGATAGAGAGCAATCCATTTACACTTACTTGGCCAGATTTTTCTGGTGCTGTAGAAAAATCAATGAACAGTTATTCAATTCACGGAGAGTTGGTTTATAATATCGGTAGAAATGTGAATATATCGCAACTTTGGGCCGGAGCTGGAATTTTCATTGGAGGTGGAGACGCGGAAAATCTTGAGGGATTAAAGTATATATTTGGTGATAAGCCGGATGTGAGCGTTTGGGGATTAAATGGAATTTTAATTAAAAAATTTTATTTCTTTAGAAGATTTTCTGCCTTTGGCAGAGCAGAGTTAAGTTTTGAGAATATAACCTTTTCAAAAAATGATGTTGAGCTTAAACATTCTGGATTTGGATTGGGGACTAAAATTGGAGTTGAATATGTGATGACACCAGATTTAAATCTTGGATTATCTCTTGGGTATAGAATTTTTTCTAAGAGTGAAGAGTGGAATTTTGAGGGAACGTACAGAAATATTCCAGGTTTAGCTGGCGATCATTCAGGGGTTGTGTTTTCGCTTTATTTAAATTACTCTTTGCCTAAACTTGGGTTTGATCCAATTGCAGCTATAAGAGGTGGGCTTGGTTGGTAAGATGTGATTTTAAACACAATTTTAAAGTTGTCTTCAAGTTAATTTTTCAAAGGAAAAATTAAAATAGAAAGTTAGCAATGAGAAAGTTAACATATGTATTTCTAATTTTTATCTTTGGTTTCGTTTCTTATTCTCAAAAAAATCTTCCTGTTTCAAGGGAAGCAACATTTATTGAAAGTTATTCCCCATCGGAGGTAACTATAAGAGCATCGGGAATTGGGAAAGATAATAAACAAGCAGAACTTGACGGAAGAAGAGCAGCGGTTTGGTATGTTTTGCTCGGGGCAACTGATCCCATTTTACAAACGCCTGAAGAGAAAAAAGCATTTGAAGGAATTCAAGATGAGATATTTGATGTTAAAAACATCTCAAAATATATCTCATTTGAGACAACTGAATATGAAGCGCGCGTTAAACTTGCAGACGGAAGAGTAAAGATTACGAAATATTATCGTGTGAACAAAAAACTTCTCACTGATGATCTTGTAGCGAGAAATATCATTAAGCCTAAGGAGGAAATTACAGAGGCAATTGGTTTACCATTTATAATGGTTGTTCCAGAAGCACCTAAAGGTGTTAGCCCAGTTGATTTATTGCGCTCCGATAGATTATTGAAAAAAGGAGCCGAGGTAATTGAATCATATCTTACAGCGAGAAAATATGATGTTCAAGTTCCTGAGCAAATGGAAACGCTAAGCGAGCTTGCACAAGCTCAAGCGGGATTGAAGGGGATTGAAGAAGATTATGCATATCAACTTGCACTTGCAATTGGAAGTGATGTTTATATAACTTACAATGTGAAAGTTGAGAAAAGATATATCGGTAGCACGGAATATAGAAAAGCTGTTGTCGCAGCAAGGGCTTATGAGACAACAACTGCGAGATTACTTGGAACTGAAACTGGTTATAGTGGTGAGTACGCTGTTCCAGAAGAGGCGGTTGTTGAAGAAGCAATGAATGACGCAATTGATAAAGTGTTAAGTAGAATTATGGCATATTGGAAAGATGATTTGGCAAGGGGCTTGCAATTTAAGATTCTTTTCAGAATTACTGGAAACTTTGATGAAGACACACATGATGAAATCCTCATGAGCACCGAAACAGCACTCAAAAAGCTATGTAATAGAACAAAGCAAAATGTCATAACCGATCAAACTATGGATTACATCGTCTGGGTTGATCCAAAGAAATATAATTCCCCTCTTGCTTTATTTAGAGATATAAGAAGGCAGATTGAAAGCTCTGTCCCTGTTAAGGTTAAAAGAATCAATGCAAATAGAAAACTTTTAATACTTGAGATAACCGAATAAAATAAAAACAGGTGCTCAAAAGATGAAATGGCTTTTGTTAATAATTTTGTTTTCGGTTTATGCGCTTTCGCAACCGAATTGGTATAAAACACAAACGCATCCAAAATATCCGAAGGAGTTCTATATCATCGGAATTGGTGCAGCTGTTGGAGAAGATGTGAGAGAAACGGCGAAACAAAACGCAATAGCAGATGTTGCTTCTCAAATTAGAGTTCAAGTTCAATCCGAAATTACAAGCTTGGAGAAAGAAAGAATTATAAACAAGGAATCAGATTACTATTCAGAGTTTCAGCAAAAATCGAAAACCGTAATTGATGAAATTTTAACTGGCTGTGAAGTGGTTGAGATGAATTACGACAGAAAGACGAAAACTTGGTATGCTCTTGCTGTTCTTGATAAGCAGAAATATTTAGCATCATTAGAAGATGAAATTGATAATGCTTGGATCCAAATAAAAAAATTGTATAATGATGCAAATTCATTTTTAGGTGCTGGAAAAGTTTTACAGGCAATTCAAAACTTAAAAGATGCACAACAGAAGATCTATGATATTTATTCAAAACAAGTTCTTTATAACGCTCTTTCAAGAATTCCATATAAGCCGGATATTGAACTGACCGCTGGGGGAATTGAATCAGAGATAAGGAGCTTAATTTCAAAAATAAAAATAGAAAAGGTATCAGGCGATAATCAAGTAGGAAAAGTAGGTGAAGAGCTACCAGAACCACTCGTTGTTAGAATATTTTATCAAGGTGATGTTTCAGTTCCAATTGCTAATGCGAATGTCGTTTTTGCGTATAAAACGGGTGAAGTAATAGAGAGAACAACAACGAATGACCAGGGAATCGCAAGTGTCAAAGTGATCGCAATGGGAAAGAGGGCAAGTACAGAATTAGCAAGTTTTTCAATCCCTGGAATTCCGAGAGAATATTCGAGGGTGCTGGCGCAGGTCAAAACTGAGTTCGCTTACACAGTAAGCACTGGAATGACACCTGGGGTTACTGTGTCCTTAAAAGGTGCGAAGGAAGATAAGTTGATATTTGATGTAATGAAAAGATTAACGCAAGCGATAGAGAAAAATGGTTATAGGGTTGAGGATGAATCAAGGTTTGTAATTGGTGGTGATATCAGTTCAAAGGTTGTTTCATCTGTTCAAGGTGTCGGTGGAATGCTTTATACTGTTGAGGCAGAATTGAATTTGTTTTTGAAGGACCTAGAAAGTGGTCAAATAGTTGGAAGTATGAGCGTTAAGTCAAGAGCCGTCGGAAAAAGTGAAAAAGATGCTTATGAGAAAGCTTTGAAAGGGATGAAATTTTCAAATAAGGATCTCGTTGAAATGTTATCAAATGTGAAAATTGAAGAGTGAAAACAAAAATCTAAAAACAAAACTAAAGGAGGAAAAGTAATATGCGCTATATTTTATTCTTAGTTTTAGTTGTTGCAGCATTAGTTCTAATTTCAGGTTGTGGTGGACCAAAGGAACGAGTTGCGGTTCCGGAGGCAACAGCCCCAGCTTGGGTTAATACTCCACCAACGGCGGTGGATGCGATTTATGCTGTCGGTGCAGCAAATGTCGGTGCAAATCCAGTTCTTGCAAGAAACAAGGCTGCAGATGCTGCGAGGCAGGAACTTGGCAGAATAATACAAGTGAAAGTTAAAAGCTTGCTTGATAATTTCATGCAAGAGCATCAGGAATTTGTAAACAATCAGGGAACTATAACTTCGGAAGAATTCACAAGAAGCGTTAGCAGATCTGTAAGCCAGGCGACTTTGGCTGGGTCTCAGATTGTGGAGTTTTATTATGACAAGGATAACAAAATTTATTATGCTCTTGCTGTTTTGAGAAAGAATGACATTGTAAATGAAATAATGCGCACGATGAACGAAGCACAGCGCCAGAAAAAGACAGCATTTGTCGAAATGAAAGCAGATGAAGCTCTTAAACTTCTTGACAAGGAACTTGAGAAATGGGATTTGAGCAAGTAACCTTGGCTTGCTTGTGTAAGGGTCGGGTTTATGTCCCGACCCTTTTTAGTTATTTGACAAAAGAATTTTAGATAAAAAGGTGATCTTGAGAATCGTTTGTTTTAATTTTTGAATTTTGAAGAGATTGAAATAAATTAAAGAAAAATGTTAATGACAGTAGGTAATGAGTGAACTTTATCGGCTTGTTTTGATAGGACTTGGCTTCTTCTTTGTTGGGCTTGGGATCATTGGAGCTTTTTTGCCGGTTCTTCCGACAACTCCTTTTTTGCTTTTAGCTGCTGCGTGTTTTGCACGAAGCTCAAAAAAATTTTACAACTGGCTGTTAAATCATAAAATTTTCGGCTCATATATAAGAAATTATCGTGAACAAAAAGGGATTACACTGCGAGGCAAGATATTGTCTCTTACAATTATGTGGCTTGTTATGGGATATACGGCGTTTTTCGCCATTTCAAATATATTCATCAGCATAATAATAATTTTGATTGGTCTTGGAGTTACAAAACATATACTTTCTTTAAAAACCATAAAATGAAAAAGTTAACTTTTATACTTTTAACTTCTTTAACCTCTGCTCTTTTATCGCAGCAGCCTTCTTGGCTTTCTCTCCTTCCACAATCAAAGGATTATTTATATGCTGTCGGTGCTTCTTCTCAATATTTTTATCCTGAAACAACGAAAGCCAAAGCAGTTGAAGATGCCATTCTTGAACTTGCCAGAACAATTGAGGTTGGCGTCAGAGTAAAGCAAATAAATTGGTTTGAAGATACAGGTAGTTTATTTTCTGGACTTTCTCACTTTGCGGAAGAGTATGAAGAGGAGATTGATTCAGGGCTTGTTAACTTGATTAGATCAAATTATGAGTTTGTTTCGCAATGGCAAGACCCCAAATCAAGAATCTTATATGTTTTGCTACGCATCCCAGTTAAGGCGATTTCGTCTGATACATCTTATTCAATTCCGGATGAGTTTATTTTTGACCCTGCGCTTGCAGGATTAGGGGTTTCGTCTGCAAAAGGACCAAGATGGATTAATAAAATTCCTATTTCAGATGTCGCTATTTATGCAGTTGGTGCATCCGATAGATATTTTGACCCAGCCGAAACAAGGAAAAGAGCTATTCAAAATGCTCGGGCTGAACTTTCAAGGATTATAAGTTTGAGAATTCAATCTCTGCTTGATAAATGGGCGACGGGCAACAAAGTTTTTGAATTAAGTTATTCGCGAAGAATTTCAAGAACTGTTTCAAGTGCAAAGTTGACAGGTTCTCAAATAGTAGGTTTTTGGGTTGATCCAAAAACAGGTGCCAATTACGCGCTCGCTCGAATGTATAAAAAAAGTTTAATTTACCAAGTTAAACAATTTACTGTTAACGCAATAAGACAAAACCCGCCTGAGAAATTTGTAAGACAGGATAAGCCAGTAGAAGAACTTTTAAATGAAGCTTTAAATCAACTTGATAAGGAACTTGAAAAATTAAACAAAAAGTAAGGGGGAATTTAATATGAAAATTTGTAAACTTTTTATCGCTTTTACTTTAGCAATCTCACTTCTTTTCGCGCAGGACAAAAAGATAAGTGTCGCGGTTTTAAGGTTTGACGCAAAGGGGTTTGAACCAGCACAAATTGATGTTTTAGTTTCAAGATTTAGAGTCGCTTTAAACGCAACTGGAAAATTCAATGTCCTTGAAAGGGAGAAGATAAAAGAAATTTTAATGGAGCAGAACTTGCAACAAAGCGAGATCGCTGAGGGTTCTGGAGACAATGTGCAAATTGGGAAAATTTTGGGTGTTAAAGAGATTATAACTGGTGATATCGGTAAAATTGAAGAGGTTTACACGGTAAATGTAAGAAGAATTAATGTTGAAACCTCTGAAATAGTTCAAACCGCAAGCGCTGACTACGAGGGAAAATTTTCGGGGCTTTTAAAAGTTATGGAACAACTTGCAAATAAACTTGCTGAAAATCCCTCTGAAAAGCATGTCGCTTTAAAAATTGAAGAAGCAAATGTTGAAAAAGAAGAAAAACCAAATATTGGTGAAGAAAGTTTAGAAGAAGAGGAAGAAGATATATTTTCCGATCTTTACAAGGAATTCAACATAGCTAAAGATCCATTTAAGGATAGTGAAGCTCCAAAAATTGAACTTTATTATCCTGCGGTTAAAAACAACGGATATTTAAGAGTTAATAATCGTGATTTTGAATTGAGCGGAATTGTAACGGATGAGAGTGGGATAGTTGCTGTTAAAGTTAACGGGGAACCAGCTGATGTTAAAGTCGCTCTTGCTGGTATGAATTTTTACAAGAAGCTTAAGCTTAAGCGAGGAAGAAATACGGTTGAAATTATAGCAACCGATCTTTATCACAATGTTGGTAAATTAACATTTACAGTGGAGGTAAAGTGAAAATGAGAAAGATAATTTTAATTGTTTTTTTATTTGTTTTTTCAAATTTTGCTTTCTCAAGTGAAAAACCAGCTTGGATAACAACGAAGAAACATCCAAAATATCCAGAACGACTTTATATTTTGGGGGTTGGTGCAGCGAAGAAGACAAAAAATAAACTTGAAGATATACAAAAGGCAAATAACGATGCGTTTGCCGATATCGTCAAGCAAATCAGAGTTACTGTCGCTTCAAAGTCAGTTGTTGAGCAAATGGAAGTGATCGCAGGGAGAAAGGTTGAATCTGTTGAGCGCGCATCCGCTGAGCTTCAAGTTACAACAGAACTTAAAATTGGTGGGTTAAAAATAGTTGAGACATATTTTGATGACGATGACGATATTTATTATTCTCTGGCTGTGCTTGATAGAGAGACAGCTGGGAAAGAACTCAAAGATATGCTTAATCAATTTCATAGTGCATATTCTAAAAATTTTGAACTTGCAAGAAGCAACATCATTAGAGGAAACATTTATCAGGCGTTGTTAAACATAGCGGAGTCTTATAAAAACATTCCACCATACAATGATATACTCCCGCTTTACAGATTTATCACAAGACCGCTTGCCGAAGCTGATCCTGGAAACGAATGGAAAGTTGCGGATGCACTTTTGACCTCTGAAATTAAATCCACCGTTCAAGATTTATTTTCAAAGTTAAAAATTGAAAAATTTTCGGGCGAAGAACAAGAAGTTGTTTTTAATCAAGTTTTAAAACCACTTTTAATCAAAGTTGTTTACATTGATAATGGGAAGATTTATCCGGTCTCTGGAATTAAATTTAAATTTGCGCTTCAAACTGGAATTGGCAAAATCTCTGATAGAGGCGTAAGCGATAATTCTGGAACAGTTAAATGTGATATATTTGAATTAAAACCACATCGCGAAAACTATTATGTGGTATCTGCTAAACTTGATCTTTCCGAATTTTAGATCTCTGGTCGCTACGATGAATACGCCGAATGGAACGAGCTTTTGCGAAGAAATGAGAAGGAGATAATTTTTACATTGAGAAGAACAGCAATTACACTTGATGACAAAATTCGTGATCTTGTTT
>JBCNVC010000369.1:0-690 GCA_039630395.1 Candidatus Kryptonium sp. | reverse complement strand
AAAAAGACTTCGACAACAAAGTAGCCTTTCTTCTTGACGGCTTTGGTAATAGAAGACATGTTTATCAAATAGAGGCTCTCTTAGAAGCAAATATCCAACCTAAAATAATTACTTTTCTTGATCCAAAAGGGTCAAGTTCTATCTTGAGAGATTATACCTTATCACAAAATTTGGTCATATTTATGCCATATAGAAGGCGAGAGGTTACTAAGAGATTTTCATTGAAATTTGCCTTGGATCTACTGAATACTATTAAAAGAGAGAACATAAAGGTTCTCTTGACACATAGATATAAATTACTGAGATACCTTTGGCTTTGCAAACTCTTTTATCCTAATTTAAAGATAATTTTTCACATAGTAATTGCATCAGAGATCAAAGGCTGGCACCAAAGATTATTTTTTAGAATATTTAGAAGACTTATAGACAAGATACTGGTTAATAGTTTAGCCCTAAAGGAAGAGCTAATCAACAGGAGCTTGGTTAGCAAGAGCGATGTTGAGCTTTTCTACTCAGGAGTAGATTTAAATGATTTTTTTATTAACCAACCAAAAGTTCTTTTGAGGAAAGCTTTCAATTTACCAGAGGAGAGTATTCTCTTAGGAATGATTGCAAATTTTCGAAAGGAGAAAGATCAACAGGGGTTACTTAAAGCTTTAAAAATTATGAAGGATAAAAATTATAGTGTAA
>JBCNVC010000368.1:0-693 GCA_039630395.1 Candidatus Kryptonium sp. | reverse complement strand
AAGCTCATCCTTCTTATAAAAAAACTCCACAAGGGGCTTTTTCAGTCTATCTCCTTCTCTTATACCAAGTCTTTTGCATAAGCTTCCAGCTGTTACGTTTCTGACAACCACTTCAAGGTCGTACCTTTTTGCCCTCCACACAACCATCTCTCTGTCAGAGACTTTTTTTAAGAAGTGTGTTTTTACACCTCTTTCTTCAAGAAGTTTAAAAAGTATGCTGGATATGGTGTTGTTTAATATGCCCTTTCCTACTATTTCAGCCCTTTTTTTGGCATCGAAGGCTGTGGCTGTGTCTTTAAAGTAGATAAGAAGTTTGTCCTTTTCACCCTCTAATTGGTAAACTATTTTAGCCTTACCCTCATACAAGACTTTCATGGTATCAAAATTATACCTTCCTATGTCCAATAATCAACCCAATATCCCCCAGAACATACCTACCCCCTACTCCCCACCCACCAACATGACCACTTCTCAAACTTTACACTGCTCACAAGCTCTCCACACTCCATAGCTGATAATACCCGCTTTTGTCTTTCCATCCTTTTCTACTTCGCCCCATCTATATTCTCACCTTTATAGAGTCAACAACTATTATTAAGTCTCCTTTAGTGACTGAGCGGATACATCTATTCAAAGCCTTCTTCTGTAAGGTAGTCTGAAGGCGCACTTTTATCATCTGCTGGTGTTGTTTTT
>JBCNVC010000367.1:0-693 GCA_039630395.1 Candidatus Kryptonium sp. | reverse complement strand
CATCAAACATTTTTGAGTAGAGAACATATGGAAATGTAGCACCCGCTCCCAGAAGTTCTTTATCTTGTGAAAACAAAGATGAAGTTAATAGAAATGACAATGCAAGAATTAATTTTGCGATTTTCATAAAGGTTTTATATGATTAATTTTTTATTCAACGAAAATTAGATTTGAATCGTTAAAATTCTGTTAAACGAACATTAAAAAATTATTAAAGTTTCCTCTGACTTCTGGCTGGAAAAATAATTTCAAACTTTGTTCCCAATCCGACTTTACTTTCGACATTTATAGTGCCATTATACATCAATACTATATGCTTTACAATTGATAGCCCAAGCCCAGTGCCACCTGTTTGTCTCGATCTTGATTTATCAACTACATAAAACCTTTCAAATATCCTCGGGATATGTTCTTTGGGAATTCCTATCCCCGTATCTTCAACTGTTATTTTAACAGCGTTTGCTTCTCTTTCGGGATAATTCTTAAAAGGTTCAACGCTTATTTTTATACCTCCGCTGTCTGTATATTTTATCGCGTTATCAATAAGGTTAAAAAGCATTTGTTCAATTCTATATGAATCAGCATAAAACTCTGGCAATTCATTTGATATGTTAACCTCACAAGCTAATTTTTTATCTTTAAAATTTTTCTCGTACATCTTTAAAATCCCGTTAATGATTTTCTTGAAGTTAA
>JBCNVC010000366.1:0-695 GCA_039630395.1 Candidatus Kryptonium sp. | reverse complement strand
TTTCCAACTTTGAGTTGATAAATATACCCCCACTTGGAAAGGCGGAGATGCCTTAGATCATACGCTTTGTTTCAATCCCTCACAGGTACGATTCAAACTCAATTTTTAAAGTTGAAATAGATTTCGTTTTTGATGGTTTCAATCCCTCACAGGTACGATTCAAACAAATTAATTAACAATTTTGATTTGAAATTAGGGTTTCAATCCCTCACAGGTACGATTCAAACCCAGTCTTTAGTGTCTGGGCGGAAGGGATTGTCGTAGCGTTTCAATCCCTCACAGGTACGATTCAAACTTTGAAAATCCCAAACCAGGGGGGCGGAGAAGCAGGGGTTTCAATCCCTCACAGGTACGATTCAAACAACATGACAGAGAAAGCACTTTTCGATCTTGAAATTGAAGTTTCAATCCCTCACAGGTACGATTCAAACTCCGGGCGATGAGATGCTGATACTTAAAACTTCAATGTTTCAATCCCTCACAGGTACGATTCAAACAAATACTACTTTGACGACACCGCAGTTAAATTCCAGTTTCAATCCCTCACAGGTACGATTCAAACCCTTAAAAGAAACTCCAAACTCTCTAATTTCAACAGTTTCAATCCCTCACAGGTACGATTCAAACGAAACTGGTTCGGCGTTGGAGGTATTCTCATCAAATAAGTTTCAATCCCTCACAGGTACGATTCAAAC
>JBCNVC010000365.1:0-696 GCA_039630395.1 Candidatus Kryptonium sp. | reverse complement strand
CAGGAAAACCCATGGCAATAAAATCCTCATTTAGGAGGTCCAGACTCCTTCTCGTAGGGCCAGATGAGGATACCACCTGCCAGGTTATAAGCTTCATAACCCATATGCCTTAGAAAATAGGTGGCAAAGGCACTCCTTTCACCGCTTCTGCAATAGACTATGTAAGTTTTATCCTTAGGAAGGTCTTTATAAGCGTATCTTAGTTCATCTAACGGTATGAGCGTAGAATTGGGAATCCTCACCTGCAAATGCTCCTGTGGTGTGCGAACATCGAGCAAGACCACATTATCTTTCTGCAGCATTTCTTTTGCTTCCTGAGGTCCAACCTCTGGCACCTGAAACATAAAAACCTCCTTTAAAATGTTAATTATATCCTTAATTCTATCCCATTTTTGAATTTTCGTAATGGCATGATGCCTGAGTATAAAGCCTTTGATAATAGGTCCTGCATGGAGTCAGAACCTGTTGATACCCAACCCCGCACAAGAAGGTTTTCATAATTAGGACTACTGGAACCACACCACAGGCACAGGTAGAAACAATGATAAGCATATACATTGGTATGTAAACGGGTCAGGGAGTTCATTGGGTATTGGATTGTTCAAGGCATTAGTAGTAGTATAGCATGAGATACTAATAACCAGTTTCATAGTCATATCCTGACAAATTACGATGTTTATGTTAGATTCATACACA
>JBCNVC010000364.1:0-711 GCA_039630395.1 Candidatus Kryptonium sp. | reverse complement strand
GGCACCCCTCTAAAATCAAATATCTGTATGCAGTTTTCTTATAAAAGAGCTACCTCTCCGTCTTTTAGGAAGATCATCTTCTCAGTGATAGGAAGAAGGGCTGGTATATCTGAAGCCAAGAAAACTTCTCCCTCTCCTACTCCAATGATGAGAGGACTTTGATAGCGAGCAACAAATATCTTGTCAGGCTCATCTGCAGAGATCAAGGCAAGAGCATAAGCCCCCTTTAAATCCCTTAGGGCTCTCAAAAAGGACTCAAAAAGAGAAAAACCTTGTTGCTGATAATCCTCTATCAAATGAACTATAACCTCAGTATCTGTCTCCGAGAAAAATCTATGTCCTCTATGGAGACGTTTCACTATAAGAGTAGTGATGGCCTATCTCTCGTTTAACTTTTCATCACCAAAAACAAAGGGGAATAAGCTCAGAAGATAGAGAGATAAGAGAGGAGATAGGGGCTTTGGCTTTAAAATATCCGAATTGGTTGATTTTAGCCTGACGGACATGGGGATAGCAAAACATTTAGTGTGTAACATTTCTGTTGTCCAAAATTTGGAGGCATCTCACCAAAAATTCTTTATCACCCCAATTTATTTTTTTTCAATTTAATGAAGTAGAAAAGAAGCAGACGGTGAAATATGGAATTAGTTAATTTAAAGACTTAGGGAGAAAAGTCTGTTTAATAAAATAAAGTTGCTTACCATTAAAAAT
>JBCNVC010000363.1:379-714 GCA_039630395.1 Candidatus Kryptonium sp. | reverse complement strand
AGTATTAAAGCAAGTTTCAATCCCTCACAGGTTCGATTCAAACGAGTCGCTATGTCAAATTACAAAATGGTTAAATTTACGTTTCAATCCCTCACAGGTTCGATTCAAACATTTTGCGGAGGTCCCCCTAATCAAGAAAAAGCGGCCCGTTTCAATCCCTCACAGGTTCGATTCAAACAGGGTTTAACTCCAAAAACTTATCCGCATCGTTATTGTTTCAATCCCTCACAGGTTCGATTCAAACACATACCAACTCGGCTTGATCAAATACGCCCCATCTAGTTTCAATCCCTCACAGGTTCGATTCAAACAAATGACCAAGTATTCAGACAATG
>JBCNVC010000363.1:0-369 GCA_039630395.1 Candidatus Kryptonium sp. | reverse complement strand
CTCCTACGCTTCTCTTTTCATCCCTCACCTGTTCGTTTAAAACAAAACTAACACTTATCAACTAACTTGTTTCTTACTTAGTTTCAATCCCTCACAGGTTCGATTCAAACCACGAAGGTGGCGACGATAGACATCCAAGTTTCGGTAGTTTCAATCCCTCACAGGTTCGATTCAAACGAGTTTCACAATGCGGTAAGCCGAGATGTTTATTCTTAGTTTCAATCCCTCACAGGTTCGATTCAAACTATGAAGGGGATTTACCTATTGAAGTCGCCAACAAAGGTTTCAATCCCTCACAGGTTCGATTCAAACAAATTAAAAATGAGAAATGGTGATGAAGAAGAAGGAGTTTCAATCCCTCACAGGTTC
>JBCNVC010000362.1:0-719 GCA_039630395.1 Candidatus Kryptonium sp. | reverse complement strand
AATACTATACTCCAGGTGATACTCTTATTATAGTAAAATTTAACTTCCAAATTCCACAAGGACAAAAATTTAGAATTGACATATACTATCGTGGAACAGTATATAGAACGGGTTCATCCTTTGGAGGAGGTTTAGATTTAAAGCAAAATAATATAATATATGCAGATAATGAACCTTTTGGACTTAGAAGATGGCTTCCAAGCTTTGATTTACCATATGAAAAAGCAGATACCGTAGAAGCAAGAATAAAGGTTAAACTTGGTTGGAAAACAGTTGCAAATGGAATTCTTATTGATAGCATAATAGAAAACAATTGGATAACTTACTACTATAAAACCAAATATCCAATAGCACCATATTTAATTGTTTTTGCATCTTCAAAGGACTTTAATATTATTGTTCAAAATTGGAACTATGATAATATAAGTATGCCTATTTACCACTATGTTAAAATTGGAAACTATACTCCATCTTTATATTTACCATATATGTTAGCAGTATTTACTAATATATTCGGAATAATTTATCCATTTTATGAAGAAAAATATGGAGAGGTTGAGATATTTGAAGGTTTCTTTGGAGGCGCTATGGAAGACCAGACTAACACATTTACAAAAGTTACAAATAATGAAATTCTAAGTGCACATGAGCTTGCACATCATTGGTGGGGCAATTTGGTTACTTGTGCAACATTTAAAGATATATTTATAAATGAAGGT
>JBCNVC010000361.1:0-725 GCA_039630395.1 Candidatus Kryptonium sp. | reverse complement strand
AAACTGGCAAAACAAAACAAATTATCAACAAAAACCACTGTTAACTTTTTCACGCGATTCTCCGCAAACGAAATAACTAAACAACTACCTCTTTATCGGTCATAAATTTATATTCGTAATCAAACCAAATCTAAAAACCATATCCGGATACCTCCTCTCAAACTCCTCCTTAAGCCTCGCAATCTTATCCCTTATCTTCTTACCATCCCCACCCGTGACAGCAATAACCTCTACCCTCCTTCCACTCAAACTCCCGCAAACACTCTTAACTCCCCTGATCCTCTTTATTCTATCGCAAGCCTCACTCATAATAAAACTTCTACCGAAAGGATTGTAATCTTCAACACCAACAATATCGCTCAAAAAGAAAGCAGAAACAGGTCTTCTCAAAACTTTCGCAAGCCTTTTGATCTGCTCAATCGTCGGCTCTTTCTTGCCATTCTCTAAATCCAAATACTCCTCCCTATCCATCCTCAACATCATCGCAACCTCATCAACAGAGATTCCTGCGTTTTCTCTCAAGAATCTGATAATTTCAGGTATAACGCTAACATAAATTGTTCTTTCTTCCATATTTAACCTCATTTTGTTTTTTATTTTTTTTACTTTATTTTATTTCAACCCTTCACAGACAAACGACTGAGCTTATGCAAAAGTTCCAACATCTCGCAACAAATCACGAGCATAAACATAACAATCTTTCAAACAGAGGTAAATCTTTTTCA
>JBCNVC010000360.1:0-730 GCA_039630395.1 Candidatus Kryptonium sp. | reverse complement strand
AATTTAAAAATAGAATTATAAGTTTAAATTCCACACTGGTTCGATTCTCACTTTTCCAAAAGATTCCACACTTGTTCTTCAAACTTTGGTTTAAATTCCACACTGGTTCGATTCTCACATTGATGTTGCGGTTGGGGGTTTTAAAAATTATCAGAGTTTAAATTCCACACTGGTTCGATTCTCACAAAACATTTCTTGCCAGAGCTTACAGAAGATGTTAAAGGTTTAAATTCCACACTGGTTCGATTCTCACCTGAACTCAACCCCGCCTGCAAACACCCTGTCTATAAAGTTTAAATTCCACACTGGTTCGATTCTCACGATTTGTGAGGCGGAAGATGGGAAAAAGCTGATTATCGTTTAAATTCCACACTGGTTCGATTCTCACACACAAAAATCTATGGAACAGCGAAACTACTTGAAATGTTTAAATTCCACACTGGTTCGATTCTCACGTGCCCGTGTAAATGATACAACCTGCCTATCCGCATGTTTAAATTCCACACTGGTTCGATTCTCACCTATACATAAATGCGATATTTAGGGTTGAGTTTAATATGTTTAAATTCCACACTGGTTCGATTCTCACTCTTTTGCGGTCAAGTATGATTTGCTTAAAAAAATCAGTTTAAATTCCACACTGGTTCGATTCTCACCTGGATAGAAAAGTATATGAATTATAAGTATGAGCCGGTTTAAATTCCACACTGGTTCGATTCTCACTGGGGAT
>JBCNVC010000036.1:0-18272 GCA_039630395.1 Candidatus Kryptonium sp. | reverse complement strand
AAATCTTTTGAGTCCCTTCTCCCTTACGATTCTTTTAACTTTATCCTCTGGCAAAAACGCAAGCATTGCTTTGCCAAGCCCAGTACAATGCGCAGGAAGACGTCTGCCTACCTCGGAGATTATAACGAAGTTTCTATCCGCAATTATCTTGTCAAGGTACACTACTTCACCATTCTTAAGCGTCGCGAAATGAACAGTTTCATTTAAATACCAATGAAGATCTTCAAGGAAAATCCTTGCCCTATCAACCATGATCTTTTTTAAAGATACACTATTGCCAAGCTCATAGAGTTTTAAGCCCAAACGATATTTCCCCGTTTCTTCATTTTTCTCAACAACTCCAAATTTCTCCATTGAGCGAAGGAATCTATGAACGGTGCTTTTATGCATTTTTAAAATTTTACTTATCTCCCCCACACCGAGTTCAAATTTCCCATTCTGCGAAAAGACGGATAAAATTGCAAAAGCCTTTTCAATTGAATTGTTATTCGGCGTTCCTTTCATAAAATAAAATCTTGATTTTTCTAATGGCAAGTTAAAAATCGGCAAGGACTTTGTCAATAGTTAAAAATTTCACTGTCTCAATATGTGAAACAATGGATTAAATATTGAAACTAAATTTAAGCAGCTATAACTCCCCATTTTTTATCTTCCCCTTCAACTCCTGCAACTTAATTAATGCTTGAACAGGAGTCATGTTATCTATGTCAAGATTTAAAATTTCGTCCCTTAATTTGTTGTCGCTCAGTTCAAATAAACTTATTTGAAATTTTTCTCGCAGTGCTTCTTTTGAAATTTTCTTTTTTGATCTCTCATGCGGTGTCAATTCTTTTTGCTCTAAATTCATTAAAATTTCTTTTGCTCTTTCGGTTACTTCTTTCGGAAGCCCAGCCATCTTTGCGACCTCAATCCCGTAGCTATGATCTGCATATCCTGGAACTATCTTGTGAAGGAATATGATTTTATCTCCAACTTCCCTAACATCTGCTTTGAAATTTTTTATTCGCGGAAATATCTCCGCAAGCTCATTTAGCTCGTGATAATGCGTCGCGAAAATGGTTTTAGCTCTGACCCTCGGATTTTCATGCAAATACTCGGTTATAGCCCATGCGATTGAAATACCATCAAATGTGCTTGTACCGCGCCCAACTTCATCAAGTAAAATTAAGCTTTTCGGCGTTGCGTTGTTCAAAATGTTCGCCATCTCGTGCATTTCAACTAAAAAAGTGCTCTCACCACCAGCAATGTTATCGGACGCTCCAACCCGTGTGAAAATTCTATCAACAATTCCAATTCTTGCATAGCTTGCTGGGACAAAGCTTCCAATTTGAGCAAGCAAAACGATCAAACCTACCTGACGCAAAAACACGCTCTTGCCAGACATGTTCGGTCCTGTGATTATCAAAATTTGATTTTCAGAATTGTCAAGATAAACGCTATTCGGAACAAACTTCTCACCAGAAGGCAAAATTTTTTCTACAACCGGGTGTCTTCCGTCTTTTATCTCTATAACATCGCTTTCATCAACTATTGGACAAGTATAGTTATTTTCAACGGCAACCTCCGCAAGTGAAACGAAGCAATCAAGCATTGCGATAAGCTGCGCGTTTTTCTGTATTGCATCGGTATATTCGGAAATTTTCTCTCTCAATTGATTGAAAAGTTCCGATTCAAGAGCTGATATTTTTTCCTCCGCGGTGATAATTTTTTCTTCATACTCTTTTAACTCGGGCGTTATAAATCTTTCTGCGTTTACAAGTGTTTGCTTGCGTATATAATCTGGCGGAACCTTATCAAGATGTGGTTTTGTGACCTCAATATAATATCCGAAAACGGAATTATAATCAATCTTTAAACTTGGTATCCCAGTTCTCTCCCTTTCTTTCTGTTGTAAATTTGCTATTAATTCTTTGCTTGAGCGAGTAATATAACGAAGTTCGTCAAGTTCAGAATTATATCCATCTCTTATAACTCCGCCATCTGAAACCGTTGCAGGTGGGTCATCAACGATCGCAGTTTCTATTAAAGAGATCAGATTTTCCAACGGATTTAGAAGTTTTGAAATTTTCTGGAGCGTTTCGGATTTCGTATCAATAAGAAGCGACTTTATCTTTGGAATTTTTTTGAGGGATTCCTTTAGATTTATCATATCTCTTGGGTTTGCTCTTCCTGTTGTTCCTGGAAGATGTGCACGAATTGCGATTCTTGAAATTAATCTCTCAATATCACCGATCTCGCTGAGAATCCCATAAAGTTCTTTTCTTAACTTCGGATTTTCATAAAGTTCCTTAACAGCTTCAAGTCGTTTTTGAATTGGTTCAAGTTTCTTTAGAGGTCTCAAAACCCATTTTTTTAAAAGTCGCGCTCCCATTGGGGTTTGAGTTTTATCAATGATTGAAAAAAGAGTTCCATAAGTCGTTTCACCAGAATATGAAGTGGCTATTTCAAGATTTCGCTTTGTTGCGGGATCAAGAACCATATACTCGCTGGTGTCATAGCGTGAAATTTTCCTTATGTGAGTTAATTTCGTCCTTTGTGTTTCTTGAAGATAATGCAAAACAGCACCAGCGGAAATGATCCCAAGTTCAAACTCTTCAATGCCAAAACCCTTCAAAGATTGAGTCTGAAAATGATTCGTTAAAATTTCAAATGCATAATCATAGTTAAAAATCCAATCCTCAAGTCTTGTTAATGCTGGTTTTATTTGAATTTTTTCAAATATTTGTTCTACCAAATTTTTTGAAGATTTGCTAAAAAGGATCTCGCTGGGGATTATTGTATCAAGCAAATTGGATAGCTCCTCAAGTTCAACCTCGCTTGCATAAAATTCACCAGTCGAAACATCCGCAAAAGCAACTCCAACTTTTTTATCTTTGAAAAATAAAGCGCAGACGAAATTGTTTGCTCTGTTGTCAAGAAGTTTATCACTAACCGCAACTCCGGGAGTTACAACTTCAATTACATCTCTTTTTACAATACCTTTAGCAAACTTTGGATCTTCAAGCTGCTCGCAAATCGCAACCTTATATCCAGCTTTGACAAGTTTCGGAAGATATGTATCAAGCGCATGATGTGGGAAACCAGCAAGAGGAACATCTGCTGCAGCTCCATTTGCTCTTCTGGTTAAAGTTATACCGAGAACCTTTGCAGTTATCTTTGCATCTTCTTCAAATGTTTCGTAAAAATCCCCCATCCTAAACAAAACTATCGCATCAGGATACTGCGCTTTTATCTTTCTATACTGTCTCATCAACGGCGTTGACATAATCGCAAGAAATTTATTTTGACGATCCCTGAAACATTAAACTTTTTCACCATACTTCATCTCAAATTCAAAGCTCTTGAATGCCCTTATGTTGGGATATTCTTCACGCAAGTATGCTTCAACTTCGGGTGAAAAATAATAGCCAACGACAAAGGCGTAAACATCTGCATTTAAATAATTTCTCAACCTTTCCATTTTCTTCGCAAGTTTTTCTATCTCTTTTTTGCTCGGTCTTGACTTACATTCACCTATTATGTAAACTTTTTCACCATTTTTCTTACCCTCAATATAGATGTTCACCTCATCGTACCTTCCATCAGGATAAACAACATTTCTTCGGTCAACTATTTCAGCTTCAACTCCATATTCATGCTTTGCAAATTTTCTCGCAAAGAACATAACTTTATCTTCAAGCCCATAGCCGACGGTATCTGAAATTCCAGCGAGGATTTCTCGTGTCCTTTCGTGTTCGTTTATTAGCCAGATTAACCTCTCCTCCGTTCTTCTTTGCGCCTCAGCTAATTGATTTAATCTTTCTTCCGTTTTTCTTTGTGCTTCAGCTAATTGTTCCACTTTAATCGCAAGCTGATCTAATCTTTCTTCTGTTCTTCTCTGTGCCTCAGCCAATTCATTTAATCTTTCTTCTGTTCTTCTTTGTGCCTCAGCTAATTGTTCCACTCTAATTGCAAGCTGATTTAATCTTTCCTCTGTTTTTCTTTGTGCCTCAGCTAATTGTTCCACTCTAATTGTAATTTGATTTAACCTTTCTTCTGTCTTTCTCTGCGCCTCAGCTAATTGTTCCACTTTAATTGTAAGTTGATTTAATCTTTCCTCCGTCCTTCTCTGTGCTTCAATCAACTGATTGATGCTCTCCCAAACTCGCTTGAAATTTTCCGCAGTCTCACGCTTGAAAGATTCCAAACTTTCCTCTGTTCTTCTTTGTGCTTCAGCCAACTGATTTATACTTTCCCAAACCCGATTAAAGTTTTCTTCTGTTGTTTTCCTAAATGACACAAATTCCTCTTGAGATCTTCGCTGGATCTCAGAAAGATAAGAAAGATTTTGACTTATTTGTCCAACCAATTCCTTTAACTCAGCAAATTCGCTACGCCCCACATATATAGCCTGCATCTTTTCGTCAATTAACCTCGTTATCAATGAAATTAACTCTGGTGTTATTTCCAAACCCTTCTTCCTCGCCTGTGGCATTTAAATTAAAAATTTTTGATTTGATCTTTAAGACACTTACTAAAAATTAAAGATTTTTCCTTTCAAAAAAAACTTTCGCTTACCGAACTTCAAGTATTGATTTTTTACCGCAACTTTTTTAATTTTATAACGATTCCACCCGCCCCTGTAGCTCAGCATGGATAGAGCAGCGGTTTCCTAAACCGCGTGTCGCAGGTTCGAATCCTGCCAGGGGCACTTCTTTAAGTTAACAAATGCACGTTCCCCACATGAATTCTTCTTAAACCTGCAGATATCGCTGCTTCAACACATTCATTCATTAACTTCTTTGATGTTATCGGGAGGTCGTAAAGATAAAATTGCGGATAAAAGGCAAGAAGTGAGTAAGGAATGTCTTTATTGATTTGACTTATGAAACTTGCTATCTTGTAAACTTCTTCTGCATCTATATAACCTGGTATTACGAGCGTACTTGCGATAACAAGTGGTGGCTCGGGACGTTTATCTATAAAACGACAAACAAACTCAAAATTATCAAATACCTTACAATTGCTCACACCGCATAAAGCGATATTAAGTTTCTCATCATACGCTTTCAAATCAAATTTTATACATCCCCCAGATTCAAGGGAAAGTTTAACAGCTGTTTCAAGAAATTTTCTATTCATATTCCCGTTTGTTTCCCAACAAATTCTTATGTCTTTGCTTTTCTTAAGAATTATTTCCGATGTTTTAATTGCATGAATTATTTGCGTTGATGGATCGCCACCGAAATAGCAAACACAAAAAGTTTTATCATCAACTACATTTGCAAGTTCCTCAGCTGAAATTTTCTTCGCTCTTTCTATGTTCGTTTCTCTAAAATGCCAATTTTGACAAAACAAGCAATTGAAACTGCAACTACGATAAAACACCGCGAGATTTTTCTTCCCAAGTTGCTTTGACCCTTCGCAAACCCATTCAGCAACGCAATTAGTCGGTAGAGGATCAAAATACCAATCAAGCAGCCCGCTTTCGGATGTGCCTGCAAGATGTAAAATTTTCCCATTAAAATTTACTCTTAAACCGCAATAACCTCTTTCCCCCTCAGATATAACACACTCATTAGCGCAAATTTTGCATTTTATACCGTTTTCTAAATTCGGCACCTTTCTTGGAAGATCAAATTCATCTCTCGTGATACCATGAAATTCAAGAATTTTTTCTATCACGCCGTTCTTATTTTCACGGATACAATCAACACAAGCACCTATAGATTTTGCAACGAGTTTTTTCTTTCCGCATACACCGCAGAGATTCATTTCTTAACGGGCGGGATGAAACCCGCCCGAAAATTTATTTTTCAAAAACCTCTTCAACAGGAATTATCTTGAAATTTTCAGCTCTTGCATTAAGTTTATACTCTTGAATTATCTTATCTTCATCAAGGATTGATTGAGAAACAGGGCTTACATAGGTTATCGGACTTGGCTTATTTGAAATCAGATCCTGCATAAAAGATTGAGCATCTTTCGTAACAGCGACTATCTTTATATTTTCAAAGTTAAGGTATTTTCTTATCGCATTGTTAACATCTTCAACCGTTAGATTTCGCAGTTCTTTCTGAACTTTGTCAACGAAATACTCAATCCCATACCAGTCAGAGTCCATCATATATCCAAGGCGTCGGTTAAGAGTTTGAACCCAAAGCTTTGAGTAATTAAGCAAGAATTCTCTTGTTGATTCAAAATCTTCTTTGCTTAGCCCATTTTTTACAAGAATTTCAAGCTCTCTTATCGCTTGTCTTAAAACAAAATGTCTGTTTTTATTCTCAACTGGTCTTATCCAAACGCTGAAATACTGTTGTCGTCTCGGTATGTTGGGCACAGGGAAAGTTGAGCCACCGTCTTGAACGAAATGTTCAATATACGAGTAATCTCCATAATTCAACCCGCGCTGACCTCTTATCTTCTGCATTAAAATACCATTGAAGGTTCTATGTTCACCAAAATATGAATTAGCAACCATCAAGGCGTAAAAATCCTTGTGTGAACGATTGATCGCAATTGGAAAACCAAACGAAATTGCAGTTGACCTCGTTTCTTTTTCAATTAACAAAAATTCAAGTCCATTTATCTTCTTAGGTTCCGGAAGCTGAACAGGTTCAGGTTTACCTTTTGGAAGTTTAGCGAAATCCTTTTTTATCTTTCCGATCAGGCTTTTTGGATAACCACCAGCAATTCCAAAAACTATGTTACCCTGCGTAAAATACTTTTTGTAAAAATCTTTGACATCTTCAAGCGTGATATTGCTCAATCCCTGCACAGTTCCAAATTCCGGTGAATGATATGGATGATCTTCATATATAAACCACACGAGCGCTTGTTTCCCCAACTCTTCGTCGTTTCCACTTCTTATCGTCGCACGAATGTAATTTAAAAGCAAATCTTTGTTTCTTTTGAAATCTTGTTCATCAAATCTTGGGTTCAAGATCAAATCCGAAAAAATTTTATAAAACTTATCAACATGATCTCTATGAACCTCACCAATTATGACGCTGACCTCTTTATCAAACTGATAATTAATTCTCGCTGCCCATGGATAGAGCTTTTCTTGGATCTCTCTGTATGTCAATTCCTTTGTTCCGCCTTGCGCAAGCATCAAAATTGTCAATGCATTAAGCCCCTCTTTACCTTTGGGATCGTTCATAGATCCTGTCTCAATCATAACTCTAAATGTCACGATCGGATAATTTGGACTGTAAAGTTCTTTAACTCTTATTTCCGAATTTTTTGCAATCGCGAGGATTGAGGTTATCATGATTAGGAAAATTAATTTTTGTGTTCTCATTTTTTCTCCTCCGTTAATGTTACGATTGTCCTGTTTTCTTTTGTAAAGTATTTTTGAACTGCCTTCATTATGTCTTGCGGTGTAACTTTTTCATAAAGTGAATAAATCTCGTTTACAGATTCGGGATCCCCAGTTAATTGGAAATAATTTCCAACTATGTAAGCAACGCTATTTGGATTGTCCAAAGACATTGCAAAGGAGTATCTCATATACGATTTGACCTTTTCAAGTCGTTCTTTTGAAACTGGCTTCACTTTTAACTCTTCAATTGCTTTGAAGATTTCGTTTTTCACAGAATCAATCAAATCTTCCCTTTTAATTCTTGTAGTGATAATAAACAAAAACGGATCTCTTCTATCTGGTGCATCCCCTTGAATAAAATCAACCCACTGTTTTTCGATCACCAGCTTTTGATAAAGTGGTGCTGTCCTTGAGAAGAGAAGTTCGGCAACAAAATCAATTGCCGCGCGCTCAACATTTTTCGTCGAAAACTCCGGTATACGATAACCAATCATAAGGTAAGGCAATGTTTTACCTTTCCATGCAATGTGTCCAATTTTCTCCTCTGTCTGTGGTGGTTCAACAGGAATTTCAGGTTTGAAATTTCCCCTCTTCCATTTGCCGTAATATTTCTTTATAAGATCAATCAATTTTCTTTGGTCAAAATCTCCAACCACAACGATTGCACAATTTTCAGGGCGATAGTAGCGATCAAAAAATTGCAAGCTGTAATCATATTGATTTGGCATATCAAGTATATCTTTCAAAAATCCTATCGTTGTATGCTTGTAAGTATGAGTTGTGAAAGCGAGATCCTGAAGTTTTTCATAAAGCGCAAGAAACGGGCTTGACGCACTTTTGTTATACTCGCCAAGAATTGCACCTGCCTCTGTTTTAAATTGTTCTTCAGTGTACTTTAAATTCATAAAGCGATCTGACTCAATATCAATTATCGTCTCAAGGGCATCGCTACTTGCTACAATGTGATATGCGGTCCAATCGGCGCTGGTAAATGCGTTTGAGTCAGCACCAAGTCGTTTTAAAATATCGTTGTAAACTTGCTCTGAATACTTTTCCGTTCCACGAAACATCATATGCTCAAAGAAATGTGCAAATCCAGTTTTCCCGGGTTCAACTTCATTCCTTGATCCCGCTCTTACAACTGTATAATACGCTATTATACCAGGCGAATCAAAGGGAACTGATAAGACGGTTAAACCATTTTCAAGGACGACCTTGTTAATTTTGAATGGAAAGATCTTACCTTGTGAAAACAAAAGATTTGAAAGCAAGAGCATCAGCATCAATGTTATTTTTTTCATTTTTGAATTAGGTTTTTGTTTTAAAGTTGATGTCTCATTTCACTTCTGTTAATTTTGAATCACGACCAATATGCCTGTTAAACCAGGCAATTATTCTTTTGCCGATGTCAACAATAAATTTCGGCTCTTGAACACCATGCGGGGTTCGTGGATAGATTATCATTTCCGTTGGACAACCTTGACGCTTCAAAGCGTTGTAGAACTCTTTACCTTGTGATACGGGAACTCTTACATCCGCCTCACCATGAATTATCTGAGTTGGAGTTGTTACACCTTTAACATTAAAGATAGCCGAATGTTTGATATAAACATCAAGGCGATCCCAAAACTCGCCAGAGAAGTAATCTGGTAAGAAACTCGGAATATCAGCCGTCCCTGTAAAGCTTACCAAATTCGTTACACCAGCACCAACGCTTGCCGCTTTAAACCTTTTTGTTTTCGTTACAATGAAAGATGTCATATAACCACCATAGCTCCATCCGGCAACACATAAGCTTTCCGGATGAACAATTCCCATATCAATTAACTTATCAACACCAGCCATTAAATCGTCATAATCACCAAATCCCCAATCATTATAATTTGCAAATCTAAATTCCTTGCCGTATCCAGTGCTACCTCTTGGGTTGGGTCTTAGGATAACATAACCTTCTTGCGCAAAAGCTTGAATTGGATAAATGGCGCCTGCTGCCGTGTAGTTCTGCGTGAAAACACTAGCTGGACCACCGTGGATAAGGAGGATAAGCGGATACCTTCTTCCTTTTTCGTAATTTACTGGATATGTGACAAGCCCTTCAATTTCATATTTTCCATCCTTTGATTTCCAAGTCAAAATCTCTGTTTTACCCATTGGAAACTTAGGGAAATCAAAATTGACATCTGTTAACTTCTTCGGCTCGAATTTCTTCAAACTTGTTATATAAACATCTGGCGAAGTTTCGGAATTTTGATAAACAAATGCCATCGCTGAACCATCTAAACTAAATGAAACATTCGTATAATTACCATTATCTGGAGTTAAAGCCCTTGGTTTACCAC
The DNA here is from genome assembly GCA_039630395.1 of Candidatus Kryptonium sp. GTDB lineage: Bacteria > Bacteroidota > Ignavibacteria > Kryptoniales > Kryptoniaceae > Kryptonium. Next base: position 8,630 of record JBCNVC010000036.1, on the reverse strand, counting down.
CATCAATAGGTAAAGCATAAACACGCATGGTTGTTTTGTAAGCCTCGCTAACATAAATTTCTTTTCCGTCTTTTGACCATGAAATTATTCTACAATTTTCATCAGGTGTTGGAGCTAACTTCTTAGCTTCTCCACCAGCTACAGGAAGGATATAAATATGTCTTAACCCAGCCCACTTTATCATTCCACCATCAGACTCAAATGCAATCCATTTGCCATCGGGGGAAAATCTCGGATTTGCATCAGAGCCTTTCCATCTTATCAATGACTTTACTTCCCCACTATCAGCTGGAACTATTGAAATATCGGAAGTCGTCCAGACATCCGGGCTTGGATTTGCCTGATGTGAGAAAACAATGAATTTCCCATCCGGTGACCAATCAAATGAAGTTATATGAAACTCTCCCGAAGTTAAACGCTTAACCGGATATTCACCTTGTTTGTCCTTTTCAAGTTTGACAATGTAAAGATGCGCATATTTATAATTTTTATCAACAACTATCGCATCAAGCTTTTCCTTTTTCGCTTTCACCTCCTCTTCAGTTTCAGGATCAGCGCTTGTAAAGGCAATAGATCTTGAATCAGGTGCCCATCTGTAAGATATAACTCCTGACTTTGCATTAGTTATTTGTTCAGCTTCTCCACCTGTTAATCTTAAAACCCATATCTGATTTTTACCATCCTTTCCCCGCGCCGAGATAAAAGCAAGATATCTCCCATCTGGAGAAAAAGATGGATTTGTGCAAGATTTTTCCCCAAATGTAAATTGATAGTTCATCTTCCCATCGGACGAGACAACCCAAATATGAGTAAGATACTCTGACTTTTCCCCCTCCATTAATGGCACCGAAACAGTGTAAGCGACAAGCTTTCCATCTGGAGAAATAGCAGTTTCACCGACGCGTTTGAACTTTATCATAATATCTGGAGTCCATCTATCTTGTGAAAAGATAAAACTGCAAACGACCAAAATTAAAACAAGCTGGATTGTAAATATACTTCTACGCATTGTTTTAACCTCTGTTGTTTTTGAAAATTTTAGTTGCAAATTAATACAAAGAACGAATTCTCAGGATATGGCTTTTTTGCAATCGCTAAAAACATAACAATCAAACATTTTCTCTCTAATTTGCTAAAAATCCTTTGGGTTTAAGTTTTGATTCAATCACTTTCCAAAACTCACCTGGTTCACCATCAAGTCGCCATATGGCAATTCCAGCGAGATTGTATTTTAGCACAAGTTCTATCTTTTTAGCCAAACTTTCCTCATCTTCAAAATAAATCACATTTTCAACCCCATTTTCATCTTTGAACTTAAAGTATGGTGATTCTGCCTTTCTATCCCATTTTTTCTTTAGATTATATTTTTCAGCCACTCTCATAAGTTCAGGATAATAAATTCCACGCCCTTGTTCATTTCCTTTCCACCACCTTCCATAAAATGGTACTCCAAGAACGATCTTTCGTGGTTTTATTCCCTGTGAAATTGCAAATTTTATTGTTTCCTCGACCCACCACTTCGGCGCAATTGGTCCTGGTGGATCAAGCCGTCCGCTATAATCGTATCCCATTATAACAAAATAATCAACAACTTCGCCAAGTTCAGCATAATCATAAACCCCAGCCCAACCAGCAAATTTTTCTTCCGTCTTTGAAACAACATCAACGCTTACTATTCTTCCATGATTATGAAGCTTCGCACAAACAAGTTCAACGAACTTGGTATATCCATCACGCACACTTACAAATGGTCCTTCAAAATCAAGATTTATTCCGATAAAATTACCATTTAGGACAATTTTTAAAATTGAATCCGCAACTCTTTCCCTTGTCTCTGGTTCAGAAAGCAAAGCTTCCGCGACATCAACACGAAACCTTTGATTTACAATAAGTGGCATAAGAGGTATATCGTTTTGAAGTGAAAAGTTTAAAAGATTTGAATCAACATCAGCAATTATGTTTCCTGCACTATCAATACTAAACCATGTCGGTGAAGCGATGGAGATTAAAGCGGAGTTTCTTTGAAGCGATAAAAAACTTGTAGTATCAAATTTTACAACCCAAGCTATAACTATTTTCGGTTGAGGTTCAAATGGCGGTCTTAATGTTGCACAAGATGAGAAAAGCAAAATTAAAAGTGTTAAAATTACATTCTTCATTAATAAGATAAGTTTAAGTTTTTAAACCAGCCATCTCCGAAATAACCTTGTAAATTGCGGAGTAATCAAGATCTTCGTATCCTTTGGAAAGAGCCATGATGTAAATCTCACGAATTGCAGAAATAACTGGAAGTGGAACTTTCAACTCCTGCGCTGTTTCAAGAATTAAATTTACATCCTTCAAAAGATGTTTGACATAAAAGCTGGGTTGAAAGTTTCCATCAATTATTGATTTTCCCTTGACTTGATACATCTGGGAATTTAACGCGGAATTTTCAAGAACCTCAAGGACAGTTTCTTTTGGAATTCCGGCTTTCTCAGCGACGATGAATGCTTGCACCAACGCCATGATCATTGTCGCAATCATTGAATTCATAGCAAGTTTCAATCTTGCTGATTCTTCAACAGAGCTAAACTCCCAAACTCTTTTCCCGAGAACACTGAAAATTCCTTTACATTTTTCTATTGCCGATTTATCACCGCCAGCAAAGATCAAAAGATTTCCGCTTTCTGCTTGAGCTTTCCCACCGAGCACAGGCGCGTGGATGAAATACGCATTGAAAGTTCTATAATCATCATAAAGCTTCCGTGTCGTTGTGGGAGAAATTGTGCTCATATCAATGTGGATGAAACCGCTTCTGACGCTGTTTAAAATCCCATCTTTATCATATACAACGCTTTCAACAGCCTTTGAATCAGCAAGCATTGAAATAACGATCTCACAATTTTTTGCAACTTCACCAGGTGTTTCAACTGAGATAACTTTTGAAGAGCCAAGGTTTGAAATTTTATCTTTTGTTCTGTTATAAACAACCAATTCAAAACCATTGCTTAAAAGTCGTTTTGCCATCATTTCACCCATTATTCCGAGCCCGATGAAACCCACTTTTTCCATTTTGTCTTCCCAATTTTTATTTAACAAATACCATAAATTTTGACGCGACAAAATCACCAGCAAAAATCGTATAAACATAAACTCCGCTTGCAAGACCATATGCCTCAAAAATTGCGTAGTGAAGCCCTGGTCCTTTTTCTTCATCTACGAGCGTTTTAACTTCTCTCCCAAGTAAATCATAAACTTTCAAAACAACGCGCCTCGCTTCAGGGAGATAGTATCTTATCACTGTGCTTGAATTAAATGGATTCGGATAATTCTGATAAAGTTCAAATCTTTCGGGTTTAACATCATCTACGACATCAGTTGGTGGATCTGCGCTAACAACTTGCCCAGGTCTTACTGTCACAGTCCTCGTGTAAAGCCCATTTAGAGCTGTAATTGTGTAGGTTCCCGGTTTTACTTCTCCAATTGCGTAGTTTTCTTGATAAATATCATCACTTCCAATATATGGATCGTTGAAATTATAAGTCAAAGCATAACTGAAAGTTGTATACGGTGGTCTTGGCTTTGGATCTGGGCTTATGTTAACACGTGTTGAGTTAGGTGCATTAGGAATTTTGCCATAGATTGCCCCAGTTCCTTTCATTGCAAACCACAACTCGGGATTTCTTCTTGTTCGGTAAGCATCATACCTTGGAGTTCCGAGGCGAATTTCAAAATGCAGATGTGGCCCAGTTGAGTAACCTGTATTTCCTGAAATAGCAACTGGTTCTCCGGCTTTAACGCTATCCCTTTGATTTTTCAGAGGCCTTGATAAATGTCCGTAAAGTAAATATAAATCCCTCCCTTCCCATCCTCCCTTAATGAAAATGTAATTTCCCGCCCCGTTTGGTTCATATCCTCCGATGGTATCATATGGGTTATATGCAACGAAATAGATTATTCCATCGCACGCAGAATAAACGGTATCATATCTTACAAGGATATCAACACCAGCGTGAGCTCTATTTTGAGGATCGCGAATGTTTGGCTCACCATACAGATAAGAACCGTTGATTTGAATATGATCTGGAACAGGGCGTCTTAATCTAAACGATTGAGAATTAAGAAGTTGAACCAATAGCAGAAGAAAGATCAAAAATTTTAGCATTTTTCAGTCCGCGATTTTTTCAAGTAAGCTTTTATTCATGAAATCTGCATAAATATTTTCAATCTCAGCTTTTTCAAAAGACATTTTAACAAGCTCATCCCAATTAAATTTTTTTTCCACTTCAAAAATTTCGTTTAGATTTGCCCAGGTCTCTGGATGTCTCCCTGTTAAAAAGCTACAACAATCATCGTAAGGTTGGCTTGAGATCTCGTAAGTACCTATTTCTCTTGCTTTTTGGATTATCTCTTCTTTATCAATCCCAATTAATGGTCTGAGTACAGGCAAAGTTGCGATTTGATTTATGACTCTTATATTCCTCAATGTTTGAGAAGCGACTTGACCTAAACTTTCACCTGTGACAAGAGCTTCAGCCCCTTCTTTTTCTGCTATATTTTCAGCTATTTTTATCATCAAGCGTCTGTAAAGGATGGTTCTTAACTCAACAGGCGCATTTAAAACAATTATTCTCTGTGCCTCAGCTATTGGAACGATATAAAGTTTTGAATGGAACTGAAATTTGCTTAAAATTTTAACAATTTGTTTAACCTGCTCAATTGAATCATAAGAAGTATATGGATAACTATGGTAATGAACGAAAATGACTTTTGCCCCGCGTTTCATCATTAGGTATGAAGCGATCGGCGAATCAAAACCTGCTGATAATAACGAGACAACTTTACCGCTTGAGCCAACAGGTAATCCACCAGGACCTTTAAATCTATCAGCATAAACATAAGCTTCTCTATCAACTATTTCAATGTAAACTGTAATTTCTGGATTTTCTAAATTGACTTGAATTTCCACACCATTGTTTTTAAAATTTTCAAGTATAAAAGCCCCAACTTTGCGATTTATCTCAACTGAATTTAATGGAAATTTTTTGTTTTGCCTTTTCGTTTTAACGCTGAAAGTTTTGAAATTTTTATTTTTCAAAACTTTCAAGCTCGCTTCGCAGATTTTTTCCACATTAAGAGATGCAACAATTCCTACTCCGAAATTTGTTAATCCGAAAACATTGCTCAATCTCGACCTTATAATTTCAACCTTTTCCACATCCTCAAATCCAAATGGTAAAACAATTTTCAATCTCCCGTATCCACGCTTAACCATTTTTTGCTTAATAATATCCGAAAGCGCAAAGGCAATGTTTGTTCTAAGCTTCTTCTCAAAAATTTCCCTATTTCTTTGCTTTAGTGCGACCTCGTGGTAATGGCATATGACAATCGCTGAGCTCATAGGTTCTCGTTTTTGATTTCATCATAAGTAAATTATTTTAAATTAAAATCAAAGTCAAATTGAATTAAAATCGCCAATGATTTCCCTTTGGCTAGGTGTAGTTTTGGGGTTTTCATCTTTGGTAAATAACCATAGAAAATTTTTAAGTCTAGTGATTTTCTTAGTTTTACGCTTGACAAATGAAGAGAAAAATTGTAAGTTAGAAATGAATAAAACAAAATGAGGTGATACTATGAGGCGCTTTATAATATTTTTTGTAGCAATAATTGGGGCAAGTTATCTTTCCTTCGGACAAATAACAACTGGTCAAATTACAGGGAAAGTTACCGACAACGAAGGTAAACCCTTGGCAGATGTTGAGATAGTAATAAAGAATTTAGAAACGGGTTTGATACGCGGAACAATCACCACAAAATCAGGAACTTACTATATTTTTGGTTTACATCCAGGAAAATATGAAATCACAGCTATGCATGTTGGCTATAGGAAAACAACAAGGATAATTGAAATTTTAATGGGTCAAACAGAAGTTATTAATTTTTCGCTTGTACCAGAAGCGATTGAATTAGGAGCAGTCGAGGTAGTTGCAGTCTCACCACCAATAGAATTAAGAAGAACCGATGTATCAATGCCAGTAAGAAGAGAACAAATAGTTAATCTACCGTTAGATACAAGAAATATTATGAATTTAGCTGCTTTGGTTCCAGGAATAAAGTATTATTCACCTATCGGTGGAAGAGCGCTACCCGAAGCAGGTTCTTTGCCACCACTAAGATTTATTCAGTTATATGTCGATGGTGTTGAATGGAAAAGTTACTTTAACGGTAATATAGTTGGGATTCCTCAAACAGGTTCACCTTTGCCACAAGAGGCGGTTCGAGAATTTAGAGTTGTTTTAAACGCTTTTGATCCTGAATATACAAGAGGAACAGCGTATGTAATTTCAGCTGTTACCCAAAGAGGAACGAATGAATTTAGAGCAATGGCGTTTGCAAATTATAGGCATAAAAATCTGAACGCTCGTGGTCCGTTTCAATCGATAAAACCTAATTATAATCGTCAGCAAGTTGGATTTTCAATATCTGGTCCCATAGTTGTTGATAAGTTATTTTTCTTTGGTTCGTATGAATTGAATAACGAGAAAAACTATATTGATGTTGTTCCAGGCAGGCCAGCGTATGCTCCAGGCATATGGGATCAATACAAAGGAACATTTGATTCACCAACTGCTAATCATACAGGCGTAGTACGTTTAACATATCAGCCGACAACAGCGCACACTTTTGATCTTATATGGGCTACAAGGTATATGGACAGTAAATTTTTCTTTGGTGGAACTTTTGCGTATACTGCAGGCATATATGGAAGATATCACATTAATTCCGTTTTATTTAGAGATACCTGGATAATTTCTCCAAACGCAATGAATGAGCTGTCATTTCACTATCTAAGATGGAGACATGATGAACCATTAATAAAAACCGGACCCGCATATATCTATCCAAGCATATCCTTGGGGCGTGGAACGTTTCCGATTCGACTCGCCGAAGATCATTATCGAGTAGTCAACAAGTTTACATATAGCATACCTGATTTTTATGGCGAACATGTTTTTAAGGCGGGCTTTGAGATAACTAGAACCACTTCATCTCCTTGGTTTCCATACTTTTACTATGGTCAGTTTGTCTTTGATACTGATACAAGCACATTACCAAGAACTGCAACAATAGGGATTGGTTTCACAGATCCATATACGACAAACGACGCAGAAGGATCCCTTGATGGTTGGACTATTGGTGCGTTTATTCAAGATAGATGGACGCCTATACCGCAACTAACGTTTAGCTTTGGCGTTAGATGGGATGCTGATATTAACACTATGAACAATAAATTCAAAGTACGATGGGCTGATAGCACAGAATTAACAACAAAGATACCAGAAGAATATTTCAACAGAGGAAACAGAGAAAACGATCTCGATAACTTTGCTCCACGCATAAGTTTTACTTGGGACGTGTTTGGAACAGGAAAAACAATTTTAAGGGGCGGGTATGGAATTTTCTTTGATAGATTGCCTAACTTTATTGCGTACTTTGAGCAACTGTATTCGAAATGGGGAATTTATACTTTCATAAATCCGGGAACAACCGATCCAAACATATTGCGCCAAAGAATTTTAGGAGGACAGGGAACAATAAGACCAACTGTATATTTACTTCACAGACGAATGCTAACACCAGCAGTATATCAATTTTCAATAGGCATTGGACACCAAATTACGCCAAATTTTGGAGTAACAATTGATTACATTAATAATCGTGCAAGTGCTTTGTATGTTCAGACAAACGCAAATTATTACATACCAAGTCAAAGAAAGAGAGCGATCTCTGACAAATATGGAGATATATATCTTTGGGGCAGCTATGGAAGAGCATTTTACCATGGATTTTTAACGAACCTTCTTTATAGAACCAGTTCACTAAGTATTCAATTGTCTTACACTCTTTCTTGGGCATATTCAGATTTCGACGGTGTAACCCCGCCAGCATATCCGTTTGCATCTAGCTATAGAAGACAGAGAAGTAGCGCAGATGAAAGACACAGATTCGTTTTAAATTGGATAATTAATTTGCCACTTGGAATTCAATTTAGCGGTATAGGTATTTTTGCATCACCGAGACCATATAATGTCATTGTTGGTATGGATTTAAATGATAATAACTTCTTCGACGATGATTGGCCTAATGATACAAGAGTTAAAACACTTGATTGGAAAAAGATTAGAAACTGGTATAAGCAAGTTGACATCAGATTAAGTAAATTAATAACTTTAAGGAATGTAAAATTTGAGGTTATGTTTGATGCGTTTAATGTCTTTAACTGGTTTAACGCTGCTGGTTACTTCAATCGAATGTATGATGCAAGAGGTAATCCACTTGCGAATTTTGGTTTACCAAATAGTTCTTACGCCCCAAGATATTTGCAACTTGGATTAAGATTTTTCTATGAATAGAATTCATAGAAAGTCGGGCTCCTTCTAGAACACTTCGGAGCCCGGCTTTTTAAATTTTTATTTTAATTTTATCCCCACAAAAGATGATGCTTTCCTTTTCTTAATTTTAAGAAACTATCATTTCTTCCGTCTAAAAAACTCAAATCACACCCAAGGAAAAAATTGATTTTTCATAATTTTGTTGATATAATTAACTCAAATTAAAAACAAAAATAAAAAGTATCATGTCTACGA
>JBCNVC010000359.1:0-730 GCA_039630395.1 Candidatus Kryptonium sp. | reverse complement strand
TCTTTCTCGTGCTTTATTCCTGGATAACTTGCAACCATAACTATACCTTTTACACAATGACCTTTGCAAGCCTGTTGATTGGAAGCCTTGTGGAAAGGTGGTGCTTTTTTTTTGAGGGCAACCATGTGCAGAACCTATTTTATGGTCTATATCCACCACTTAATACCTGATTCTCTACAAGATTGATGCTGTTTATCTGTGGAGGTTCATCTGTGGAAATAACTACACTAAAATGTGCTACTATCTCTTTGTTTGAATCCATCACCACATCTACAACACTACTTGTAGAACTTATACCTCCACTCCAATGACTGAATCTATAACCCTCATTAGCTAATGCAGTTAATGTAACTGTGCTGCCAGCTACATATACACCCCCTGAAGGAACTAAATTAACATTACCTGCACCCTGCGGAACTATGTTTACTGTTAAAGTGTAATTCGTTACTACATTGTTCACATTCACCACCACCTGCGCCTGACCTGTATTGTTTGATGTATCATACCCAACAACCCTTATAGTGTGCGTACCATTGCTTACACTTAATGTGTCCCAACTATAACTATATGGCAATGTAGTGTCCGTTGATACACATACACCATCTATGTAAAACAATACTCGCGATATGTCTCCATCGTCAGATACCGATACATTAATGTTTACAATACCTGACACCACCTGATTATTACTTAATGAAACTATACTCACCACAGGTGAACTAACATCTGC
>JBCNVC010000358.1:0-732 GCA_039630395.1 Candidatus Kryptonium sp. | reverse complement strand
GATAATACTAATTCGGCTTGCTTCATTCCACCAACGACAAATCCAATCGTATATTTACCATCCAGCTTTTTAGCAAGTTTTTCGTAAAGAATTTTTAAATGTTTTCTGCGGTGCGAAAGTATAAGAACTTTGCGCCCCTTTTCCAAAGCTCTTACGGCAAAATCAACTATCATATTGTTTCTTTTATCGTCAACAATAAGAAATTTAAGTAAAAATTCAAGAGCAACGTCTCTACCTGCTAACCATTGTGGAAGTGCAAAATCCGTTGAAACGAAATAGATCGACGGAATTAAAGCTGGAACTTCGGGGAACTTTATCACATCTCCAATTGACCATAGAAAAACATTATCCGCACCGTCCCACCTTTTAACCGTTGCCGAAACACCTAACCTATACCTCGCTCTGAAAAGTTTAGCCGTCTCACTAAATACATCAGCCCCAACCCTATGAACCTCATCCCAAATGACCAGCCCAAACTTATCATAAAGCCCATCGTATCGTTTCATAGATAGTGAATGTATCATACCCACACAAATATCACATTCACTGCTTTCATCTATATCTTGACGAACAACCCCCGCCCTGACCTTCGGCAAGAACCGTTTAATATAATCAAGCCACTGCTCCATCAGCACTTCTTTCGTCGCTACCACCAACGTCTTAACTTTCAGGGCGGAGGCTATATATAAACTCATAACTGATTTACCACTTCCCGTTTTAGCCTGAAGAATT
>JBCNVC010000357.1:0-732 GCA_039630395.1 Candidatus Kryptonium sp. | reverse complement strand
ATATAAATGAATTTATCAGAACAAATGGATAAAAAAGTTCAAATGGAACAAAATTCAAAAAGCCTTTTTCAGTTATCAATGTAAAAATTAACAAAAGACCGATAAAAATTCCATAAAAGATATTAAATGTTTTATGGGTTTCCCTTGTCCTGGAAATAAATTCAACAATCAAAGTAAGAAAAAGCAAAAAAATTAAAATGTTTATAAAACTTGATGGATATACAACTACTTCTGAATTTGAAAGGAACGAGTAAATTTTTAAGCCGAGCTCTGGATTTACACTGAAATAATTTTCGAGCAAAAAGAGAGTTAGGAAAACTAAAATTGCGATTATAGCAAATTGCGTCCCCTTTTTTCTATTTGCCTTAAAATTTTCATAGGATTTTTTCAGAATCTCAGCCATAGTAATTAAGATCATGATCACAAAACCTACAGAAACATCAATTAGAAAAGAAACCATTAAACCTATAATCTTTTGAGTCAAGCTTACTTCATCCCAAAAGACAATCACTAAGAGCGACCAAGCAAGTCCAAATAAAAAAGAGCTTCCCTCAACAGGGTTTGAAACCAAATTTACAATTGGAAAAAGAAAGGCAAATAAAGAAACGCTTAAAACAACGGAAATAAAATCTTTGCTTAACTTGTATGTCAACAGGGAGATCCCTAAGAACAATAAACCAAAATTAAACGCTCCAAATAAATGCAAAACCGTATATTGATTCACGCCGAAGA
>JBCNVC010000356.1:0-734 GCA_039630395.1 Candidatus Kryptonium sp. | reverse complement strand
CACCATAAGCATTTACACCCACAGTTACTCTCCACTCATATGCATATATACCTCTGACTGGATTATCGGACGCGTCTACATTTCCTACTACAAATGTTATTTCTGAATTTCCATCCCCATCTAAATCAGTAATAACTACATCCCTTGGGGTTGAATTTCTCCCAACTCTCGCTGTACCTATCGCTGGAGATGACCATACGAGTTCAAGAGTATCTTTACCAATATGTTCAAATAAGTGAACCCTTGAGTAATAATAATCCGTCGCTATTACTTCGATTTTTCCGTCTTTATCAGTATCAAAGCCAGCTTTTACAGACCGAACATGCAAAGGTCCACCTGCAGCATACCACTTCGTTGTATCACCTACTGGTGGAGCATATACTGATTTTAAGTTAAATCCTGATTGGGTTAATAGCATTCCTTTAAAAAGTAGCAGTAACGCGATAAAAACGAACGCTTTTTTCATTTTATCATGCCTCCTTCTCTTAATTTTTAAGTAGCCTTGTATAACAAAAATAAAGACTTTGGAAGCTTAATGTCAATAAAAAAATTTGGATTTTGATCACGAAACAAAAAAGGGTGGGACAGAGCCCACCCTTTTATATTTTAAACTTTAACAACAAAATTTCTTACTTCAAGAACAGCATCTTTCTTGACGCTTCAAACTTTCCAGCTGTGATTTTGTAAATATAAACACCGCTTACGACTTCGTTGTTATTATCATCTGTTCCATC
>JBCNVC010000355.1:0-739 GCA_039630395.1 Candidatus Kryptonium sp. | reverse complement strand
AAGATGAAGCAAGTAAAAACATTATCAATTGATCTATCACGAGCAACAACATTAACGAACGCATTATGGGTGCTTGCATTTGCAGGTCTTACATTTCTTGGAGCTAAGATAGAAATTCCAACTTATCCAGTTCCTTACACATTGCAAACCATGTTTGTGCTATTAAGCGGTGCTTTTCTTGGTCCATATCTTGGGGCTTTGAGTCAATTTATATATCTTGGTCTTGGATCAGTTGGTTTGCCCGTTTTCGCAGGACCAACCGCTGGATTTGTTAAGCTACTCGGACCAACTGGCGGATATCTTCTTGCTTTCCCAATTTCAGCTTTTATCACAGGTTATCTTGTTAGGTTGAGAAGCGGATTTGGATGGGTTCTTTTCTCAATGTTTTTGGGATTAATTTTGATCTTCGTTTTTGGAACAATTCAATTAAATCTTGTCTTGCTTCACAATTGGAGCGAAGCGATAAAATCTGGATTTTTGATTTTTTCGATTTGGGATTTGGTGAAGCTTTTTGCGTCTGCTTCAATTTTCTATAGCTTGAGGAGATTTTCAAAATAAAAGTCAGGATTGGCAAAGATGCACTTAACGGAGACATTAATGTGGATCTTGTTCAATGTTTTCGTCCTCGGTATGCTTGCGCTTGATCTTGGGGTATTTCATAGAAAAGCACACGAGGTTAAATTTAAAGAAGCTGTAATATGGAGCGTTGTTTGGATTGCTTTGGCTCTTGCGTTTAATG
>JBCNVC010000354.1:0-746 GCA_039630395.1 Candidatus Kryptonium sp. | reverse complement strand
TCCAAACTCAACAACCACACAAACCAACAAACAAAATCAAACATACCCCAATCCCTCACAGGTTCGATTCAAACAAGATAAAATTTACTTCATATTCACGACATCTAAGCCGTTTCAATCCCTCACAGGTTCGATTCAAACAACAACAACAGCAACAGTAAAGGTTTCTGATTTTGAGGTTTCAATCCCTCACAGGTTCGATTCAAACAATTATTAGAATGGGGCAAGTAGAAATTAGAAAAATGTTTCAATCCCTCACAGGTTCGATTCAAACAAGATACTACGGAGGACAAAAACAAACGACGAAAAAGTTTCAATCCCTCACAGGTTCGATTCAAACGTGAAATGACCTTCCTTAAAGGTCCCGCCGTTGATATCATGTTTCAATCCCTCACAGGTTCGATTCAAACCAAAAAATTTATTGATGGATTTGAAAGCTGTAAAAGACAGTTTCAATCCCTCACAGGTTCGATTCAAACGTGTAATCGGTTATATATTCATCTTCATAACAAAATCGTTTCAATCCCTCACAGGTTCGATTCAAACGAGTGCAAGCAAAATGATTTTCTATATGTTTATAAGTGGTTTCAATCCCTCACAGGTTCGATTCAAACTGGGAAAATCTTGAGTGCTAAAAAAGATGAAATGCCGTTTCAATCCCTCACAGGTTCGATTCAAACCCAGATATAATCGTAACCAATGGGGAAGCCAGATTAGTTTCAATCCCTCACAGGTTCGATTCAAAC
>JBCNVC010000353.1:0-748 GCA_039630395.1 Candidatus Kryptonium sp. | reverse complement strand
GATAACAATGAAACTATACAAGATCAGTGAAGTTGCAAAACTTTTCAATGTAAGTAAGATGACTGTCAAAAAGTGGATAAAAGAGGGAAAGCTTCGTGTGGTTAGAATTGGAAATGTCGTAAGAGTTGAAGAGAAAGACTTGTTTGATTTCATCGAGTCGCAGAAAATCAATGTTAAGTCTGCATATCAAATCGCTGAAGAAATCAAATCAACAATAAAAATCTAAAAAACAAACGGAGGATTAAACAATGAATCGCTTCAGCATTATAACAAAAATTTCTCTTATGATTAAACAAGGGGAGGATGGGAAAAGCTATTATCTTTCCCCCTGGGGGAGCGGATTCCACGGCAGAGTATCTTTTTATACCTGGTATAATTTTAGGGTGCTTGACTTTCAAAACCAAGATAAGCCCGTTGCAAAATTCCCTATTCAGGGGAAAATTGAAAAAGGACAAAAAGAAAATGTCTATATAATAAGACCCGATGAGGAGAGAATAGTTTTCCCGTTTATAACCAAATGCGGTTTCAGGGGGAGTTCCAAGATACTGGAGATCAACCCAAGCCCTGAAATCGTTTTAAGATTTGAAGAGTATAAAAGCCCTCGCGGAAACCTTGGGGTTTCAGAGGGGGCTTTAATACAGGTAAGAAGAAGTGATTTCCCGCTCAAAATAAAGGTAAAATACACGGGGCGTTTATACGGAGATCCCCCTGAAATGATCTATCTACTTAAACTTGAGGATGGCGAAAT
>JBCNVC010000352.1:0-755 GCA_039630395.1 Candidatus Kryptonium sp. | reverse complement strand
TCGGGGTGAGAATCGAACCAGTGTGGAATTTAAACGATGATGCCTACATAATGGGTCGGTGGGCGGTAAAAGGGTGAGAATCGAACCAGTGTGGAATTTAAACGTATAACTTCTAAAAGTAGCACTTCCGCCATAAACCGGTGAGAATCGAACCAGTGTGGAATTTAAACAAACATTTTTTATGCTTTTATCGCTAATTTGTAATCCGTGAGAATCGAACCAGTGTGGAATTTAAACTGAATGCTTGCTTGAAGTTTTTGAGTTTGAGTGGTTGTGAGAATCGAACCAGTGTGGAATTTAAACAAGGAGGCGGTGAACAAATTCAAAAAGATTGGTGAGTGAGAATCGAACCAGTGTGGAATTTAAACTAAATTTTTACTGGAAAACAAAATAATCGTTTAAAAGTGAGAATCGAACCAGTGTGGAATTTAAACCGGATTGACACTTTTCACATTTTTGAGGCTTCGGTAAGTGAGAATCGAACCAGTGTGGAATTTAAACAACCCACCTTCAATTAACTTGTCATAAGAAAAGCCCGTGAGAATCGAACCAGTGTGGAATTTAAACGGTATTGCTTTTAACTTCATTGCTTATCAGCGCTTTGTGAGAATCGAACCAGTGTGGAATTTAAACATTTTTAAAAGTTCCACTATAACTTTGTCGGTTTACGTGAGAATCGAACCAGTGTGGAATTTAAACAAGATACTTGCTTACATTCTTCGTCCCAACAAAGTGAGAATCGAACCAGTGTGGAA
>JBCNVC010000351.1:0-756 GCA_039630395.1 Candidatus Kryptonium sp. | reverse complement strand
CACAAAACAACCAAAATTAAGAAATCAACATCGCTTTCTAACCTCAATTATCTCACCCGCAAAAGTTGCTAATTGATTATACCGAAAAAAATTATCTTTGTCAAGTGTCTTTATCCAATTTCAAGACGAAACTAAAGAATCTCGTCTCGCCAGCATCATCCTTTCACATCCATAAATTTTCTAGCCTTCACAACTCAATAAAATATACTCTACTTGATGAAGCTGATCCGCCAAACCTATAAACGTCCCTCCCGCCTCAAACTTACCATCCACAACAACACTTATGTTCTTTTAGAACATCAAACTTCAATATTCGTAATCGGATTGAATGGATTTGGATAGTTCTGATTAAGTGCAAATTCCCTTGCCTATTTTCGCACTTTAAGTATCACACCACCTTCGCGATAAACTGCAAGACCTTCTCCTAATGTTCCAATCCACTTGTTACCTTGCCTGTCTATGGCAATTGAATTAACACTATTACTCGGCAAGCCTGAATTTTCTATATTGTAAACAGTCCATCTTTTGCCATCAAACCTTGCAAGACCTTGATCTGTCCCAATCCAACTGTTTCCCCGCGCATCTACAGCAATTGAAAGAACAAAATTACTCGGCAAACCTGAATTTTTTATGTCGTAAACAGTCCATCTTTTACCATCAAACTTTGCGAGACCTCGATCTGTTCCAATCCACTTGTTACCTTGCTTGTCTATGGCAAGTGAAAGAACATCATTATCAGGCAAGCCTGAATTTGAT
>JBCNVC010000350.1:0-764 GCA_039630395.1 Candidatus Kryptonium sp. | reverse complement strand
AAAATCAGGTATCACTGGAACATCAGTTTACGAAGAAATAAACCTGTATATCCCCGTAATACTTGGAAATAATTCAATTTCAGCAAGTATATCAAGGATACAAGAATTGCTAAACAAAGGTAAATTGAAAATATCAAGCAATTGCCGTAATTTACAGCGTGAGATAAAAAACTGGCAATGGGTTGATGCAAATAAAGAGATTGATATTGAAAAAGGAAAAGAGAAACCACAAGAAGGAAACGACCACGCAATAGATGGATTAAGATATGTGGTAAATTATATATACGACGCTGGTCTATCAGATAGGCAAGATGTGATAACTCCAAGAGAATACTTCGCTAAATTGGAAAGAAAGAAAGATTTGCTATACAAACGAAAATTGATTAAATTAACAAGGATGAAAAAATATATAGGTGAGCAATCGTGGATGATTTAAATGTCATATACGAGAAAATCAAATCCACAGTAATTGAACAGCTTGCGGATAAGAAAGAAATCGCTATGGCTTTTTCATATTACAACGGCGCACAATGGGACCCAGAACTTAAACAAATGCTCCAACTTGAAGGTAAACCAGCTCTTACCTACAACTACATCCTCCGCACAGTTGAATTTATGAAAGGAATGTTTAGAAAAATTAAATTAGTTGATAGATTCCTACCCAAAAACCCAGAATCAGTTGATTTTGCACCAATCGCAAGCGAAGTCGTAAAATATATCTACGAGACAAACAATGTGAATAAATTGTTCCCGAAAGTATTCCA
>JBCNVC010000035.1:6069-18424 GCA_039630395.1 Candidatus Kryptonium sp. | reverse complement strand
GCAGCAAAAGTCAATGGTGTTGTTATAGATCTTACTAAACCGCTGGAATCTGATTGTGAGATTCAAATTCTCACATTTGATGATCCCGAAGGAAGAGAAGTCTTTTGGCATAGCTCTGCTCATCTTATGGCTCATGCGATAGAGGAACTTTTTCCTGGAGCAAAGTTTGGAGTTGGTCCACCAATTGAGGACGGATTCTATTACGATGTTGATGTTGATAGACCCCTGACGCCAGATGACCTCGTCAGAATAGAAGAGAAAATGAAAGAACTTGCCCAAAAAGATCAACCTTTCATTAGAAAAGTTGTTACAAAAGAGGAAGCTCTTGAGTTTTTCAAGAAAAAGGGAGATCCATATAAAGTTGAAATTATTGAACAAATTGATGACAGTGATACGATAACTTTTTACAGCGAGGGAAGTTTTACAGATCTATGTCGCGGTCCACATCTTCCATCAACTGGAAAGATAAAATATGTCAAACTATTAAGTGTCGCTGGAGCTTACTGGCGTGGTGATTCAAGGAATAAGATGTTACAAAGAGTTTATGGCGTCGCATATCCAAAAAAAGAACTTCTTGAAGAACATCTAAAACGGCTCGAAGAAGCGAAAAAGAGAGACCATAGACGGCTTGGCAAGGAACTTGAACTTTTTGTATTCCATGACATAGCTCCTGGTGCACCTTTCTGGCTTCCTAAGGGAATGATAATCTTTCGGGAACTTGAAAAATTCATCCGTGAAGAGCTTGATAAGCGAGGTTACGAGGAAATATCAACACCCATTCTTGTAAAGAAAGATCTTTGGGAAAGATCGGGACATTGGGAACATTACAAAGAGAATATGTTCGTTCTCGAGGTCGAAGATGAGATCTATTCGCTAAAACCAATGAATTGTCCCGAAAGTACATATGTTTATAAAATGAAAACAAGAAGTTATAGAGATTTGCCTCTACGACTTGCGGAGATAGGAAGATTGCACAGGAACGAAATTTCCGGCGCACTTGGTGGAATGTTTCGTGTAAGACAAATAACAATGGATGATGCACACATCTACTGCCGACCCGATCAAATTTTAAATGAAATCAACGAGTTAATTGATTTTATAAACTATGTCTATGGTATTTTCAAATTTGAACCAGCTTATTATCTTTCGACGAAACCAGATAATGCGATGGGCGATCCAAACTTATGGGAACAAGCTGAACAAGCGCTAAAAACAGCCCTTGAACAAAACGGGATAAAATACGGATTGAAAGAGAAAGAAGGAGCCTTTTACGGTCCGAAGATAGATGTTCAAATAAAAGATGCACTTGGAAGAGATTGGCAAGTTGCTACAATTCAACTTGACTTTGTAATGCTACCTGAGAGATTTGATTTAACTTATATTGATGTTGATGGTCAAGCTAAACGTCCAGTTGCGATTCACAGAGCGATATTTGGCTCTTTTGAGAGATTTGTCGGAATTTTAACAGAACATTTCGCTGGAAATTTCCCCGTTTGGCTTGCTCCCGTGCAAGTTACGGTCTTACCTATAACGGACGCTCAAAATGACTACGCTAAAGAAGTTTTCGAAAAACTTAAAAATGCGAAGATCCGTGCTGAAATTGACCTGAGAAATGAAAAAATAAATTACAAAATAAGAGAAGCCGAGACGAAAAAGATACCATATATGCTTGTGATCGGTGAAAGAGAAAAAATAAATCAAACTGTTTCGGTCAGAAGACACGGCAAAGGGGATCTCGGTGCATTTGATTTGGAAAGTTTTATATCACGGATTAAATTTGAAATAGAAAGCAAAGCCGTGGAATAACGTGAATTTCCTTGAGGCGTTAACATTCGGTGGAATAATAGCAACGATACTTGGTGTTTTCCTGACGCTGTATGCAATTATAAACAATAAAACTCTGAAAGCGGAAGCGAAAAATATAAATGAATTAATCACCGAATTTAGAAGAGAACATTCCGAAACGATGCGTGTTATGATGGAGCGACTTGATGATTTTAGACGAGAGCATGCAGAAACGATGCGTGTTATGACGGAACGACTTGATGATTTCAGACGAGAACACGCGGAAACAATGCGAGTTATGACAGAACGACTTGATGATTTTAGACGAGAGCACGCAGAAACGATTCGAATGATAGCAGAAAAAATAAGCGAATTCAGAAAATCACACGAAGAGACTATTAAATACATTGCAAATTTAATCGTTACAAACGGAGAAAGAACAAGGCAAGAAATAAGAAGGAAAAAATCAAAACACTAAAATCTTTAAAAATAAAAGAGGGAAGTCATCATAGAAAAAGAATTACGCATTAACGAGCAAATCAAGGTTCCAAAAGTTAGAGTAGTTGATGAAAACGGACAATCACTTGGCATAATGAACACGCGCGATGCATTAAGGCTTGCTGAAGAAAGAGGTTTTGATCTCGTTGAAGTTGCTCCACATGCCAATCCGCCAGTTTGTAGGTTGATGGATTACGGCAAATACAAGTATGAGAAACAAAAAGAGGAAAAACTTCAGAAGAAACAAAAATCGGCATCGGTTTTAAAGGAGTTAAGATTTCATCCAAATACAGGTGAACACGATTTTCAATTCAAAGCGCGCCATGCAAAAGAATTTATACTTGATGGACACAAAGTTAAAGCACAAGTTATTTTCAAAGGTAGGGAGATTTTACATACAGAGTTCGGAGAGAGAATTTTGAAAAAGCTGATTGAGTTTCTATCCGATGTCGCACGGGTCGAGCAAGACATACGACTTGAAGGAAACTCTATGAGTGTCTTATTTGCACCCGATAGAAAGAAAATTCAAATGTTAAAAGAACAGGAAGAAAAAAATAAACAATCTGGAGGACAACTTAACAATGCCAAAGGTGAAGAGCAAACGAGCAGCAATGAAAAGATTTAAACTTACAGGAACGGGCAAAATAAAGAGGCAAAAAGCAGGTAGAAGCCACCTCGCAACTGGCAAATCAAGAAAAAGAAAAAGACAGCTTCGTAAACCAACGCTTGTTCATCCATACGAAGAAAAAAGAATAAAACAACTAATCCTTGCTTGATTTTTTAAAAACTAAATTTATGACTGAAACAGATGAGAGCGACGAATAAGCCAGCATCAAGAAGAAGAAGGAAGAAAATACTTGAGAGAGCGAAGGGATTCTGGGGGATGCGTGGCAACACCCTCAGACAAGCAAAAGATCATGTCGCCAAAGCACTTCAATACTCATATCGCGACAGAAGAACCAAAAAACGAGAATTTAGACGACTTTGGATAGCAAGAATAAACGCAGCTGCAAGGTTAAACGGCACAACTTACTCAAAACTTATATCTGCGCTAAAGAAAAAACAGGTCGAAATCAACCGCAAAATTCTTGCCGATCTTGCTGTGCATAACCCAGAAGCTTTCAGCGAAGTCGTAAAATTTGCTTTTAGCTAAAAATACCACTCCCATCGTTCGGGTCTCTGTAATAAATCTTCAGCCCCGATGATGGGAGTTTTTTATTTTAAAAAAGTTTGAACAAAGTTTTTTGAAAAGAAATGATTAATCAAATTGAAGAAGCCAAGGCGAAATTCTTAGAGGAAATTGAAACGATAAGCGACGAAAAACAACTTGAAGAATTTAGAGTTAAATACCTCGGACGAAGGGGAATAATTCAAACATTATTCGATAAACTCAAACAAATACCACCCGAAGAAAAACCCACTATCGGAAAACTTTTAAACGAATTCAAAGAACTTGCCCAAACGAAGTTCAACGAGAAAAAGCAAGAAATTGAAAAAGGAAAGAGAAAAGCAAAAGAATTAATTGACTTAACAATCCCCGGTAGATTTCTATATACTGGTCGGAAACATCCGCTTACTCAAACGCTTGAAGAAATCAAAAAAATTTTCATATCAATGGGTTTTGAGGTTGCCTCAGGTCCTGAGATAGAAGACGATTATCACAACTTTGAAGCGCTCAACATACCCCCAGAGCATCCTGCAAGGGATATGCAAGATACATTTTTCATCAAGGAAAACATCATTTTGCGAACTCACACATCACCAGTTCAAATAAGAGTTATGGAATCAAAGCAACCACCAGTGCGAATCATTGCACCCGGCAGGGTTTACAGAAATGAAGCAATAAGCGCAAGAAGCTATTGTCTTTTTCATCAGGTTGAAGGACTATATGTTGATGTGGGGGTTTCATTTGCGGAGTTAAAGGGTACTTTACTCTCCTTCGCAAAGCAAATGTTTGGAAGCAATGTTAAATTAAGGTTTAGACCAAGTTTCTTCCCATTTACTGAACCAAGCGCAGAAGTTGATGTCAGCTGTTTCATATGCGGTGGTAAAGGTTGTAGAGTTTGCAAATACGGTGGATGGCTTGAAATACTTGGTTGTGGAATGGTTGATCCAAATGTATTTAATTTCGTTGGATACGACTCCGAAAAATACACTGGCTATGCGTTCGGAATGGGAGTTGAAAGAATAGCGATGCTAAAGTACGGAATTGATGATATAAGATTGTTTTATGAGAACGATTTCAGATTCCTTGAACAATTTTAATCATAAAAAATAAAACGAACCTGAAGAAGTGAAAATCTCACACAAATGGCTGAAAAACTATATTGAACTTGAAGCTGACCCTGAGGAAGTCAAAGAAAAACTTACAATGCTCGGACTTGAAGTTGAAAGTGTTGAATATCTTGGAAATAAGTTCAGCGGTTTTTATGTTGGAGAAGTTCTCGAGGTAAACAAGCATCCAAATGCAGATAAATTAACAGTTTGTAAAGTTAATGTTGGAAAAGACACGCTTCAGATCATCTGTGGAGCTCCAAATGTTGCTCCAGGTCAGAAGGTTCCAGTTGCTCTCGTTGGAGCACTTATCCCAAGAAATCAGTATGATCCTGAAGGGAAACCATTCGTTCTAACGAGAGCTAAAATTCGGGGTGTTGAATCATTTGGAATGATATGTTCAGAGTATGAACTTGGACTTGGTGATGATAAAGAAGGTATAATGGTCCTTGATCCAGACGCAAAAGTTGGACAACCGCTTGCGGAGTATTTCGGACTTGATGATGTCGTTTATGATATCAGCATAACTCCAAATCGTCCAGATTGCCTTAGTCACATTGGAATTGCCAGGGAAATTGCAGTTGCCTTTGGATTGAAACTTAAAAAACCGGAAATCAAAATCATTGAGTCAAATAGAAAAATTACAGATTTTGCTTCTGTTGAAATTATTGACACAGTAAATTGTCCAAGATATGCAGCCAGGGTTGTTTTCAATGTTAAAGTAGAACCATCTCCAAAATGGCTTCAAAATTATCTCCAATCTGTTGGTTTACGACCGATAAATAACATCGTTGATATAACAAATTTCGTTCTCTACGAGATCGGACATCCACTTCATGCTTTTGATTACGATAAACTTGCGAAGCATAAAATTATCGTGAAATGTGCTGAAGAAGGCGAAATTTTCATAACACTTGATGGCAAAGCAAGAACACTAAGAAAAGATACATTAATGATATGTGATGCTGAAAAGCCAGTTGCCATTGCGGGTGTAATGGGTGGAGCAAATACTGAAATCACAAACGAGACTAAAAATGTCTTGATAGAAAGCGCCTACTTCAATCCTATAAGTATAAGAAGGACATCAAAATATCTTGGATTATCCACAGACGCCTCTTATAGATTTGAACGAGGTGCTGATCCAGAAGCTGTAATATGGGCTGTAAATCGCGCTGCTCAACTAATGGCTGAAATTGCAGGGGGAGAAGTTTTACAAGGCATAATTGATGTTTATCCTGTTAAGATTGAGACGAAAATCGTTACTTTAAGATTTGCAAGATTAAATTCCGTCCTTGGTGTTGATGTCCACAAAAACGAGGTCACAAAAATTCTTGAAGGGCTCGAATTTGAAATCATAAATCAAGACGAAGAAAGTTTAACCGTTAAAGTTCCAACTTTTAGACCGGACATTGAACGAGAGATTGACCTTATTGAGGAAGTAGCGAGAGTTTATGGATACGATAAGATTCCAGATAAAATGCAATCAGTTATTCACTTTTCTGATAATAAAATCAAGGTTGATTTCCATGAGCTTGTGCGAGAAAGATTAATTGGTGCTGGTTTTAAAGAAGTCGTCACTAACAGCATGCTTGATGAAAATAAAACTGCTCTTTTTGGGAAAAATTTCGTTAAAGTTTTAAATCCGTTGAGCAAGGAGATGTCAGCTTTAAGGACAAGCCTAATTCCAAGCGCCCTTGATGTTGTTAAACATAACTTCGGATACGGAATGAAAAATTTAAAGTTCTTTGAGATCGGAAGAGTTTTTAGAATCGCTTTTGATGAAGATGAAAAACCAAGATATGTTGATAACTATGTTGAAGAAGAACGACTTTTAATTTTAATGACTGGTTTAGCCGAGCCGATCTCCCACGATGTAAAAGAGAGAAATTTTGATATCTATGATCTAAAAGGGGAAGTTGAACGCCTGTTTGGAAGCGTTTTTCTTGAAAATTATCAGTTTATTTATTATCCTAATAATAGTGAACTCGCGGACCTTGAAATTGGCATTGAAATTGCAGGAAAATACGCAGGAAAGTTAATAAAGGTAAGTGATGAGATCTTGGGAAAATTTGATATAGAATCAGACATATATATTGCTGAAATTGATTTTGATTTACTTTGTAAAAACTCGAAAATAGAAGAAAGGCGATATTCGGAATTACCGAGATTTCCAAGTGTCTACCGAGATCTTGCATTCGTAGTTGACGAGGAGGTTCCTGTTGGAGAAATTGAAAAAGCGATAAAAGAAAAAATTGGCAAGGCATTGAGATCAATTCGTTTATTTGATATATATAAAGGCGAGAAGATCGGCGAAGGCAAGAAAAGTGTCGCTTTTTCGCTTGAAATTTTATCAAGGGAGAAAACTTTGACGGATGAAGAAGTTAACGAACTGATCAATAAAGTCGTAAATTATATAGGACAAAAGTTTGGCGCTCAACTCAGAACTTACTGAAGAATTAAAGATGGAGAATAAAAACACTAATAATGCTAATTCAAGTTTTACGAAAATTATAGAAGAACTTCAAGGGAAATTTGACAAAGTTTTTGAATATGTCAAAAATCTGAAAGAAGAAAATGAAAGTTTGAAACGGAAAATAGCTTTGCTTGAAGCGGAGAACGAAGCCTTAAGGCAAGAAAACGAGGAAATGCGCAAAAATGGCGTAGTTTTGTTTGATCCAAAGGATAGAGAAGAATTAAAAAACAGAATAACTATTTTGCTTGAAAGATTAAATCAGTATCTTTGAAAAAATTTTTGACGCTGGTTTTCCCGGGTGAACAGAAAACTAAAAAACTTTTAGGGAGAAAACTTGGATTTATCACAACCAAAGATAGTTAAGGTAAAAATTTTTAACACTGAATATACCTTAAAAGTTGAAGACGAAGAAATTGCTTATAAAGTCGCCGAATATGTTGACAAGATGATGAACGAATTACATAAAAAGTTGCCTGAACAATCTGTCTTAACTATCGCAATTTTGACTGCTTTAAATATTGCTGAAGAGTTATTCCGCGAGCGGATGAATAGAGGTTATGTTGAAAGTGAAATAGAGAACATGCTACTTAGTTTGTCATCAAGGGTAGATAAGATATTAAGTTTATAGACCGCGCTGTCAGCTCAGTTTGAGCTTAAGGGAGAACCAGCGTCAAAGTTCAAGGGTAGCCTGGCTCTTGGATGCGGATTACAGGCCACGATCCAATCCCTGTTTTTACTCGGGGATTGGATTCCGTTGTTCTGGTTTAGCCAGAACTTAAAAAAACGGACAGTGGAAGTAAGAAGTATCCAGGCAGGCACCGGTTCTCACTTATTAAGCTTGCTGGGCTGGCAAGCGCGGTTTTTTAATTTTAAAGATAATTGAAAAATAAATTTGGAGGATTAGGAAACATGGTTGTATACATAATTATCTCTGTTGCTGTTCTGTTTGCGTTTTTACTTGGATGGTTCTTCCATTCAAAAATAGAGGAAAAAAAGATCGGAACGGCAGAAGCAAGGGCTCAAAAAATAATTGAAGATGCAGAACGCGAAGCAAACAACATAAAAAAAGAGAAACTTCTTGAAGTAAGAGATGAATGGTTCAGAAAAAAACAAGAATTTGAAACAGAGGCAAATCAAATCAAGCAAAAACTTCAATCCTATGAGAAACAACTTTTATCGAAAGAAGAAAAATTAAATGAAAGATCTGAAGAACTAAACAAAAGAGAAAGGGAGCTAAACAAAATTCAACAGCAACTTGATGAAGAGAAAAAATTGATTGAAATAAAACGAAAAGAAATTGAAAAACTTATTGAAGAACAAAAACTCCAACTTGAAAAAATTGCTGGTTTAACCAGCGAAGAAGCGAAGAAAATGCTTATTGATAAAATGGTGTCGGAAGCCAAGGCTGAGGCTGCTAAAATGATTCGTGAAATTCGTGAACAAGCTAAAGAAGAAGCCAAAAAAGAAGCACAAAAAATCATAGTCCAAGCAATTCAAAGAACAGCAGCTGACCACTCAGTTGAAACGACAGTAACCGTCTTACATATACCAAATGACGAATTAAAAGGAAGAATAATAGGACGAGAAGGAAGAAACATCCGTGCTTTTGAACAACTTACAGGATGTGATATAATAGTTGACGATACCCCAGAAGCAGTAATAATTTCCGGATTTGATCCATTTAGAAGAGAAGTTGCAAAAATTGCGCTTGAAAGATTGCTTGCTGATGGACGAATTCATCCAGCAAGAATAGAAGAAGTCGTTGAAAAAGTTAAACAGGAACTTGAAGAAGAAATGTTTAAAGTCGGTGAAAACACATTACTTGAACTTGGAATTCATAATGTCCATCGTGAAATTGTCCGACTTATTGGAAAAATGAAATACCGCTCCAGCTATGGTCAAAATGTTTTGCAACATAGCATAGAGGTTGCATATCTTGCAGCTATAATGGCTTCTGAACTTGGGCTTGATCCACATCTTGCCAAGCGAGCAGGATTATTCCATGATATAGGTAAAGTCGTTGATAAACAAGAAGGTCCTCACGCATTGATAGGTTATGAAATTTTAAGCAGATACGGTGAACATCCTGTTGTTATAAACGCGGTCGGCTCGCACCATGAAGATATACCAATGGAAACACCGATCGCAGCAATCGTTCAAGCAGCAGATGCAATAAGTGGAGCAAGACCTGGGGCAAGAAGAGAATCAGTTGAAGGTTATGTAAGAAGATTACAAAAACTTGAAGAGATTGCTAAATCATTTGAAGGTGTTGCGAAAACTTATGCAATCCAAGCTGGTCGCGAAGTCAGAGTTATTGTCGAGCCAGATAAAGTTGATGATAACCTTGCTGATCAACTTTCACGAGATATCGCTGCAAAAATTCAAGAAGAAATGGAATACCCCGGACAAATCAAAGTCACTGTCATAAGAGAAGTTCGCGCAGTTGCATACGCAAAGTGAGAAATTTTAATTCAGAAACTCTCAACCAACACGAAGTGGGGGATTTATTATCCCCCACTTTTTTATTTTTGGAAGAATTTTTAATTTTTAGAAAAAACTGAAAAATTGCACTTCAAACACGGGATCTTAACCGTAGGTGTCACGGGAGGAATTGGCTCCGGGAAAACGACAGTTTGCAAATTTTTTGAAGAATTTGGAGCGAAAGTTATTTATGCAGATGATCTTGCCAAAAAGCTCATGGAAGAGGATGAAAGCATCAAAAGCAAAATTAGAAAGATGTTCGGTGAGGAATCTTACATCGGGGGAAAACTTAACCGAAAGTTCATCGCTGAAATAATTTTTTCCGACGAGGAAAAAAAGAAACAACTTGAATCAATTGTCCATCCGGCAGTTATAAAAAAAATCATTTCTGAATTTAAGAAAATCTCAAAAGAAAAAACGCATAGCTTTGTCATCGTAGAAGCTGCACTTATATTTGAATCCGGCTTTGATCGCGAGCTTGATTATGTTATCGTTGTTGACGCTGATGAAGAAATCAAAATTAAAAGGATAATTGAGCGAGACAACTGTTCAAGAGAGGAGGTCTTAAAAAGAATGAAAGCACAAATGAATCCAACCAAGAAAAGAAAACTTGCCGACATAGTGATACAAAACAACGATGACATTCAAACGCTGAGAGAAAAAGTAAAATTTCTTCACGCACTCCTTCAAAAACTATCAAAAATTAACTGAGGGAAACTGATGCAAATTTTTGAGATTGAAAAAAACTTGTTCTTTCAAACCTATAAACGACTTGGAGTTTATGTAAAATATGGCGATGGGGTTTACCTGATTGATTCAGAGGGAAAAAAATATCTTGACATGATAGCCGGAATCGGAGTTAATGCACTCGGTTATGGCAATCAAGAGGTTAAAAAAGCGCTCTTTCAACAAATAGAAAAGTACCTTCATCTTTCAAACCTTTTCATCCAAGATCCACAGATTGAACTTGCAAAATTGCTTATACAGATTTCAGGTTATAGAAAAGTTTTCTTTACGAACAGTGGGGCTGAAGCGATTGAAACATCTATTAAACTTACAAGAAAATGGGGTAAAAAATTTGAAAAAAATGAAATCGTTGCATTTTCAAATTCATTCCATGGCAGAACTATGGGAGCTCTTTCTTTGATGGACAAGGTGAAATATCGCGATGGTTACGAGCCATTTCTACCTCAAATTTTCATCGCAAGATATAACGATGTTGAAGATATGGAAAATAAAATAAATCATAAAACAGCCGGAGTTTTTATTGAGTTCGTTCAAGGTGAGGGCGGAATCATCCCAGCGAATGAAAAATTTGTTGAAAGAATTTTTGAACTGCGAGAAAAATTCAATTTTCTCGTAATTGCCGATGAAATTCAAAGCGGATTATGGAGAACTGGAAAACTTTTTGCTTTTGAGCATTACGGTGTAAAACCCGATATCATAGCACTTGCAAAACCACTTGGCGGTGGTTTACCGCTTGGCGCTGTGCTCGGAAACGAAAAAGTCGCTGATGTGTTTACAACTGGTGCACACGGTTCAACATTTGGAGGAAATCCAGTTGCCTGTTCAGCTGGTTGTGCTGTTATAAAAGAAATTCAAAACGGAATAATTGATAATGTTAGAAAAATCGGTAGATATCTTCTTGAAAAACTCTCCGAACTTAAATCAAAACACTGGGAAATAGTAAAAGATGTACGCGGAATCGGATTAATGGTTGGGGTTGAACTTAACATTGAATGTTTTGACATCGTAAATCGTCTAATAGAAAAAGGTGTGATCGTAAATTGCACGAGTAACAATGTCATTAGGTTATTGCCACCGCTTATCATACAGAAAGAGCATGTTGATTTGTTCGTTGAGAAATTTGATGAGGTTTTGGAGGAGATTAAACAACAAAATTTATGGAGGGCAAGATGAAAAAAAAGAAATTAAAAATTTGGAATGAGCAAGATTATCTCAACTGGATTAAACAAGAAACACCTTTGAAAGAAAAATATTTCGCAATGTATTCAACAGTTTGGGATGCTGTTGTGACAAATCCAAACCTTATGACCATTCCTTTCGACGACCACATGGTTCATCGCGGAGATGGAGTTTTTGATAACTCACTTGTTGTTAATGGAAAAGTTTATCTACTTGATGAACATCTTGATAGAATTATTCGCTCAGCAACCGCTATCGGCATAAAAATACCCTTGACGAAACAAGAAATGAAAGAAATAATTCTTGAAACTATCGCCATAACAGGAAAAAGATACTGCATAGCAAGATTTTGGATTTCAAGAGGAACCGGTGGTTTCAGTGTTTATCCTGATGAATCACCAAGGGGACATTTTTATCTGATCATAACTTCATTTCCGAACTATCCCCAAAGATATTACGAAGAAGGTTTAAATGTTGTCACAAGTCCGTTTAGGTTAAAGCAACCTTTTACTCCGCAGGTCAAAAGTTGCAATTACCTTTCAAATGTTATGATGGAATTTTTCGCGCACAATGTTGGAGCTGACACTGCAATTGCAATTGATTCTGAAGGTTATATCACTGAAGGTTCAAATAAAAATGTAGCAATTGTAACCCATGATAAAGTTTTCAAATACCCACGACTTGAAAAAGTTTTACATGGGACAATGCTTAAAAGAGCAATTTATTTCGCAAACTTGCTCAAGAAAGAAGGAATTTTAAAAGATGTTGTATCAACCGATATCCCAATAAGCGAAGCGTATAACAGCAGCGAAATGATGTTTTTCAGCACCACTCTTGTCGTTGCACCAATAGTAAAATACGATGGGATAATTATAGGAAATGGTAAACCGGGCGAGATTTACAAGAGATTATCAGAAA
>JBCNVC010000035.1:0-5972 GCA_039630395.1 Candidatus Kryptonium sp. | reverse complement strand
CGTTGCACCAATAGTAAAATACGATGGGATAATTATAGGAAATGGTAAACCGGGCGAGATTTACAAGAGATTATCAGAAATGTTTAAAAAAGATATGAATGAAAACGCTGAGGTTTTAACCCCTGTTGATTACGATTAAAGTGAGCCCGGGAGGGATCGAACCTCCGACCTCCTGCTTAAAAGGCAGATGCTCTACCACTGAGCTACGGGCCCAAAGCAATACAAATATACAAAATTTTAAACTCGCAAGCAAATTTACCTCACCTCAAATAAAGCAGAAATTTTCTAATTCAATTGTGAATTTCTATTGAAAAAGAATCCATTCGCTGGATTCCTATTTTCAACCATCTAACAATTTGACAATTACTTCTTTCCGCATTATATTTTAATCAAAATACGAAACCTAATTTTTTGAAAATGGAAGAACCGAGCCTAAAAATTGAAGAAATTCGCAGGAAACTTGGGATAGACACGAGATTATGTGTATTTGAGCTATCTGAAGGTTTGATAAAGGTATCTGATGAGGAAATCTTGAAAAAAGCGCTCAAACTTTTTCCAACCGACATCCCAATAAAACTCCTGCCCTCTGAAGATGTAACCTTGAGATATGGAGTTTGTAATGTTGGAACCGCTCCAGTTTTTAAAGAACCATCACTGCGAAGCGAACAAACAACGCAAGTCATACTTGGCGAAACTTTTGATGTGCTTGAAATAAAAGATGATTGGGTGAGAGCGAAACTGCATTTTGACGGTTATATCGGCTGGGTATATAAACCGCAGGTTGTTCTGATGGACCAGCTTAGATTTTCAGAATATATCCAAAAACCAAAAGTTGAGTTTATTTCAAATTCAGGATTTGTTTATTCAAAACCAGAAAAAAACTCTCCTACTTTGAGAGATATCGTTGTTTGCTCTATACTAAATTATATTGACTTTAAAAATGGATGGTTCAAAGTTGAACTTCCCGATGGTACATTTGGATTTATCAGAAAAAATGAAGCAAGAAAATTCAAACCTTCGGAAAATTTAAACATAAACAGTATAATTCAAACGGCGAAGAAATTTCTCGGTGTATCTTATTTATGGGGTGGCAAAACTCCAAAGGGATTTGATTGCTCTGGTTTCGTTCAAACTGTTTTTAGAATAAATGGATTTCAACTGCCGAGAGATTCCGATATGCAATGGGAAGTTGGAGAGTATGTTGGTAAAAATTTCAACAAATTTAAAAAAGCCGACCTTTTGTTTTTCAGCTCTGATGGAAAAAGGATCTCTCATGTTGGAATTTACACTGGGAAGGACAAAGAAATAATCCATGCATCCGGTTTTGTTAGAATTAATAGTTTAGATAAAAGAAGTCAAATTTTCAGCGAACGACTTGCGAGAACTTTTGTAGGGGCGAGAAGAGTTTTAAATTTTAAGTAGAAACTTTAAAACTTTTCAAGGAGGTGAATTAAATTCAGAGAAGAAGTCCAATTCAAATTTCGGTTGTACGAAGAAAAAGAAATTGTTTCAAATCCGTTACACAGAAAAGTCCTCGTCTTAAATCAAAACTATGAGCCGATGAGCATCTGCCCTGTTAAGAAAGCAATAAATCTTCTTTACCTTGGTAAAGCTGAACTCGTGGCAGCAAGAGAGGGACAATATATAAGGTCTGTTTCTTATTCAATTCCCCTTCCAACGGTTGTAAGATTATCGTATTATATTCATATGCCGTATCGCAGGGTAATTTTAACAAGAAAAAACATTCTCAAAAGAGATAATCACAGATGTCAGTACTGTGGTCGTACTGGCGTTCCTTTAACTGTTGACCATGTCATACCTAAATCGAAAGGTGGCGAAGATACTTGGGAAAATCTCGTGTGTGCCTGCGTGCAATGCAACAATAAAAAAGGTGATAGAACTCCCGAAGAAGCTGGAATGAAACTATTAAAGAAACCTAAAAAGCCCAATCCAATTTTTTTCATCAAGAATTTCGTTGGCGAAATTGATGAAAGCTGGAAACCTTATCTATTTCTATGACTTTAAACAGTTCGTGAGAATATCGGTTTCTCTTTCATCATCTTTTCAACATATGCATCAAAGCACATAGCTATATTTCTTATCACAAGTCGCCCCATCAAAGTGACAATTATTTTATCATCCGTTAATTCCACAAGTCCATCATCAATAAATTCTTGAAGTTTTAGAAGCGAATCCGCAAAGTATTCATCAAAATTTATCCCAAATTTCCCTTCAACTTCACTTTTAGTTAATTCCATGTCGCACATCAATCGCATTATCACATGCTTTCTTATTATATCATCTTGGTTCATCTTATATCCAACCACCGTTGGAAACTTTCCTTCGTCAATCTTTGCGTAGTAATCTTTCAATTCTTTATAATTTTGAGCGTAGATGTTTTGAAATTGACTTATTGCGGACATTCCAAAAGCATACAAATCGGCTCCTGCGCGAGTTGAGTAACCTTGGAAATTTCTATATAGAGTTTTTTCTCTTTGTGCAATTGCGAGCTCATCATCCGGCTTGGCAAAATGATCCATCCCGATATAAACATATCCAACTTCTGTTAATTTTTCGATAGTCATTTTTAAGATTTGCAGTTTAACTTCCGGAGTTGGTAGATCCTCCTTTTTTATCACTCGTTGATGAGGTTTAAGCCATGGAACATAAGCAAAGTTGAAAACAGCAAGTCGTTCAGGCGAGAGTTCAATTATTTTATCGATTGTTTTTTCAAAAGATTCAACAGTTTGAAATGGCAAACCATAAATTAAATCAATATTTATACTTTTGAAGCCCAATTCACGCGCCCAGTCAATAGCTTGTATTGTTATTGTTTCAGGTTGAATCCTATTGACAGCTTTTTGAACCTTAGGGTCAAAATCCTGAACCCCCATGCTTATTCTATTAAATCCAACCTCTTGAAATGCTTTCATATGTTCATATGTTAAGCCTCGTGGATCAATTTCGACTCCTATCTCGGGTTCATCAACATATTTAAACCTCTCATTAATGAAGTTTCCCAATTCCCTAATTTCATCAGGATTAAGGTAAGATGGGGTTCCACCACCCCAGTGCAACTGGGTTACTTTTCTTTCTGGAGAGATTAGCCTCCATACCATATCAATTTCTTTTTTTAGGTAATCAAGATATTTTCTTATCGTCTCGCGCCTATGAGTCACAAGCATATTGCACCCGCAAAAATAACACAGCGTATCACAGAAAGGGATATGGAAATAAAGCGATAGATCAGCTTTTGAATTTTGAAGATTATTTTCAATTATTGCGTTTCTATAATCCTCAGGACCAAAATTTTTTGAAAAAGCTGGAGCTGGTGGATAACTTGTATATCTTGGTCCAGGGCGATCGTATTTTTTCAAAAGTTCTATGTCAACATTTTTAAATTTCATATTGACCACTTCGATTTTGTTTATGATATTTTCTACTTTCTGTTTTTACCGTTTCAACAAGAAGTTTAACATTCTCAACCGGTGTTTCAGGCAAAATTCCATGACCAAGGTTAAAGATGTGTCGGTTACCATCACCATATTTTTCAAGTATTTTTATCGTCTCCCGAACAACTACCTCAGGCTTTGAGAGAAGAACAACCGGATCGAGGTTCCCTTGTATAGAAACCTTATCATATGATTTTTCCTTTGCTTTTTTAAT
This sequence comes from Candidatus Kryptonium sp., assembly GCA_039630395.1. Classification (GTDB taxonomy): domain Bacteria; phylum Bacteroidota; class Ignavibacteria; order Kryptoniales; family Kryptoniaceae; genus Kryptonium. The sequence continues at coordinate 2,306 of JBCNVC010000035.1, read as the reverse complement.
GTCAAATGTCCAATCGATACTTATAACATCGCAACCTAAATTAATAATTTCATCAATCCACTGCCACACACCTTTTGAGAACAAAATCAATGGAATATGGGGGAATTGTGCCTTAACTTTCTTAATTACATATGAAATATAACTTAAAGAAAATTCTACGAAATCATCATGGTTTAGGATACCACCCCAAGTGTCAAATATCTGAATTGCGTCAGCACCATGTTCAATTTGTGATATTAGAAAATCAGAAACAGCAACAGAAATTTTTTCGAGAAGTTTATGAGCAAGTTTGGAATTAGCATAGATAAACAATTTTGCATTTTTAAAATCCTTTCCGGGTTCACTTTCAACCATGTATGCAAACAAAGTCCACGGCGAACCAGCGAAACCGATAAGTGGGACATCAATATTTCGTTTCGTTAGCCTTATCGCTTCAAGAACATATTTTAACTTCTCGGTTGGATCCGGAATGATAAGATTTTCAATATCCGCTTCACTTTTGATATTTTTTTCAAATCGCGGTCCCCTGTTTTCCTCAATGTAAAGATTTAATCCCATAGCTTCTGGAAGAACAAGTATATCGGAAAAAATTATCCCAGCATCAACACCAATTATTTCAATTGGTTGGATTGTGATCTCCGATGCAAGCTCTGGAGTTTTTATCATTGTAAGAAAATCATATCGCTCTCTTATCTTCCTATATTCAGGTAAATACCTTCCAGCCTGGCGCATTATCCAGATCGGGGTTCTCTCTATCTTATCGCCTTTACAGGCTTTCAAAAATATATCGTTTCGCAAGTTCAATTTCAGAAATTTGTTTTTTCTTTATTAATTAACTCAGCAAGAAACTTCGCACTTGGTTTAGGATTGAACTCCATTGGATTTATATTAACACTTAAACCAAACTTTTCACACTCTTTAAGAGTGGTTTCCCCTATAACAGCGATTTTCTGACCGTTCAACTTTACATTCCCCAAGATCTCAAAAAAATTCCTCACGCTTGATGGGCTGAAGAAGGTTATAAATTTTATCTCTCCATTTTCAATCATTGATTTAATTTCATTTATATTATTTTCGTCTATTTCGGGTTTTATAGTTTTATAGACAACAATGTCGTCAATTTTAAAACCGTTTTCCTTCAAAAGTTTTATAAACTTTTCATCTGTAAGATTACCTCGTGGAAATAGAAATTTGGCTTTTTCGGATACTAAAATTTTTGCAAACAAATTTTCTTTATCCGATTTTTCTGGCAAAGTTTCAACCTTAAAACCATACTTTTCAATCTCGTTTTTCGTTCTTATTCCAACAGCGCTAAACCTTTTCGTTTTAAGTTTTTCAATTGGATAAAACCTCATAAACCTCTCAAAGAAAAATCTAACTCCATTCGAACTGGTGAAAATTATATCGGTATAATCATCAATTCGCTTAATTCGTTCATCAACTTCATCCCAAGAATCTGGCTCAACTATTTCAATCGTTGGAAAGAAAATAGGAATGAAACCAAAAGATTCAAGATAGCTTGCGAACTCAATCGCTTGTGATTTATCTCGGGTTATCAAAACCTTCATTTTTAGTTTATCTTTCTTATTTCATCAAGGATTTTTGATGCTCCTTGTTGAAGAAGTTTCTCGGCAAGTTCAAAACCAAGACTTTCAACATCATCATCTATATCACCTTCAAGCGAATCGCGCACGAGAAATGTACCATTAAGATTGCTTACCATCGCAGAAAGTTTGATTTTACCATTTGAAACATAAGCAAATGCCCCAATTGGAATTTGACATCCACCTTCGAGATATCTCAAAAGCGCTCGCTCCGCCCTCGTCGCAAGTTCAGTTTCGAGATGATTTATCATTTTTACAAGATCAAGAGTTTTCCGTCTTTCTCCCGGACCTCAATCGCAATCGTGCCCTGACCGACCGCAGGTAAGATGAAATCTTTTGAAATTACTTCGGAAACTCTAAGGTCCTCCTTCCCTCAAATCTCTTGCGAAACAGTTTTATTGGAGGGACAATAATTATACGCTGAACATTTGGAATTTTTCTTAATCTTCTCTCGTAATTTGCCCTTGTAATTGGTTCAAGTGAACCAATATCTTCAAGAAAAACATTTTTAATTCTTTTAGCTGATGGTTCTACATTTCTAAGGTATTAATCTTTTAGTTGGAGTAGTGCCGAGGGCGGGACTCGAACCCGCACGGGTTGCCCCACACGCCCCTCAAACGTGCGCGTCTACCAATTCCGCCACCTCGGCATTTCAATTGCAAATATAAAACTTTAAAAAATCAAAATCAAATTTTGTCAATT
>JBCNVC010000349.1:0-776 GCA_039630395.1 Candidatus Kryptonium sp. | reverse complement strand
CAACCGTGTTATTATCGTTTCAATCCCTCAAGGTACGATTCAAACTAATTTGAGCATCACCTCTAAACCCGGCATATACCAAGTTTCAATCCCTCACAGGTACGATTCAAACCGTTTTAATCAACGCAAACCAAGTCTTCGCAATAGTAGTTTCAATCCCTCACAGGTACGATTCAAACCGCTTATTTGAGGCGTGAGACGCAGAGGACTTTTGAGTTTCAATCCCTCACAGGTACGATTCAAACGAAATTGTCGGAAATCGTCGGAAATCGTCGTTGTCGTTTCAATCCCTCACAGGTACGATTCAAACTTGGGAAGGTTTTTGTTTAAAAGGGGGCAAACTGCTGTTTCAATCTCTCACAGGTACGATTCAAACCTGGCGGGGCAAGAATTTTAATTTTGTTAGAAATTTGTTTCAATCCCTCACAGGTACGATTCAAACTTAGTCCTGCCTTGCCTCAGTTGCCTTGCCCCCGCAAGTTTCAATCCCTCACAGGTACGATTCAAACACATAGCCGAGGCATTTGAAATTGTACGGGGGATCCTGTTTCAATCCCTCACAGGTACGATTCAAACTTTCCTTTTTTATCTCAATCTCAATCTCATCAAACAAGTTTCAATCCCTCACAGGTAACGATTCAAACAAAAAAATGGATGAAGAATACAAAATACTGAAAAGTAGTTTCAATCCCTCACAGGTACGATTCAAACGCATACTGAAAGAATAACCGAAGAAAAACAACAGCTGTTTCAATCCCTCACAGGTACGATTCAAA
>JBCNVC010000348.1:0-780 GCA_039630395.1 Candidatus Kryptonium sp. | reverse complement strand
TGTAAATCTTCCATTCGTTCCAAATAGAGCAAAATAAAAGCAGGGGATAAATGAATATTGATTTGTTTTTCACACCTCTGCAGATTCAAGATGAATTAGGATTACAGAATAAGACGGTAATAGTTGTTGATGTTTTGAGAGCTTCAACTACTATAGCAACAGCTTTGAAAAATGGCGCAAGAGTTATAATTCCGGTAGCGACCGTTGAAAATGCTGTGAAATATGCTTCAACTCTTGAACCAAACTCTTTTCTTTTGTGTGGTGAAAGAGGTGGAAAAATAATTGATGGATTTGATCTCGGGAACTCTCCATTCGAATACACCGAAGATAAGGTTAAAGGTAAAACATTAATCTATGCAAGCACAAATGGATCCGTTGCCATAACTAAGACAAAATATGCGAAACATTCTATAATCGCTGGATTCGTAAATATATCAGAAGCAGTGAAGTTTGTAAATGAAAATAGCGATGATATCCTAATTCTTTGTTCAGGAAAGTTAAATCGTTTTTGTATTGAAGATACAGTTTGTGGAGGAATGATCGCTTTCATGCTTGTAAATGGAAAATCAAGGAAGAAATTTAAACTTAGCGATTCAGTTCTTGCTTCTATTAAACTTTATAAATCTTATCGTAAAAATCTCTTAAAGATGTTGAAAGAAAGCGAGCATGGTAGGTTTTTAATTGAACTTGGTTTTGAAGAAGATTTAGAAGTGGCTGCAGGGGTTGATACCATTCCAATTTTACCTATTTATTCTGAAGGTGTAATAAAAGCAATGTACC
>JBCNVC010000347.1:0-786 GCA_039630395.1 Candidatus Kryptonium sp. | reverse complement strand
TTCGGATTTTCAAAGCGAGCAAGCGAGACGATTTTTCTTGCCGAAACAGGATCTGAAATCACCACGACAATTAACCTCGCCTTATCAATTCCAACTTTTCTTAACACATCAATGCTCGTCGCATCCCCGTGATAAATCTGTTCACCTTGTTCCCGCATTCTTTTAACGGTGACGATGTTAAGCTCTACAACCACATATGGGACTCCGATTGCTTTCAAAGCCTTTGCGACATTTCTACCGTTTAATCCAAATCCAACGATTATAACATGGTTCTCAAACCTATCCACCTTTCCGACCTCTTCAAAAAACTTTCCTCGGAGTTTAATATACTTTTCTATAACTTGCGAAATCCTTGGAGCATAGACAAGCAAAATAGGAGTAAGCATCATCGTAATTATTGAAACGGATATAAACAAATTATAGATATCTTCCCCAATTATCTTATTTGCTTTGCCGAGTAAAATTAAGACGAATGAAAACTCACTGATCTGGGACAGCGCAAAAGCGGAAATCAATGAAACCCTTGAACCACCACCTGCTAACGCCACACTTGCGAATGTGCCAATTGATTTAATCAACATCACCAATGCGGAAACAACGACAACATTAAGAAGATTTTTGCTTATAAAATCAGCGTTGAAAAGCATTCCAACGGAAATAAAAAATATAGCCATAAACCTGTCCCTAAACGGAATTATATCAGCCGGTACCTGATGCGCGTATTCAGATTCAGAAATCAAAAGCCCAGCAAGAAAAGCCCCGAAAGCAAGTGAAAATCCGATTTCA
>JBCNVC010000346.1:0-797 GCA_039630395.1 Candidatus Kryptonium sp. | reverse complement strand
GTATTGGATGGGCGCAAGGCAGTTTTCCTCAAAAAACACTATCCATTATGATGGAACCGGAATGTGTAATGCGAGCATGTCAATACATAAGGGTAAACAGGTCCGTGGGTATCAACAATGTATTAATTGGATGAAATGGGTTGCAATTACTTGAGCACTAAGTGAATTTAAATAAATTGCTTTTTCCATCTAAAATAGGTAAAACTTGTTATCAATTCTTTAGTAAGGGTGCATTTAATACTGCCTTATTCTAAAATTTCTCCATTAATATTTTAGACTTGTGACAATTTTGAAATCATAAATCGCTCTGACATGATATTGTCATTTAATTTTATTAAAATTTAAGAAAAATTCAAAGAGATATACTGGAATGGATTGTTCTTTTTTTGGACAAATTTAATGTTAGAGTTTTTACATAAAACTCATATTATCCCAATTTTCTCTTAAGTTGAATTACTAAACATCTCTTTCCCTGCTACTTGAAGATTATACGGCGTCTCAGAACAAACTCTTCATATAAACTCTCCTATCCAAAAGCTCTATCTCTGAGTTATTTACTTGAGAGATGGTTAACTCTTCGTTCAACTTTTTTATCAAAACAAAGGAAAATAAGGTCAGAAGATAAGGAAGTAGTCCCTTTGATTGATTTTAGTTTGACGGGAAATGTGGTAGCGGAGCATTTAGAGTGTATATTTTAGAAAATATGGTATACAGAAGGAGGAGGGATGATGGACTTGAATTTAAATCTAAAGCCTTTAGTAAAGTGATTTAGAGGATACACTCTTCATTGGGATATG
>JBCNVC010000345.1:0-803 GCA_039630395.1 Candidatus Kryptonium sp. | reverse complement strand
AAAACACCCCATTTTTAAAAAACTACTTTATTTATTATAAAAATTTTTATATTATTTAGTATATTGATTTTTATAAAAAAAAATATTATCAATCATAACATCAAAACTAAAAAACCAACCACGACGATAGCCTTCCGGGGCTCTGTTAATATCCGTAGTGTACAAAAACAAATGCACAGTCACTTCCCAACCATTATGTGATAAAACCTTAGGCATTCCATTGTCCTCAAAGACAGCACAATAGCCATCTACTTTTCTTTGCCAATCCGTATGTTCCATTCCCTTTGGATCAACGAAAACAATGAAATAGCGATTTTCCTTTTTCAGCCAAAAGATAAAGTCTGGCTTGAACCGAGCAATGCGGTTTGTTTTAGGATCATAGTATGGCAAATAAACTTCATCCAAACTCTCATCAAGTTTACTAAAGAACCACCAGTCAAATTCACTAAATTTGTTGCTGGACTGACTCAAGTATTGCTCTAAAGCATTGATAAAATTCACTTCGCTTTGTGTCTTGATAATGTGGCGAATGTAATCCGCTCTTTCATTTTCACTCAATACAACAGGCAGATAGTAATGTTGAGCAATGTATTTGATAACGATGCGCTTGCCGTCATACTCAAAGCGTTCGTCTCTGACCATGCGAGCAGTTTGCTTAATTGCTTCAGTGAATTCGTCTAAAGTAATTTCACCTCGCTCAAATCTTTCTTTCAACATTTGCTCCGTAGCAATTGGATCTTGATATTGTCTCACTTGCTCTAACTTGTTTTTCAAATTGGTTATTTCTTTTAGCATCACAGTGA
>JBCNVC010000344.1:0-805 GCA_039630395.1 Candidatus Kryptonium sp. | reverse complement strand
TTTATTTGCCTCTGTATAATACTCAAGCGATTCTTCAAAATTACCCATAACTCTTGAAGCTCCCCCAAGTCCACAGAGTGAATATCCCATTCCTGCCTTATTCCCAAGAGACTTGTAAATTACAAAGGCTTCTTTAAAAGATTTAAAAGCATGATCAATTAAACCCATAAATCTGAAAGTCCCACCCTTTGCCCATAGTATATATGCTTGCCCTTCTATATCATTTAATCGTTTGTAAATTTCATAAGCAACATCAAAAGATTTTACGGCTTGCTCTAATTTTCCAATTGCTCTTAAAGTTGTCCCCATTCCAGAGAGTGCATCTGCAACTGATACTTCATCTATTCTCTTTGCAAGTTTTAAGGCGAGATTGTAATATCTTATTGCTTTTTTGAAACTTCCAGCTAATCTTGCGCAATGTCCCTCATTCAAGCGAAGATAATAAAGCCATTCTTTGTCGAAAGAATTTGAGTTTAAGTTTTTATCGATTTTTTCATAAATCAAAAGTGCTTTCGTAAACTTGCTTTCACGCTGTAGTTTTTCAGCTTTTTTAACCGCGTTAATTATCCGCATAAAATTTTACTTTTATTGTGCTGGTAAAAAATTGTTAAGAAACTTAATACTCCGCGATCACATTATAATATGCGTCCCTTTCGACAGGGATTCTTCCAGCATCTTTGATAAGTTTGATAAGTTGATTTTTCGTAAGATATTGTGCGGTATCAGCTCCAGCCATATGATAAATTCTTTCCTCCCGGACCGTCCCATCAAGATCATCAACCCCAAAATTTTGAGAAACCTGTGC
>JBCNVC010000343.1:0-809 GCA_039630395.1 Candidatus Kryptonium sp. | reverse complement strand
GTTTGAATCGTACCTGTGAGGGATTGAAACCGCATACTTTCCAGTTGAGGGATTTTGTAATAAATGTTTGAATCGTACCTGTGAGGGATTGAAACCTTGCTGGATAAGCAAAAAAAAATAAGCGCAAGCAACGTTTGAATCGTACCTGTGAGGGATTGAAACAATAAAGGACAACTATTCTTGCAAATTTTTGTGTCGTTTGAATCGTACCTGTGAGGGATTGAAACACAGATTTGACAAATAATCGGTTCTTGAAATTCAAAGTTTGAATCGTACCTGTGAGGGATTGAAACAGCAAACCACAAGTAAACCAGTTTCATAACAGAATACGTTTGAATCGTACCTGTGAGGGATTGAAACTGTATTCACCATTTTTAAAAACTACAAGATACAAACCATGTTTGAATCGTACCTGTGAGGGATTGAAACATGGCATTTGCTTTTTTGATACTCGTTATTGCTGAAGTTTGAATCGTACCTGTGAGGGATTGAAACGGGGTCGTTACTTCTAATGGGTAATAATGTTAAAATGTTTGAATCGTACCTGTGAGGGATTGAAACGAGAGATAATATGAATACTCTTTTATTATCTTCCATATGTTTGAATCGTACCTGTGAGGGATTGAAACTCCGTTTTTCACGATTACTAATGTCAAATAACAACAAGTTTGAATCGTACCTGTGAGGGATTGAAACACAATATACAGACCATTCTTAATAACGTAATAATCTGTTTGAATCGTACCTGTGAGGGATTGAAACCGCATACTTTCCAGTTGAGGGATTTTGTAATAAATGTTTGAATCGTA
>JBCNVC010000342.1:0-813 GCA_039630395.1 Candidatus Kryptonium sp. | reverse complement strand
AACTTCATATTAATTTATTGCAAATGTCCGGTCAAAATTTGTGAAAAGAGAGATCCCAAAGGACTTTACAAATTGGCACGAGAAGGCAAAATTAAGAACTATACTGGTATTAGTTCACCCTATGAAGAACCAATAGCTCCTGATCTAACAATTGATACATCTGAAGTGACTATACAAGGGGCAGTTAATAGAATTTTAGAATTCATTAGTCCTAAGATTTTCTTGAGTTAATCTGACAAAATAAGAAGTTACCTAAAAGTGAGGAAGTCTAAAGTTCATATTTTCATCAAGTACCATTTTATCTAATAATTCTATCCTCATTACCCTATAGAAACTTTTTATGTGCTCAATGTTAAGTTATCTCCTTGCCCCACAAACAAAAATCAAGCAGTGCTGGGAACACATAGCCTTAATACCTTCTTGTGATTCACTCTGTAGTTCTTAGCTGTAAATCAAAAGGGCTATTTTCTTGTATCCATAGGTGGGATAATTCAGAGCTAAAACCCTTATCTCCTCTCTTATTTCCCTATTTTCTGGCCTTATATCCTTTTATTTTTGGCAATAAAAAGTTGAACGACGACTCATCTCTCAAGTAAATAATTTATAGATAAAACTTTTGGGCAAGAGAGTTTTTTTTGTTTGTATTTCAAATTCTTTGTAGGCTCACAATTTTTGTTTTGAGTTTTCAGTTGTCAAAAGTTCTTAATCATTTGAGAGGCTCAAGAGATGAGGCCCTATCATTTTTGTCTTTTCTTTTCAAGAATTTGTTTGGAGACTCCATATAATTTTCATTAGTAGCAAGGAGTTATTTAG
>JBCNVC010000341.1:0-814 GCA_039630395.1 Candidatus Kryptonium sp. | reverse complement strand
TTTTTTTGTTTGTAATTTCTCTGTTTTTTTCTTTTCAGTCATTAAAATAGGTATTTAGTTTTTTATTTTACTCTTAAAAAATTAAGAAAAGAAACTTAAATTTCAAACCCCTAAAAATAAAAAGCGGGAGCCTAAAGCTCCCGCTTTGTTTGAACGGAAACAAGATAAAGAATTACTTGATCAAAACCATTTTCTTAATATCGGTAAATTCAGGTGTAGATATCTTATATAGATACACACCGCTTGGCAAGTTGCTAGCATCAAATTTAATTTTATGAATTCCAGCACTGTATCTTGCATTTGAAATTAATGTCTTTACTTCAATACCTGCGGTGTTATAGACCTTCAAGGATACAATCGTTTCTTTTGGCAAATGGAATTCAATTGTTGTTGATGGGTTAAATGGATTTGGATAATTTTGCATGAGCTTATACTCTGATGGGATTAACTTAACATTATCCTCAACAGACACAGGCATGGAAAGTTTAGCCATTTGAGCTTGCGTCAATGGTGCAACATATTGATTTAATTCTTGCCTTAAATCGGTGGTAGATTTCAAATATACCCACTTTGTCGGATCTGTATATGTTGTATCAGGTCTTCCTGTATAATCAACAAAGTCAAATAATAAGGAGGTTTTCCAGTTTGGAGGAACTGGTATAACTCCCTTAGTATTAATTAATCTCTTTTGAGCAGTATCCCACTTTACTACATATAACTGACCAGTATTATTGAGAGCTTGAACATTTGCATTATTATGGCATTCGGAGCATTTTCTTGTTGAGTCCTTAGGTAGAATCAAATGAGCACGATA
>JBCNVC010000340.1:0-818 GCA_039630395.1 Candidatus Kryptonium sp. | reverse complement strand
GTTTGAATCGTACCTGTGAGGGATTGAAACAGGGACTGGAAAATCATCATTTCCATTTTCTTTGGGCTGTTTGAATCGTACCTGTGAGGGATTGAAACTTTCAACAAGTTTTTCACTATCAATTTTAACTAACCTGTTTGAATCGTACCTGTGAGGGATTGAAACGTTGGATGTTTTGGGTATTGAGTATGTTGATGAGCCGAGTTTGAATCGTACCTGTGAGGGATTGAAACTATCCGCTTTTGTGTGTGTTTTTAGGTGATGAGCAGTTTGTTTGAATCGTACCTGTGAGGGATTGAAACTTCCCTCTTTTATCCACTTTTTGACAGTCATCTTGCTTAGTTTGAATCGTACCTGTGAGGGATTGAAACTGATTATGCGAATGAAATGTTTTTTATGCAACTTTTGTTTGAATCGTACCTGTGAGGGATTGAAACGATAAAACACTTGACCCAGTCCAACCGCCAATTACATGTTTGAATCGTACCTGTGAGGGATTGAAACCATTAGCAAACAATTTAACAACGCACTTAAACGCTAGTTTGAATCGTACCTGTGAGGGATTGAAACAACATCCAAAGAGCACCATCCAAGAAATAGAACATAAGTTTGAATCGTACCTGTGAGGGATTGAAACAATATGCGGAAAACTGGGCTGGGTATGTAAAAATGAGTTTGAATCGAACCTGTGAGGGATTGAAACGAGGCTTTAATTGTTGCAATTTCTGGCGTTTCTTTGCGTTTGAATCGAACCTGTGAGGGATTGAAACAATTGTCTTAGTAATACTTGTTCCTTTTTTCCAATAAGTTTGAATCGA
>JBCNVC010000034.1:14797-18791 GCA_039630395.1 Candidatus Kryptonium sp. | reverse complement strand
ACACCATCAAGTTCACCGGCATAACCGAGCCGCTTAGCAAAATTGACAGAAACATATCCTGCATCAAACCCAGCGATGATTCTTTGAGATTTGTCATCAACATAATTAACATTTGAAAAACCAGTATAAATCCTCAAAAGATGTGAGATTCTATAATGTATTCCGAACTCAATTTCTTTTGTTACCCCATAATTGAAGACCGAAAAGATTGAATTTACTGGGATCCTTGGATCACGGTAATCATAGCTAGCGCTTAGTTTTAATCTATTGAACAAATTAACACCTGCTGAGACTTCGCCCCTTGAAATTTTAACATTATTAATATCGTAATCAATTCGTGAGTAAACCTCAAAAATTGAGACTTCATAATTTAGATCACCGCTAATAATTTGATATTGTGAAGAAGTCAAATTTATTTCCTGAACGAAAACATCACCGACGCTGTCTGCTCGCAACGCTTCATAAGTTTTAGGTTTGCGATGCTGGTTGAAGTAACTTAGAGATGCGTTTAATGAACCTAAAGAAAGTTTTAACTGTCCCCCGAACATATGATTATTTTTGGGATCATTGTTAAGTGAAAATTTCTGATTTTGTGGCATCAGAAAACCACCGTAAACATTTGCATTTAGAAATTTTGTTATCTTTGCATTGACATATGCTCCATCAATCGTTCCAACGCCAACACCTGAATAAACAGCAAATCTGCCAAGTTTAAGATTAAATCGGTTGAATATGTTTCGCCAGTTTAGATAAAAATTATAAAATCTCAAAGCAGGATCATTCGTTTGTCTTTCTCTAAAATCGTTGGACAAATTCATATAAGAGTGAACCGAAATATTTCCCTTACTTAATGTTAACTGCGCAAGCTGAAACGCTCTGAGGTGATTTGTCTTCACCTCTGGCGTTTCATATCTTTGCCACATATAAGCAGTTGTTGTAAGGCGAAGGTTTAGGTTCTGCGAAAACAAAATCGCTGGTATTAGTAGAAAAATTAATATTTTCATCTTAAACCGACATTTAATTTTAGAAAAGCTTACGCAGCATTTTTTACATTGCTATGTAAACCTCATCCTTTTCTATAACAACTTTAAATCTGTCAAGAGGGCGTGGTGGTGGTCCCTCTATGTTTTTACCTTCAAGATCAAATTTACCTTTATGACAAGCGCACCATATTGCTTTCATATCACTGCGATATTGAACTATACAGTTTTTATGTGTGCAAAAACCTGAGAATGCTCTAAATTCACCATTTTCAAGACGAATTAAAAGAACAGGTTTGTTATCAATTTTAATTATTTTCCCTGCATCGGGTTTGAATTCGTTTACTTTTCCAACCTTTACTTTTTTCACTTGAGATCTCAGTGTTACGGGAAGAAAAGCTTTAAAGAGCGAATATAGAGCACCAACAAGACCAAGTTTAGAGACCACTTTTAAGAACTCGCGCCTTGAAGATAGTGTTTTTAAGTTCATGTTCATTTTTTACTTTTTTAATTTTTAAACAGGCACACCCAAGATAGAGGGTATGCCTTCAAAAAAATTTTTTATGAATTTACTTTTATTGTTTTGGCAATGGATGCGCTATTTGAGCCCACGCTTCCTTGAAATTAAAGCCTTTAAATGTTGGGCTTTCTTCATTATGGCATGTCCTGCACTGCTTTTCTGCGCTTCCATCAGCAACAAGCACCAGAATAAGTCCATTCTTTATTGATTCTTCCCTGCTTTGCATTATTTTCAAAGCTTTATACTCTGAACCTGGTCCGTGACATGCTTCACACTGAACACCCTCTTCAATTTTGAATCTCTCCAAAAATGCTTCTTTTGGTGCATCATAACCAGTGACATGACATTTCAAGCATTCAGGCGCCTCATGTGGCGGAACTTTGATTCCCTTTTGTTGCGCGATCTTTTTTGATTCTTCGGACTTTAAAGTTTCATAAGCCTTAGCATGTTTACTTGCCTGCCAGATTTCAAACATTTTCCCTTTCTTTTCACCCCTATGGCATGGAGCGCAAACAGAAACACCAACATATTTGAATTTTGGAGTTCCTTGAGAAAATAGATAATTAAAAATAAGTGGGATTATTAGCAGACCGATTAAATATTTCCTCATTTCTCCTCCATATGTTAATTTTTGTTGTGTATTTATTTTAACAAAAACAAACCAAAATAACAATTCTACTTTCTCGCTATGGATGCATTCATCTTTCTTTTCAACTCTTCAAGAACCTCAATAGTCAAGTTATAGTTATGTAATCCACCTGCTCCATGTCGCTCAAGTTGATTTACAATTTTTAAAATTTCATCCTTATCTTTTTCAAAATACCTTGAACTCAAGGCTTTAATTTCTTCAATTAATTTTTTAACATCGTTCTTCCATTCAACAGCCATATCATCATAACCAGATTCATGACAGTTAAGGCACACTTCCTCATTTGGCTTCAAAACCATGTTGTTTGAGACATGACAATCACTGCATTCAACACCGGCTTGGTGCATTACATCTGGTGTATTTTTACCCATGAAAGTTCCAGCATAGATTTCGTCTTCAACCTGGTGACATGTTTTGCAACCTTTAGCCGTTAAATTCTGATGGTGGCAAGAATTACACTTATCTTTTGTCAAAATTAACTCGCCATGCCTTTTCGCATTTGAATGACAGACATCGCATTTAATATTTCTTTCTTGAACATGACTTAAATGAGCAAATAAAGTCCCATAAATAGGACGTGTTATACTTTCAACACCCGCATGGCAATTTGCACATTCTTTGGGAACCTTTGAAGAAACAAAGAAACCTGAAAGGTCATAGTTTATCTTAGCAATTTTTAAAGCCTCAACGAGATACCTATATCCGCTCGTAATTATTTGATCCGAATACTTTATATTGTGAACTGCCTTGCCTGATTCAACTATAAAAACTGCGTTTTTCGCTTTCTCAACATATTCCCTTGCTCTTGATACATTTTTCACAAGCGAATCAACAATATGAACTTGTTGTTTCAACTTATATATTTTCTCAGCGATAGATTCCTTCCACAACGCAAAAAGCTTCGTATAACCTTTCTCGTGGCATGTTTCGCAAGATTTTAAATTAGAACTTCCCGCTTTATCTTTATCCATCGGTCCCTCATGAAAAGTATGGCAACTTGCACAATTTAACCCGGCTTCAAACATAGGATCTGGTTCTCCCTTTAAACCATTAATATCTTTCCCAGCAAAAAGTAGCATTTGAGTTGTATGCTCATTTATATGACATGAACCGCAATCCAATTCCTCATTGGAAGTTACTTTGTTGATCTTATGTTGAATCGTCAGATGACACTGTATACATTCAACTTTATGCTCAGCTATATGAACTTTGTGAAGAAGCGTTGTATTTCCATATTGACTCAAACGTGCATGATCGTAATGACATGCATAACAGTTTTCTAACGGAACAAATCCATCTCCAACTATGGTATTAACATGACAGCTAACGCATTCAATTTTCCTTTTAACAACTTCAGAATGATCAAATTTATATTTAACCATCTCCTCTTTTGAAATCACTTCCCAATCATGACAAGTTTGACAATTTGATAATTTTTTATAAAGCACTAAATCAACATCTCCATCCCTTTTAAGATGGCAAAGAAAGCAAGTTGTTTCAGTAACTGTTATATGATCCCCTTGAACAATCTGTGAATGACAGCTTGTGCATCTTAATTTCTTTCCACGTCTCATCTCCTCAAGATGAGGGACATGGTCAAAAACGACGCCTTTATAAACCACTTTGCCTTTCAATAATCGTGTATCGTGGCATCCACTTTGTAGACATGACTCATCCGATATTTCAGCCCAAGGTTTTCTTCTTGTATATGAACGAGCGAAATAATTTACAAGCTGAACAAGTCCTTCAACTTTACCTCTCACTGTGCCAGCAAACCCCGGCGGGAAATGACATTTAACACAGGTGACATCTCTATGCGAAGACGCCTTCCAGCTTTCATAAAAC
>JBCNVC010000034.1:0-13148 GCA_039630395.1 Candidatus Kryptonium sp. | reverse complement strand
GCTCTTATTCCATCAAGAACTGAAACCTCGGATTCAAGTTCCTTTAATTTTTCTTCAAGCAATCTGCGATGTTCCTTTTCCATCTCTGCAAGTTCAAGTAAAAACTTTTGAACGCTTGGTTCACATGCTTTTAATGAAGCCGAATAATAATAATCAAAAGAATCTTTTTCCCTTTCAATTGCAATTCTCAAGATCTCAATCATTATGTTTTTAATTTCTCTTTCTTCGCAGCTCATATAAGTTCCTCTTTTTTAATTTCTTGAAGTTTTATTTTTTCAAGTTCAAGTGGATGTTCTTTTTCCATTTCCTCCTCTGTGAGATAACCAGTAATCCAAGCAAAGTTCATAGGATAAACATCAGGATTGAAAACGACATAGTAAATATGCCAGACAATTATCGCAAGAAACGCAAGCCACGCTTCAAAGTAATGAATCGTGTTGCATACATCAACAAATGTCTTTGAGAACCATCCCATAAAATGATTTTCAAACCATAAGACAATACCAGTTACAGTCATTACCACAGTTCCCCAAATTAAAGCCCAATATTCACTCTTTTCAATATAGTTAAATCTCCCGAACTTCGGTTTTTCCTTTGAAAGCCCAAGGTTGTATTTTAAAACTTGAATCATATCTTTTATATCCTGCGTTTTAAACATTATGTCTCTAATGAACTCACGTCCTCTCTTGGTAAAGATAATGTAATAAAGATGATAAATTGAATCAATAACGAGCAAAACAGCAGCAACTCTATGAATTAATCCTCTATATTTGAAAACCGTTTCGCCTCCTACTATGTTTCTTATCGCTACAACCCACCAAGCATCTGGGAAAGCAAGCATAAACCCAGTTATCACAAGCGTGAAGAAACTCACAAGGAGAACGAAATGTTGTATTCTTTCCTCAAGTGTCATTCTTAAATAGAGATTTGTCTTTCTCCGAGATTCATCTGCTGAATAAGATAACCTTGCATGTCTTTGCTTATATTTATCTATCGTTTTCCTTATCCAGTCAAGCAGGTTGTGAATGAACATTGATCCGATGATTGATACTATTAAAACTATATAAATCGTCGATACCCAATAAATAATTTTTTCATCTGAACTTGCGACCGTCACATGGATTTTACCTTTCACAAAATTTTCATTGGCTCCAGGATGACACTGTCCACATGTATTTACAAGATTTGCTTTATGAACCCGTGAGCGTGGATCAGACGAAGGCAAAATATCATGAACACCATGACAGCTTGCACAATTTGCTGCTTCAACATTGCCAAGGCGGACATTCAAACCATGATAACTATCTGTAAATGTCTTGAACTTATCAGCAGGAAGTCCATACTTTTCAGCCAACTTTACAGATGCATGACATTTTGAACAAAGTTGAAGCGCGACATTTCGTGGAGCAACTGGCGAGCGTGGATCGGTTGGTTCAAGAATCAAATGTTCCCCATGACAATCGGTGCAAGTCGGTGAATCAAAATTACCCCTTGAAAGGGCAACGCCATGTATACTTTCATTAAAATCCTTTGATATTTTCGGATGACATTTACTACAAGTTGAAGATATATTAAACTTATAAACTTTCGAGTTTGGATTGCTTACTTTCATCATTTCATGTGCACCATGACAATCACTACAAACAGCAGCTTCATGATTACCAGCATGGAACAATCGTCCATGAATGCTATTCTCATATGAATTTATAAAAGATGAAACATGTGTCATTCTTTTTCTTACCTCGGGATCGTCAAGATGGCATTTCAAGCAAACTTCAATCTCGTTTGCTCTACTTATCTTCGATTTTTCACTTGTAACTCTCATTATGTCATGTTCTCCATGGCAATCTGTACAAGATGGAGCGCTTTCAAAACCACTTATAAAAGCTTTACCATGATCGGATTCAAAATAATTTTTTGCTACTTGACCATGACATTTTTCACATGTTTTTCCAATGTTTACCCTCGCAACAGTTGAGTTCGGATCGGTTGCTTTCAAAATTTTATGACCTGTATGACAATCAGAACAATTTATATATTTTGCATGGATGCTTTCTCTATATTTCAAAACAAACTCCTGATGCTCCCGAACAATTCTTTTATCGCTATGACATTTAATACAAACATCCGATGAAGCAATCTTTATTGAATGATATCCATGACAAGAGATGCAATCAGATCCACCTTTAGCACCAAAATGTATGCTCATCTTGTAATCTTGAAATTCATTTGTATGACACGCCGAACATTTATTTATAAAATTAACCCTTGATGTTTTAACTAATTCATGAGCATCTCCGTGGCAAGAAGCACAACTGAGCTTTTTTGAATGTTTGCTTAACTCGAATCCTTTAACTTCATCTAAATGACAGGAAGAACAATTTACAGGCTCTATTTTTTCCTTGTGTGGAATCTCCTCAGGATTAAAATTCTCGTGACAATCAATGCAACTTAATGAGCTGTGAACCGAAACATCAAATTTTTTGGGATCAACATAAAGAGAAATAACTCTGCCATTTTTTTCCATAGTTAAGGTTTTATCATCATGGCAAGAGAAACAATCAGCATTTGTCTGCGCAGATAAATTGAACGAAAAAATTGAAATTAAAATTACAAATGTTAAAGTTCTTCTTATCATAGGTGCTTGATTAATTGATTATTAAAAGGAGTGCACACTCCCGAGTTAGTTTCAAGGAGATAAAGTTTTAAACTCATTTATCAAACTTTTCAGTTCTGATATTCTAAAAAGTTTTTGACCACATCTTATAACTCGCTCATCTTCAACTTCAAGAGATTCACTTAGAGCATAAAATGGCGCGATATAAATTATTTTCGCCTTCGGCATCAATTTATTAACCACCATTTTTATATCAAGCTGATCCTGCTTGTATATGTTCTCGTCAATTATAACGATATCATATTTATCTTGGGACATTCTCTCGGTCATCTCTTTTCCAGATACGGCAACTGAAACATCAAAACCTTCACGAGCGAGAAATTTAACAAGCAAGTTTCTCATTGATTCGTCCGCGTCAACAACCAAAATCTTTTTCATTTTCAATTTTCTCTATTAATTGTTTTCAAAAAAATTCTTCAATCACTATGCCAAACTTTTTTTAAAAATTTATTGATTTTTAGTAAGAAAAAAGTCCGATGTCTTCCAGCCAATGTGGCAAAATTGCTACTTAAAAGAAAAACATTACAAAAAAATGACACGCTCATACCCATTTTTTGATATTATATCCCATTTCGCACAAGCCACCTTAAAGTGTGGGAATAGGACCAAAAGCTTTTAATATGTTTTTGCTTAAAACTCAAATAAATGTTAAATTTTTTCAGAAAATCAAAATAAACCCAAACTGCGATGCGGAAAATTCTGTTTTTAACCCTAATGTCAATCCTTGCTTTTTCTTTATTACTTTCTCAAGATACGAAAGAAAACGCCGAATTTAAGCTCGCCATAAATCTTTATAATGAAGGTTTTTACGATCTTGCTATTTCACAATTGAGAAAATTCATTGATACATATCCAAATAGCCCCCAAACGCCCGAAGCGCAGTTTTACCTCGGAATGTCTTACTTCAAACTACGAAAATTCGAGGATGCTCAAACCATTCTACAGGACTTTGCTTTATCAAAACCATCTCATCCAAAAGCACCTGAAGCGCTCTGGAAATCCGCCGAATGTTTTGTTGAATTAAAAAAATACAAAGAAGCAGGCTTAGCATTTGAGAGGATAAAACTTTTCTATCCTAAAAGTCAATTAGCATCAAAAGCACTTGTAGAATCAGCGAAATACTTTGAACTGGCAAACGATCTACAAAACACAAAAAAGGTTTTGCTCGCGCTTATACAAGAATATCCTGAAAGCGATTACTTTTATTCAGCAAGATTTAAACTGGCGGAAATTTTAATTAAAGAAGGAAACTTTGAAAAAGCACTCGTTGAATATAGAAAAATTTCAAACGAAGTTGAGGATAAAAATCTAAAGTTTAAAGCACTTTTGAGCATCGCTAAAATTAACTCAGAACTTGGAAAAAGCGAAGAAGCTGAAAAACAACTTCTTCAAATTACATCACAAAGTGGGCTCAATCCAGAGATAACAGCCTCAGCATATTTTGAACTTGGTAAAATCCAATCTGAATTTGGCGAATATGAAAATGCAATAAACTATATGCTTAAAGCTAAATCTATAATTTCAAACCTAAACCTCAATGAGGAAACACTAAACTTAAACCAAAAAATCACTCTTCAACTTGCCAATTACTATTTCAACATCGCTGATTATCAAAACTCAATAAAACATTACACTGAGCTTCTTAATGCCGTATCCGAATCGGAAACAAATCCTGAATTTTACTTCAACATTGCGATTGCGTTTGACAAAATTTTAAATTATCAAAAAGCAAACGAATTTTATCTGAAGGTTATAAACTCTGATACAGCATCGTTTAGAAAATCAACCGCAATACTTAACCTTGCAACTAACTTTGTTCGGATTGGTGAATTTGAGAAAGCAGCTGAATTTTATAAAAAATACATCGAGCTATTCCCCGCAAGCGCCTTAACACCACATGTCACTTTTCAACTCGCTCTACTTTACGAAGAGAAACTTAACGATTGCAAAAAAGCGATTTTCTATTACATAGAACTACTAGATCGTTTCCCACAAAATAGATATGCAGATGAAGCAATTTATCACATCGGGCTTTGCTATATGAAACTTGGCGATGCAAGTGACGCAATTTCAAGTTTTGAAACTTTGATCAAAAAATATACTTCATCTGAGCTATATGATGACGCCTTAAACAAAATTGAAATGCTGAAAAGACTTCAAACGACCGAGCAACCCGAACACATCGCATCAATTGCAGAAATTATTGGTGATATCCTGAATAATAAACCTAAAAATGAAACGCTTCTTAAACTTGCGGATCTTTACAATTTGAAACTGAAAGATTATTCAAATGCCCTTAAATACTACAACCTCGCACTATCTGCTGGAAACTTTGAGCCCAAAACTATGTGGTACATAAACTATCAAATCACAAATTGTGCATATAATCTTTTTTTGGAAAACAAGATAAAAACTGACTCAGCCGTAAGTATAATCCAAAAATTCTTGGACTTTAAACCACAAATTGAACCAGAAAAAACAGATACCGCTATTTTTTACTTGTATAAAGTTTTAACTTACGATTCAAACCAAGAGGGAAAAAGGAAAGTTGCAGAGGATTTCAAAAATAAGTATCAAAATTCACGATTCTATCCACTCTTCATTATTGACATATTAAACTTTCACTTCGTGAATCAAAATTGGAATGAAATCATAAAAATTTCCTCCGACAATTTCAATAAATTCAATCTGAATCAAATCCCCGAGGTCCTTTACAAGAGAGCCTATGCATATTATAAAACAGGTGAAAAGCAAAAGTCACTGTCAGATATAAATCTCCTGATCCAAAAGTATTCACCATCCCCTTATGACGCAAGAGCTCTTGACTTAAGAGCGCAAATTTACAAAGAATTAAAAAATTACGCAGAAGCGATAAATGCACTTCGCGAGATTGAAAAAAACTACTTTTATACCGACATCGCAAAAGATGTTAAGTTAAAAATTGCTGATATTTATTTTGAAACCGGCGATTATCTAAAATCAATAAGTGAATACAAAAACTATATCTCTACTGCTGAATACTCTGGATTTGAAAAAGCACCAGAAATTTTATTTAAAATCGCATCTGCATATCATAAGCTTGGAGATTTTACAAACGCAAAGAAATACTATAAACTTTATCTTTCAACGCCCAAACCATCACCAGGCATAACGCTTCAAGCGATGTTGCCACATGCTGGCGAAGCTTATCACGCTTTAGGAAATATCTACAAAACCGAAAGATTAAATGAGAAAGCAGTTTACTATCTTGAAAAAGTTGGAAAATTCAACGCTTCTCTCGGAGGAAAAACTTTACTTGAATCAGCTGATTTGCTTTTCGACGAGGAAAAATATGAAGATGCCCTTAAAAAATATAATGACGCCCTTAAAAACATAGATAACGAAAACGATAGAATTAAAATTCAATCAAGGATTATAATCTGCTATTTTAGAATGAACGATATTGATAATGCGAACAAGTCCATAAACTCATTTAAACAGGCATTTTCAAAATTTGATATAAAAAATTATCTTGCGGAGTTTCAAATTGAATTGGGCGGTTATTACTTTAGAAATAGAAATTTTGGAAACGCAAAGAAAGTTTTTGATGAGGTTATAAAAAATTATCCTAACTCAAACCTTTCCTACCTTGCCCAATATTGGCTTGCGAAAATTGAGGAATATAACGGAAACATTGAATCGGCAACTAAAACAATGCTTGAACTTAACAAGAAACCGTTAGATATAGACACAAGGCTACGTGTCAATTTATCGCTTGGAAACATATATTTCAAACTTGAGAAATATGATTCAGCAACAATTTACTATAGATTTGTTGTTGATAATGCAGTAAAACCCCAAGTTTTGCAATCTGCTATGAGCAATTTGCTCGCATGCTATGAAGAGCTTGGATATTACGAGCTTGCCATAGAACTTGCAAGGAAATATATTGAAAAGTTTCCAAATGCGGATGATGCAATGGACAAGAGAATAAAAATCGGTGTGATGTATCAAATGCTTGGTAATTATGATCTTGCGTTGTCATATTTTCAAAAGCTTCTCGAAGAAGCAGACAAAAACCTTGAGGCGGAGCTTCACTATTACATTGGTGAAGTGCTATATTACAAGGGAGATTATGAACAAGCGATACTTGAATTTCTAAAAGTTCCATATCTTGTCACGAAGAAAACTAAAATTGACTGGACCGCGAACGCATTTTATATGGCTGGTCAATCGTATGAAAAAATGAGAAAATATGATCAAGCGATTAATATGTATCAACAAATCATTGATAGACCGGGGATTGATCCAATCTTTAAGGCGGGCGCTCAAAAAGAAATTGAACGTGTAAGATCACTTTTGAAACAATAAAAAATTTTGGTGCAAAAAATGTTTGAAAAGGAAATTCAAAACATAAAACAAAAAATTCTCGCCAACGCACTCGGGAAAGAGCAAATTCAACTTACCGAAATAATGCGATGGGACATACCTCAATCGGTTAAGGACTATTTCAACATATTCGCTGAGAGAATCCTTATTGAGGAAGTTTTGAATCTGCTTTATTCCAAACGATTTGATCAAGACAATCCTGATCTGATTTCTATAAGAAAAAAGTTAATAACTACACTTAAAAACTCGTTTCTTTTCACATATCCAGAGTTTGAAAACGCCGTTGACAAAGCATCTAAATTTTCGCTAAACTTTGTCATCAGACCTGAATGGACACTCACTAAGATAATTTTTAAAAACGATGAGGTCAAAACCGCTGAGCAAATCTTTGATTCACTCTCAAACATCAATGAATATCCATATTACAAAAAATTAATAACTAAAATTCTTGAGAAATACCAACCGAATGAGGTAAAAGTTGACTTCTTTAAAAAAATGCTGCGAAGGATAGATGAAGAAGTGTTCAAAAATGTTTCATTAAACGAAATGCTTTCAACGACGGAACCGGTTTTTAAACTTTTCAAATTTGCAAACGACTTAAATTTAGTTCCAGCTGAAGCTTTAATGATTTTCTTCGCTGATAAGGGACTTGAAAATGTTGTTAAAGAAATTGAACTTGAAAAAGATTTGCACGGCAGAACAAAATTTGCCGAATCTGATCTTGAGATCATTTTGAAAAGAGTTTTAAAGCCACCAATTGCCGAAGAACCCACTCCAATTCAGGTTCCATCTTCATACTTTGATCAAAAAACTGAAACAACAGAAATCAAATTAGAAGAAAAACTTGAAGATTTCGAACCAATTGAATCAAAACCCGTCTCAAAAATAGAAACAAAACTTCCTGATCTTAATACATTGCTTGATCAAAAGAGCAGGGAAAAATTCATTAAAAAAATTTTTAAACGAGATGAAGAAAAGTTTAAAGATGCGATAAACAAATTAAACTCAATTGACAATTGGAAGGAAGCTTCAGCCTTCATTGATTCAATTTTCATAACATATGAGATTGATCCATATTCGGATGAAGCTGTTGAGTTTACTGATTTTGTTTACAGAAGATATTTTCCGGGAATGAGGTAGTATGCTTCTGATAGATTACGCAAAAATATATGTAAAAGCTGGCGACGGTGGAAACGGTTGTGTGAGTTTCAGACGAGAAAAATATGTCCCCAAAGGTGGTCCAGACGGTGGAGATGGTGGGAAAGGTGGAAATGTTATTATCCGAGCAAGCCGAAATTTATCTACTTTGCTTGATTACAAATATAAAACATTTTACAAAGCAGAAAACGGAGAACATGGACGAGGGAAAAATCAACACGGAAAAGATGGAGAGGATGTAATTTTGCTTGTCCCTTGCGGAACCGTCGTCAAAAACGCTGAAACAGGCGAGATAATTGCCGATCTTATAAATGATGGAGATGAAGTTATTGTTGCTCGCGGTGGAAAAGGAGGAAGAGGGAACGCAAAATTTGCAACCCCGACAAATAGAGCACCGAGATTTGCAGAAAAAGGAGAAAAAGGTGAAGAAAAAGAAATTGAACTTGAACTTAAACTTATCGCAGATGTCGGGCTCGTCGGATTCCCAAATGTTGGTAAATCAACACTTATTTCAAAAATTTCCGCTGCGAAACCCAAAATCGCTGATTATCCATTTACGACGCTCCAACCAAACCTTGGGATCGTTAGATATGATGAATTTAAAAGCTTCGTTGTTGCCGACATGCCGGGGCTCATAGAAGGTGCACACTTAGGAAAAGGGCTTGGAATACAATTTCTAAAACACATTGAGAGAACGAAAATCATTGTAATTATGATTGAATGTATAAGTCCTAATCCAACAAAAGATTATGAAACGCTTTTGAACGAAATGAAATCTTTTTCACAAGTTTTGCTCGAAAAACCGAGAATTATAGCAATAACAAAAATGGATTTGGCAGACGAAAAATTGAGGAAAAAGCTTGACAAAATAAAATTTGAAGACAACATACCCGTTGTTAAAATATCGGCTATAACCGGCGAAGGATTAAAAGAACTTATAAACTTAATGTGGGCACAACTTCAAAATATAAATCAAAAATAACCCTTACATAGTTAAAAATGATTGATTCACTCCACAACTTAATTTTTTATGAAAAGCCGGAGGTTGTGAGCTCCGCACCTGGGAGAATAAACCTTATGGGGGAACATACGCACCACGGCGCCGGTTTCCTCTTCTCCATAGCGGTAAATCGTAGGACATATGTAAGTTTATCTTCAAGAACTGATGAAAAGTTCGCTGTCTATTCCAATCAGAGATCCGCAATTGAAATCTTTTCAAAAAAATCATTTGACAAAATTGAAAAAAATGAGTGGATAACCCCGATAAAAGTAGTTTTAAAATCCTTGATTGATGGTGCTTATGATCTTTCTGGACTTAACATATGCATAGCAAGCGATATCCCGCAAAATTCAGATATCGGAGATATATCTGCAACTATTGTTGCTTTGTCATTTGGAATCAGGCATCTTTATAACATTCAAATTGATGATATTGATTTACTTCACATGTGCGAAAAAGTTAGGAAATTTTTAACTGAATCTTATGAAAATATCTATGACTTCATGGTATCCGCGTTCGCACTTAGCAACACTGGTATTTTAATTGATTGCAAAACCTTCAAACACGAATATGCACCTATATCAAAGGGGCTTAAAATTTTAATCATAGACACTGGAAAGAGAAACGAGAATGCAGTATTTGAATTTTTGAAAAAAGCAAAAGAGTGCAAAGATGCTTTTGATGTGATATCAAGTTTAAATCCACAAATTAACTCCATTCGCTCTCTCACATTCGATGATTTGAAAAAATACTCAAGTTTTATTGAGAAAAATTCGCTGAACAGAATACGATATATTGTCGGAGAAAACGAACGCACATTAAACTTTGTCATTGCGCTAAGGCGACATAATTTACCACTTATCGGGAAATTAATGTTTGATTCGCATCTGAGCTTAAGAAATGATTACGATTTCAGCACCCCAGAGATTGATGCAATAGTTGATATATCCGCGACGATTGATGGAGTAGTAGGAGCAAAAATTTTTGGGACTGGATCAGGAGCAGTTGTGATAAGCTTAAAAGAAAAAACAGGCGAGGCAATAAGAATTATATCCGAAGAATTTTTAAAACTTTTCGGAAGAAAGTTGAAAATCTATGTCACCTCGCCCGAAAATGGTGTTGAAGTTAGTTCAAGATAATTAATTCATAAATAGATACTGGATTTTCAAAAAAAACTCTCTGCTCGTTTGCTTAACACCATATATCTCACCAAAGTCAAGCATGTTCACAGTTGAACCGATATAAAAAATTGTGAAAGGATTCAATTTAAAGCTTAACAAAGGAAAAATTTGAATTGAGCCACTGAAAGAATCATATTGCGTTATCAACCTTAAAAACAAATTTGGATTGAATTGATAAATTCCAATTAAACCTGTGACATATCCATCATAAAACAATTCATTTGTTTCTTCATTCTTCAACTTAGTTTTTACATACCACATTGAGAGTTCAATTTTCTCAGTCGGTTTGAGTATAAGAGAGGAGCTTAAGTCCCAGCCCAATCCAAGTTTTGGATCACTGGTACGGTAAATTCTACGACCATATTCACCATTCAACGATATCGTTAAAAACTTAAATGGAAGAGAATAAACATTTACGAAAACTCTATGAATTCTTTCAAATTTACGCCCTCCAAAAATTTCGTCGTTTACAGGTAGAAAACCGATAAACACATTCGTTTGACTTTTAAATTGACCTCCGAACCCAAATAGTGCCCACTTCTCTTTTCTTGTCCCAAGGTAATTAAATTTAAGTCCACCTTCAATGAATACAAAAGCGATATCAACGATTGAGTTTTTCGGATAAAATGTGAACTGATTTTCTATATTTACTTGCCTTATGTTATTTGCTGTGATAAATCCAATATGAGGTTGAAATGTTGGAGAAATATCACGATATGAAATTTTAAGAGAATAATGTTTTGTGTTTCTCGAAAATTCTAAAGACAGAAGATTTCCCAAATACCTTTCGCCGTTGAATCCTGCGTCATAATTTTTACTTCCAAATTTTCTCCCACTCGAGAAAAGATTTGGATTATCTATTTCTCTCGTGATACTGTAAAGAATTTGACCTTTGAAATAATAATTTTTCCAGAAAAAATAATTCCAATCAACCCCGCCAACATAATTATAAGAACCCTTCAAATTTCTCGTAGTAAAAAGCAAACCCACATAAGATTGATCTCCAAAATCATATCTTAATCTTCCGACATTTACGAATGATTTCAATCCGGTCAGGACCGTTGAACTTCTTTCTTCACCAGGAATTATAAAAGGTGTTTTCTCATCAAGCGAAGACAAATAACCAATTGTTAAACCACTTGATTTTTGCTTTAATTTAAACGCAAAAAGAGGTTTATTTATCATTCTTGAATAAAACGCTCTTAAAGGAGTTTGAAAAATCTCAGTTCCCTCAAGAAAAAATGGTCTTTTTTCAGGATAGTAAAGAGCAAAGGTGGTATTCACACTTATTTGATAAGCATCTGTCTCAACCTGACTAAAGTCAGGATTTAAAACACCTTCAATTGTTAGTTCCGGATTTGGGGAAAATTTAAGTCCCGCCCCAGCTCTTGCTTTTACCCTTTCATTTTTAAATCCAAGCGAAGGATCGTTGTAATCTTTGATAAAGCCAGATTGATAACCCATAACATAAGGTAAAAACTCAATAAATTTTCCCGTGCTGATTTCTTCAAGACCTGTTAACTTACCAGCTTGACAAAGAAGGCAAGGATTGTTTTTATCAATTGGAGTCCAAGAAAAAATAAATCTACTCTCGCGTGGATAATTTCTTCCAATTAGTATGTTCCATACATGTTTTTTCTTCGGAAACCTTAAACTTTTAAATGGAATTGCAATTTCAACAGTCCATCCAGAGTCAACAATTATTCCAGCAGAATGCCATACAAAATCAAAAGTCATATTTTCCGAATCCCCGACCCGCATCCCATCACCTTGAATCCCGTAAGGATTAACAGCAAATTCATACGCATTTTGATTATCCCCATATGTATCAATTATCAAAATAACAAAATCATCTTCCCATATTCTATCCCTGTCTGTTATACGAGCTCTTATTTCGCTCGGGCTTGAATCATAACAAATAAACCCGAAATAAAGATTTTCGCTATCGTAAAGAGCCATTGCAGTTGTCCTTTGAACAGATGGTTCATTATCTGTGATCTGGATTTCATACTTCAAATCAACTCTTTCCGCCTGTTCCCACAACTTCTCGTCAAGTTTACCATCAATTTTGATCTTGCCATCAATTTTAATAGCCCTTAATATAAATTCGTTTTGTGAATTCACAAGTTGGACAAAAGTAAGCAAAAAAAGCGAGTAGTATTCTACTCATTGTCGCATCGTAATTTTTTTAATTAAAAATCAATAGATTAATACGGCGAGAACAGGCGGAAAGTTACAAAATTTTTATATCTCTACTATCTTTTCAATCTCCCAGTTTTCATTAACCCACAATCCTATAACTTTTTCAAAAGGTAAGCCCCAGGATTTGATTGCTTGGACGGAGAGTTTGATTTGATTTATATGAGTATCTTTATCAACCGGATTTCCCGCGCAATCATGATGTCCCGCTATTACAATGATTTTTGAATTGTGTTTATAAGCTGAGATCTCCGCTTTTCTTTTTAATGATTCTATCACCTGATTATCTACATTTCTTGATAACACACCATCGGGACCTGGTTCTGTTATCATATCAACATATTCAACTTTATAATTTTCTCTAAGCCATTCAATTATTGGAATTTGGGTTCTTCCATCCATGCAATTAATAGCAGTTGCGAATTTTTGAGTCATATTTTCTGGGGATTTTTTGGTTAAATTTAACTAAAAAACAAAAAGCGGGCAAAAAGCCCGCTTACCCCGAAAATTTTAAAGATGATTAAAACAAAAGATGATAAACTAAGAATATATTTCTACCTGGCAT
>JBCNVC010000339.1:0-821 GCA_039630395.1 Candidatus Kryptonium sp. | reverse complement strand
CATCTCTTATTTGCTTATCCAACACGGCAAACTTTTCTTCAACAAATCTCCTCGCATATTCATAAGCTTTGTCTAGCTCTTCAATGTAAGTCGGAAGATTCACCGTTATAGCCACCCTCACGCTTTCGTAATTTCCCATATTGTAAGTCAGACCCAGGGTATATCCAACCGTTGCAACAGGCACATCAGCAAAATTTCTAACCGTTATTTTTTCCGTCTCTTGCCCATAAACACTGTCAACGACTATGTAACCGTTGACCTGTTTCAATGATTTTTCCGATTTTTTTGTCTTTTTCGCCATAACTATTCCCCTCCTTTTTAATTTTTTGTTTTTGAGTTTATGATTTTGTAATTGTTCGCCATATAATGTTTTTTCCGTGATTCGTAAAGTTTCAAGAAAACATCATCAAGATCGACCAAATCAACAACCACTGGTTCTTGCTTGCCTTCTTTGATTCTCATTATCCTGCCAACAGGCTGAATCGGATTTGAAACTGGAGTCGCAAAAATTAAAGTATCCAACTCGGGACAATCAAACCCCTCCGCTATGTATTGATAAGTGCCAAGAAGACAATTCTTCTTTTTAGATTCTTCTATCTCCTCTTGCCTCATCCCGCCAACCACAAACCCAATCGTATATTTCCCATCTATCCTTTTCATTAATTTATCATACAAAGTTTTGAGATGCTTCCTTCGGTGCGAAAGTATCAAAACTTTTCTGTTCTTTTCAAGAGCCCTGACAGCGTAATCAACTATCAAATCGTTTCTTTTATCATCAGCAATAAGGAATTTCAACAAAAATTCAAGAGCAACATCTCTAC
>JBCNVC010000338.1:0-823 GCA_039630395.1 Candidatus Kryptonium sp. | reverse complement strand
TCTCCAGGATTTAGTTGGTATTCAACAAGATAATATGGCATCTTATCATACCTCCTCTATAAAGTTTTTAATCAAAAAATGTTAAGAGATATGTATATTAATTGCATAATTCTTTGAAAATCTCTTAGAATATTTTATTTTTTTAACGACACACTTCAATTGCTTTTAAAAGATTTTCTACATAATTTCTACATTCCGCATAATTGTAAAGTAGAATTCTTAATATATCATAATGTGAATGTTCCTTTCTAGGTTCTATATATTGAGGTTTTGGAATTTCAGGAATTTCACATTTTACCGGAACTTCTACTCTTTCTATTTTAGAATTCATTACTGCTTGCCCACAACTCCCTGTTAACACTATTACGAAAGTAGCCAGAACTTTCCACATCCCTGTATAATTCAAGAAGGTTTTTAATATCTTTACATTCATCACCACTACCTCCTTCTACTGGAACATTTTTAAGTTTTTCATACTTACTCTTTTGATTTAATTTTTTTACATATTCTTTCAGGCGTTTATTATAATCAATTTTGATTTCTTCCATCGATTTATGGCAAGCATTATATTTTTCTATAGTATATTGTAGTTCTTCTTTTAATCTTTTATTTTCTGCCGCTAATTCTTCTGATTTGTTTTTATAATGATTTAAAAGAAGAAGAACTACAGTAAAAACACCAACTGCTACTATACTGAAGGCGTGTTTTAAAAGTAATAAATTGAACATAGCTATTATGTTATGAAATTTGTTTTATGTTTTAAAAATATACATAAACTTTATCTGAACCAGTTTTGTATTTTTGAGCAAATTTATATATCTTT
>JBCNVC010000337.1:0-824 GCA_039630395.1 Candidatus Kryptonium sp. | reverse complement strand
AGTATAAGCGAAAGTCAGGGATTCATCAAGCGAAACTTATCACAAAAGCCAGTCTGGAAGGCCACACTTCTTCCCTGCAGACCTCCGGAGAAACCTCTCATCAGGAAAGCGCCTTTCGAGAGCCATACAGTTGTGGATTTCGGGCTGGAGGGAGTGAAATGCGCAACGCTCTCGGGGGGATGGACGATCGTCGCGACGAGTCGCCAGACAAAGCGAAAGGCTGTGCCAGAGGGCGTATAAGCCGGGGTCTGTCCCCCGCCGTCCGCGGGGGTGCGGTCCGCTCTCTGGGACGACGGTCACCCGTCGCCTCAAGCAGCCTACCCGCGGGCATTGGGCGCGGGGCCGCCCCGGCGCCTCCGAGGGCGCCGCGCCCGCTGCTTGGCCTTGCTCCAGGTGGGGGTTACCATGCGCCGGCGCGTTACCGCCCGGCCGGTGGGCTCTTACCCCACCTTTTCACCCTCGCCTCCTGGACCCCGGGAAAAACCCGGGCGGATCGGCGGTCTGTTTTCTGTGGCCCTGTCCACGGGTCGCCCCGTCCGGGTGTTACCCGGCACCCTGCCCCGCTGGAGCCCGGACTTTCCTCAGGCCGGGTTTCCCCGGCCCGCGACCGCCCGGCCTTCTGGCACAGCCCTGCTCTTATTTTATCGCAAATTCCGAACGGCGCTTAGCTGCCGATGTCTTGTCGAGCCGATTTGATTTTCAGGAGGCTGGGCCGGGAGCTGAAGGCCTTCCCGTCCAGCCCTCGAAAAACGCTTTCTCACCCCTCCCCAAGGAGGGAGGAGAAAAAGCCGTTTTGGGGCTGGGGAGTTTGGAAGCTCCACACA
>JBCNVC010000336.1:0-828 GCA_039630395.1 Candidatus Kryptonium sp. | reverse complement strand
AATCAACAATGGAAACGACCACTTCTTGAAGATTTACGCAAGGCAAGAGAAATACTTTTGGCAAAATAAAAATTTAAGGTATTAAAAGTATGGCGATTGAAAAAGGTTTAAAACAAGAATTCCCATTGGAAAAAATAACAAAAGATTATAGACTAACACCAGTCCAAGAACCGAAAGAAATTGTCCCAAGGGTTTTACCTCAAGCGCCGGAGCTTGAAATTGCCGTTCTTTCTGCAATGATAATTGATCCTGATTGTATTCCAAATGTGATTGAGATTTTAAAGCCTGAATGTTTCTATAAAGAGGAACATCAAATAATTTACAGAACCATCGTTGATCTTTTCACAGCAGGCAGATCAGTTGATTTGTTTCTTTTAACTCAGGAGTTGAAAAAAAATGGTTTGCTTGAAAAAGTAGGGGGTGCTGCGTATTTAACGGAGATTTCAAATGCCGTTGCAACTTCTGCAAATGTTCAAGAATATGCGCGTGTTATTCATGATAAATATATCCTCCGCGAGCTTATCAGAATGTCAAACACAGTCGCAAATTCTGCGTTTAAGGAAGATGCGGATGCGTTTGAACTGCTTGATTTTACTGAGCGAAAATTGCTTGAGATTTCAGCTGAAAAGTTTAAGTCAGAAACTGTAACATTCAAGAAGTCATTAAAGGAGGTTCTTGAAAAATATGAAATAATAAATCGCGAAAAACGGCTTCTTACGGGTGTTACAAGTGGATTTCCTGAAATTGATGCGTATACGGGTGGTTTCCAAAAATCTGACTTGATAATAATTGCAGGGCGACCTGGAATGGGTAAAACTGCATTTGCAC
>JBCNVC010000335.1:0-827 GCA_039630395.1 Candidatus Kryptonium sp. | reverse complement strand
GATTGAAACTAGACCATCTCTGAAAAACGCTCCAGCGGATTATTAGGTTTGAATCGAACCTGTGAGGGATTGAAACTTAATAAATACTATACCCCCTCAAAACAACTCAAAATGGTTTGAATCGAACCTGTGAGGGATTGAAACAGAGGAATGGAAATGTAATGAATGCTTAGAGTTTGAATCGAACCTGTGAGGGATTGAAACGCTGGTTCGGGGTGGACTTGTGATATTGTTATGGTTGGTTTGAATCGTACCTGTGAGGGATTGAAACAATTTAAAAACTCTACTTTTTGATTAAGATTAACTACCAGTTTGAATCGAACCTGTGAGGGATTGAAACTCTAAAAACTTTTTAAGTGCCAAAGAATAAAGCATTGTTTGAATCGTACCTGTGAGGGATTGAAACTTTGATTTATATTCATTACATTTACTCGTCCGTTTTTCAGTTTGAATCGTACCTGTGAGGGATTGAAACATAGTTTTGACAAATCCCTTGGCATAATTTACCCTATTATGTTTGAATCGTACCTGTGAGGGATTGAAACATCCTATTTTGCTTTGGAAAAAATTGTGCCAGTCAGAGTTTGAATCGAACCTGTGAGGGATTGAAACAGGTTTTCAATTATTACATTTTCAAGTCTTTTCTTTAGTTTGAATCGTACCTGTGAGGGATTGAAACTTTTTGTCTGTTGCATAGCACTTTTGCTTTTTGTTTTTGGTTTGAATCGTACCTGTGAGGGATTGAAACTTCTACGAATTTCTTTTGCTTTAAATCGTATAATAGTTTGAATAGAACCTGTGAGGGATTGAAACATATTTGCGTTTGA
>JBCNVC010000334.1:0-833 GCA_039630395.1 Candidatus Kryptonium sp. | reverse complement strand
TCAAAGTTTACAGTGAGAATCGAACCAGTGTGGAATTTAAACAATTTTTTCAAACTTACTTTGCAACCTTCCCATCTTGGTGAGAATCGAACCAGTGTGGAATTTAAACAATCACGAGGCAACGAATTTGGATAATTTGCGCAGTGTGAGAATCGAACCAGTGTGGAATTTAAACGCAGTCAAAACTTTATTTTTTGTTTTCAGCAAGCAGTGTGAGAATCGAACCAGTGTGGAATTTAAACGTAATTCATTTTCAATTTGTTTAACCTCGTCTTCATGTGAGAATCGAACCAGTGTGGAATTTAAACTTACTTAAAAAATAAATACAACACTTTAATTTAAAACGTGAGAATCGAACCAGTGTGGAATTTAAACCAATCAACAAAAAATCTGGGCGCACGCGTAGCAAGGGTGAGAATCGAACCAGTGTGGAATTTAAACAGACATTCACCTTCGCAACGCTTTCATCAAAAACGCGTGAGAATCGAACCAGTGTGGAATTTAAACTGCTTAAGGAAGATTATTCATTGATTTTTTCTTTGAGTGAGAATCGAACCAGTGTGGAATTTAAACTGATTTCACGAACGGAACAGAATTCGTGAAACTTTAGTGAGAATCGAACCAGTGTGGAATTTAAACCAGGAACAGCGTCAACAAACATACCAATTGAAATCGCGTGAGAATCGAACCAGTGTGGAATTTAAACTCGTGCAAACATTTGCACAAAACCTGAAAATAAAAAAGTGAGAATCGAACCAGTGTGGAATTTAAACTTGTTTTATATTTTGGCAAAGGGAGATAAGCAAAGATGTGAGAATCGAACCAGTGTGGAA
>JBCNVC010000333.1:0-845 GCA_039630395.1 Candidatus Kryptonium sp. | reverse complement strand
TTCGGCGCCCCTTCATATGGTAAACCATGTTTGAATCGAACCTGTGAGGTTTTGAAACTATAGAAAAATCGCATATTCTTGAGGTTGTATTTTGGGTTTGAATCGAACCTGTGAGGGATTGAAACACTTCCCAATGAATTTCACAATAAAACGGGCAACCACGTTTGAATCGAACCTGTGAGGGATTGAAACGCGGCTGGTTGAATGAAATTTATTTTTCCACTGCGGTTTGAATCGAACCTGTGAGGGATTGAAACGAAACCTCGCCTTTGAAATTATACTCCAAAACCAAAGTTTGAATCGAACCTGTGAGGGATTGAAACTTGTTGCTTTGCTTTATTTCGTTGAGTTTTTGGATAAGTTTGAATCGTACCTGTGAGGGATTGAAACAAATAACAGTAATAATAATGATTATCTGCAAGTTTTGTGTTTGAATCGAACCTGTGAGGGATTGAAACTTAAGTTCATCTTCTTATACAAAATATCGTTAATGAGTTTGAATCGAACCTGTGAGGGATTGAAACGACGCAGACGAAAAAGAAAGAAAAGCCCGCCATTTGGTTTGAATCGAACCTGTGAGGGATTGAAACTTCACTGAACGGATTTGCAAACCAAGTTTCCTATACAAAAGTTTGAATCGAACCTGTGAGGGATTGAAACTTTTATATCAAACCTATAATCATCGCTCCAAAATGCAGTTTGAATCGAACCTGTGAGGGATTGAAACAAGCGATTCCGAAAATTAAACATAATCATAACAACAGGTTTGAATCGAACCTGTGAGGGATTGAAACAATATGGAAAATAACTGTAAAGCACAATGATATCGGTTTGAATCGTACCTG
>JBCNVC010000332.1:0-847 GCA_039630395.1 Candidatus Kryptonium sp. | reverse complement strand
ATAGGAATAATCTATTTAATCATTGGTCTTTTGGCGGGATCGGTTATTTATTTTGATCTATCAAGGCGTGGCTGGGAAAAAGCTATCGAATAGTCCAAAAGTGTAAATTTAATTTTTTAACTCTTACATTGGATATGCGATTTCTGCATAATCAATTGGAATTTTATTTTGAAAACGAGGATAGTTTATTTACTTTTCACTTGCTGTGAATATTTGCTTTGCCCCGATCTAATTTAATATTTGAAAAATTATCACGCTTTTGATAATTTTCTAAAAAAAATCAAACAAAAAAGGAGTTCTTTATGAAAAAATTCTCTGTGTTGGTTTTATTTATTTTGATACCTATTGTATCCTATTCTCAAAACAAACTTGGGCTTGGAGTTTACCTTGGGGCTCCAACTGGAATAACAGGAAAATATCTTTTATCAAAAGTTAATAATGTTGATCTTTTATTTGCTTGGCGTTTTGATGATGCTTTCTTTATGCAAGGACATTATAATTTTAACCTTTCTGAAATTGAAAGATATAAAGATGGTGTTTTCAACTTTTACGCAGGACCTGGGCTTTTTTTCAAAGCTGCTTCAAAAAAAGATGATGCTTTGGGGATAAGCGGGAATTTGGGCATTAATTATTTCCTGAGACAAAAATTTGAGTTTTTCTTTGAACTTTCCCCAAAGGTTGGGCTTTTCCCAGGAACTGAATTTGATTTAACAGGTGGAATTGGATTTAGATTTTATTTTTGAAAAATTAAAGATCCATTTTTTGTTTCGATGAAAAAAATAAAATTACTTCAAATAGCGCACGCAAGATCCGGAGATAAAGGAAATTCTGCTAACATTGGGCTTAT
>JBCNVC010000331.1:0-848 GCA_039630395.1 Candidatus Kryptonium sp. | reverse complement strand
TACTCAATTGGATTTGATACAGCAGTTAACATTGCTATGGAAGCAATTGATAGAATACATACAACTGCGGAAAGTCACAATCGCGTTGCAGTGGTTGAAGTTATGGGTCGCCACACTGGATGGATTGCTTTATATTCGGGTCTTGCTGGTGGAGCTGATGTTATCTTGATTCCGGAAAAACCATTTGATATTGAGCAAGTTTGCCAAGTTATCGAAAAACGACATGCTCGCGGAAAAAACTTTAGCATAGTTGTCGTAGCAGAAGGAGCTAAATTCAAAGTTCAGGAACATATTGATAAAGATGGAACTTTGATTGTTCAAGACCTAAGAGTTGACGAATTTGGGCATGTTCGGCTTGGTGGAATTGGAAACCTTATAGCAGATCAAATTGAAAAAAGAACAGGTATGGAGGCAAGAGCGACAATTCTTGGACACATACAGCGCGGTGGCTCTCCAACTGCATTTGATAGAATACTTGCAACAAGATTTGGCATAAAAGCCGTTGAATTGATAAATGAGAAAAGATTTGGGGTGATGACCGCTCTTCATGGCAACGAAATCACAGATGTTGAACTTTATGAAGTGGTAGGTGGCTTGAAAACAGTGGATCCTGAACTATTTGAAATAGCTGAGGTTTTCTTCGGATAATCAGTTTGCTTGAAGTTGATGATTTTTATTTACGAGAGAATTACTTTCTTTACAAAACAAATATAAGTAAAAAACATCGTGGCAATAGATATCACGCTTGTCCATCCTCTTTTCATTGAAAAAGATCCTGTTGAGAAAAAAATTATGACTCCTTATTTTCCGCTCGGATTGATGTATCTTGCTTCCGTTTTGCGAAAAAA
>JBCNVC010000330.1:0-851 GCA_039630395.1 Candidatus Kryptonium sp. | reverse complement strand
TTCTCACCTTGTTTTATCACATAAACCCAATCATAAATTTCCTCGTTTAAATTCCACACTGGTTCGATTCTCACTCAAATGGGTTTACAAGATGTATGCTGAACCGATTCAGTTTAAATTCCACACTGGTTCGATTCTCACCCTGCTCTCTGATAGTTTTATCGTGCATTCTCGCCGGTTTAAATTCCACACTGGTTCGATTCTCACTTATCGTCCCCAACTCAACATTCTGGGGCACATAAACGTTTAAATTCCACACTGGTTCGATTCTCACTAATCGTATGTTCAAGTAAGTATAATTCCTCATCCTGTTTAAATTCCACACTGGTTCGATTCTCACTTAACAGCAAAAGAGAAAAAGGCAATTGAGGAAATAAGTTTAAATTCCACACTGGTTCGATTCTCACTTGCCTCTTTGCTTGCCATATATCTTATCCAAAACCTGTTTAAATTCCACACTGGTTCGATTCTCACATTGAGGTTGTTCAGGGAGTTATGGAAGAGTTATAAGTTTAAATTCCACACTGGTTCGATTCTCACGAGAGTGGGTTTAATAGGAAGGCGAAGTCTCACGCGTTTAAATTCCACACTGGTTCGATTCTCACTAGATGGTGTCCTTTTGGATTGCAACAATGAATTTGCGTTTAAATTCCACACTGGTTCGATTCTCACAATGCGAAAAATGTCAGTCTGAAGAATTTAATTATGGTTTAAATTCCACACTGGTTCGATTCTCACTTGGTTAAAATTGGGAAAATAAAAATGCTTGAAATTGGTTTAAATTCCACACTGGTTCGATTCTCACATCTTGCGGTAAAGCACCGCTTACATTATTCAACGAGTTTAAATTC
>JBCNVC010000033.1:18366-19129 GCA_039630395.1 Candidatus Kryptonium sp. | reverse complement strand
GACCCCGCCGGAGGTTTTAAGAATTGATAATAAAAATAATCAATGGCAAATAAGAGTTGTTCCAAATAAATATTCAGCACTCGTATCAGATATTGAATTGAAAAGAGAAACAAAATTTCAATTCTTCAGGCGGATAACTGGTTATGGGTATCATTATGTTATAATTGAGACACCGAAGCATAATTTAACTATTGCGACGATGGCACCTGAAGAGGTTTGCGAGATTTTTAAAACTTATTTGAAACTTTACAAAAAGTTCATGTCCGAGCCAAATATCAATACTGTTATAATTTTTAGAAATAATGGAAAAAGAGCTGGAACATCACTTGAACATCCGCATTCGCAATTGATAGCAAGTCCCATCGTCCCAACTCACATTAGACATCTACTTGAAGAAGCCACAAGATATTATGATGACCATGGCAGTTGTGTCTTTTGTGATATGATAAAAATTGAAATATACTCTAATGAAAGAGTTGTATATGAAAATGATAATTTTGTAGTGATTGAGCCGTTTGCTTCTATTTCTCCATTTGAAACTTGGATTATACCGAAAAAGCATAATGCTTGTTTCGGAAACATCACAGAAGATGAAGCTTGTGAAATTGCGTTTGTTGTTTATTTAGTTTTAAAGCAACTTTATGAGAAACTTAACAATCCTGATTATAACTATGTGATCCATTCATCCCCATTTAAAGATGCTAATGAAGAATTTTATCATTGGTATATTCAAATTTTGCCACGGCTTACTATCCCAGCTGGG
>JBCNVC010000033.1:0-18347 GCA_039630395.1 Candidatus Kryptonium sp. | reverse complement strand
TCGGAACTTTGCACAGATCAAGATCAAGAAATATGTACGAAAGGTTAGTTAAATTCTTTCTACCGTATAAAATTTACAAATGTAGTGAATGCGGTTGGCGTGGATTTAGATATATTGGATGGACAACGAAGATATTTGGATCTGATGTAAAAGCAAGACGTAGAATTGCCAAATGGAAAATTTATTTATTTGTTATAGTAATTCTTACTTTGGTTGCTCTAACATACATATATTTTGATGAAGTTGGTACAACGCTTGCACCAATTGTTAAAGAAATTTTGCAAAGATAAATGGATAAGCGAGAACTTGCAATTGAACTTGGTTTAACATCCGAAGAATACGATAGAATAATTCAACTCATAGGGCGAGAACCCACAATTGAAGAACTTGGGATGTTTAGCGTGATGTGGAGTGAGCATTGTAGTTATAAAAATTCAATCGCTGTGCTTAAAACTTTGCCAAGAAGCGGGGGAAGATTGCTTGTTTCAGCAGGTGAAGAAAACGCTGGGCTTGTAGATATAGGAGATGGGCTTGCGATAGCTTTTAAAATTGAATCTCATAACCATCCGTCGGCGATTGAACCATATCAAGGTGCAGCAACTGGAGTCGGTGGGATATTGAGGGATATTTTTACAATGGGAGCAAGACCAATAGCAATCGTGAATTCACTTAGATTTGGAGATTTATCAAATCCCCGTGTTAAGTATCTTTTTAATGGTGTTGTAAAGGGTATCGCTGATTATGGGAATAGTTTCGGTTGTCCAACGGTAGCGGGCGAAGTTTACTTTGATAAAAGTTATACCCAAAATCCACTTGTAAATGCAATGGCTGTTGGAATTGTGAAGCACGATAGAATTGTTCGCGCTGTTGCGAAAGGTGAAGGGAATCCTGTTTTAATAGTCGGATCAAGCACAGGGCGGGATGGAATTCATGGAGCAACTTTTGCATCCGAAGAAATAAGTGAAAAATCCGAATCGAAAAGACCATCTGTACAAGTAGGGGATCCATTTGCTGAAAAACTTTTACTTGAAGCGACACTTGAAGCGATAAAAACTGGCTATGTCGTCGGGATTCAAGATATGGGCGCAGCGGGAATAACTTGTTCAACAAGCGAGATGAGCGCAAGAGGAAAAAGCGGTATGGAAATAGATCTTGACCTTGTCCCCGTTCGTGAAAAGGAAATGACAGCTTATGAAATTTTGCTTTCAGAATCGCAAGAGAGAATGTTAATGGTAGTGAAAAAAGGGTTTGAGGATAAAATAATTGAGATTTTCAAAAAATGGGATTTAAATGCTTCCATTATCGGTCATGTGACAAGCGATGGTATGTTGAAGATTAAAAAAGACGGAAAAATTGTTGTTAACATTCCAGCAGATTCTCTCGTTGTTGGAGGTGGTGCACCTGTCTATTATAGAGAGTCAAAAGAGCCAGAATATCTCAAAAAAGTAAGGAATTTTGATCCATACGAGATCCCTCAACCAAACGATTTGAACGAAGTATTTTTAAAATTGATCTCATCTCCAAATATAGCAAGCAAGGAATGGGTTTATCAGCAATATGACACGATGGTGAGAACAAATACTGTCGTTTTACCAGGTGGAGATGCAGCTGTTATAAGAATCAAGGGAACGAATAAAGCAATTTCAATTAAAGCGGATTGTAACGCAAGATATGTTTATCTTAATCCGTATCGTGGTGCAATGATAGCAGTTGCAGAATCAGCAAGAAATGTAGTTTGCACGGGAGCAGAACCTGTTGCGATTACAAATTGTTTGAACTTTGGTAATCCGTATAAACCAGAGATATTTTGGCAATTTAAAGAAGCAGTCCGTGGAATGGGTGATGCTTGTAGATTTTTTAATACTCCTGTAACCGGCGGTAATGTAAGCTTTTACAATGAAAGCCCTGAGGGAGCCGTTTATCCAACGCCGGTGATTGGGATGCTTGGAATTATCGATGATTTAAAGTTTGTGACAACTGCAAATTTTAAGAATCCAGGAGATATTGTTGTTCTTCTCGGGAAAAATACTGATGAAATCGGGGGGAGCGAATACCTCGCTTGGATTTATGATAAAGTTTTGGGTGATGCACCTGAAATTGATCTTGAACTTGAAAAAAGGGTTCAAAAGGCATGTCTTGAAGGAATACGGCTTGGGTTTGTGAAGTCAGCGCATGATGTTTCAGATGGTGGCATTGCTATTGCGCTTGCTGAATGTTGTATGATTGATAAGGAAAATCTTTTAGGGTGTGAAATTAAACTTGAAGATAAAATTCGTCCGGATTTCTTATTATTTGGTGAGGGTCAGTCAAGAATAATAGTTACCGTCGCTCCTGAAAATTTGAAAAAGTTTGAAGATATATGTTTAGCTAATGAAATCCCATATTCTATAATCGGGGTCGTGACAGAAACGAAGAAAATAAAGATAAATGATTGGATCGAACTTGATATTGAGAAGGTTGCTGATTTATACTATAACACAATCCGAAGGATTATGGAGGTCATTTAAAAGATTTGTGGGCCCTGGAGGACTCGAACCTCCGACCCGCTGATTATGAGTCAGCTGCTCTGACCAACTGAGCTAAGGGCCCATTGAATGTTCGTTATAAATTTAAAAAATTTGAACAAAAAAGTCAAGATTTTGTTTTTGTAGGTAAAAAAAATTGCAAAACCATATGGTTTCAAGATTACGCTCAATAGATTGGTTTGATGGAAAGGTGAGATTTATTGACCAAACTAAACTGCCGTTAGAACTTGTCATAGTTGAAACGGAAGATTACAAGGTTTTGATTGAAGCGATAAAGAAACTTAAGATCCGTGGGGCTCCAGCAATTGGGATTGCTGCAGGATTTGGAATTTATCTTGGAATAAAAAACTTCAATGATGATGACAAAGAAAAATTTAAGGTTTCCTTTGAAAATGTATGTGATGAATTTGCCAAGACAAGACCGACGGCAGTGAATTTGTTCTGGGCTATTGAAAGAATGAGAAATGTATTTTATAAAAATTTCGCTCTCCAAATAAGCGAGATCAAAGGTAAACTTCTTGATGAGGCTCTTTCAATACAGAGGGATGATATAGAAATGTGTAAGCAGATCGGGTTGAATGGCGCAATGTTAATTCCAAATGAAGCAAGTATCTTAACGCATTGCAACACCGGTTGGCTTGCAACTGGCGACTATGGAACTGCGCTTGGTATAATTTACACCGCGTTTGAGCAAGGGAAAAAGATCAAGGTTTATGTTGATGAAACAAGACCTCTACTTCAAGGAGCTCGGCTTACGACATGGGAGCTTATGCAAAGGGGAATTGAAACGATTTTGATCACAGATAACATGGCTTCATATCTTATGAAGATTGGAAAAGTTGATTGTGTGATCGTTGGTGCTGATAGGGTTGCTTTAAATGGAGATACAGCAAACAAAATTGGAACATATGGGCTTGCGATATCGGCAAAATATCATGGTATACCTTTTTATGTCGCTTGTCCAACTTCTTCAATTGATTTCAATATAAAAACAGGAGATGAGATACCAATTGAAGAGCGAGGTTCAGAAGAAATTGTAGAGTTCATGGGCAAGAGGATCGCACCAGAAGGTGTTAAGACATTTTCTCCGGCTTTTGATGTTACACCGAACGATTTGATAACTGCGATCGTAACTGAGCTTGGAGTTATATATCCACCTTTTGAAGAAAACATTCAAAAATTGAAGGAAAAAATTTCTTTTCGCGATTAGATGCTCAGCAAGACGGAAGCAGTTGTGTTAAAAGCAATGAAGTATAGGGAGACAAGCAAGATCGTAACTTTATATACGAAAAAATTCGGCAAGGTGAATGTAATAGCCAAGGGTGCAATGCTTACTACGAGCAAATTTGGCGCATCACTTGAACCTATGTCTTATATCCTTGCCGTGCTATATAAAAAGGAAACAAGGGAACTTCAATTTCTCTCTCAAGCAGATGTGATCAAACCCTTCTTGAACCTTTATTCTAACTATGCTAAAATGACACTTGGGCTTTCTATTTGTGAGATCGTTTATAAGATGATCAAATTTGAAGAAGAAAATGTAAAGATTTTTAAATTACTTGTTGACACGCTTGATAAACTTGACTCAGCCGAGAAAAATGAGGTAAACTTGCTGTGGTTTTTTCTTGTTCACTTGCTTGAGGAAAGCGGTTTCAAAATTAATTTCAATTCCTGCGTTAATTGCGGTCAAAGATTTAAAGATGAAAAGTTAACTCAGAAAGTAGTATTTTTAGCTGATAAGGGTGGGTTTTTGTGCTCAAAATGTGCCTCCGGGGCGCAGGCGGATGCTTTCTATTCCGTTGCGACATATAAAAGTTTAAATTGGCTTGAAAAAGCGAAAATTGAAAATGTAACAAATTTGAAACTTGCAAGTAATATAAGTAATGAGATACAAAACTTGTTGATTAGTTTCATGCGTGAGCACTTTGACGAGCCAGTTAGTTTGAAATCGCTTGAAATTTATTATAAATTAAAGTGAAACAAAGTAAGTTTATAGTCCGTTATTATTTATGACGAAATTTAATTAAAAACAAAAAGATTGATTGGAGGCAAAGAAACTATGACGAAAAAGCAGGTAATTGGAGCAATCGCACTTGTGCTTGCGGGAATGTTATTTGGAATTATCCTTGTTTCGGGATTTAATGCTGTCAAGCCACTTGTAGCTGTTGATGCTCCTATTATTGGAGCGCAAGATAAGCCAGTGAACACAAAATTTGATATATTATCAACACAAAACGCTTTCGTTCAAGTAGCGAAAGAAGTTGTTCCAACCGTCGTATCAATTAAAGTTGTTACCAAAAGTGAAGGTCAGAGTCGTCCATTTGATTTCTTCCATTTCTTTGGACCTGATTTTGAATTTAGAATGCCGGAGCCGAGACCACAAGAAGGTATGGGTTCGGGAGTAATAATAACAAAAGATGGTTACATTCTTACAAACAATCATGTTGTTGAAGGTGGAGAAAAAGGAAGCATAACAGTAACTCTTTGGGATGGCAGAGAATTTAAAGGTAAACTAATAGGAAGGGATAAGTTAACAGATCTTGCTGTGGTAAAAATTGAAGCGAAAGATTTACCTGTTGCGAGATTTGGAAATTCTGACGAATTGCAAGTAGGACAGTGGGTTCTTGCGGTTGGCAATCCTCTTGGGCTAAA
The DNA here is from genome assembly GCA_039630395.1 of Candidatus Kryptonium sp. Classification (GTDB taxonomy): domain Bacteria; phylum Bacteroidota; class Ignavibacteria; order Kryptoniales; family Kryptoniaceae; genus Kryptonium. Next base: position 13,170 of record JBCNVC010000033.1, on the reverse strand, counting down.
CCTTACAGTCACAGCTGGTATAGTAAGTGCGATGAGTAGAAATATAGGGATAATAAGGGATTCGTATGGTGTTGAAAACTTTATACAAACTGACGCAGCGATTAATCCTGGCAACAGCGGCGGTCCGCTTGTTAATTTGAATGGTGAGGTTGTTGGAATAAATACAGCGATTGCATCAAGAACAGGTTATTATCAAGGATATGGTTTCGCCATCCCTATAAATCTTGCTCGTAAGGTTGCGGAAGATATAATAAAGTACGGAAAGGTAAGGCGCGGGGTTCTTGGTGTGCAAATTTCTCAACTTGATGAATCAACCGCGAAAGGCTTTGGGCTTGATAAACCGCGTGGGATTTTGGTTCAGGATGTTATCTCGGGTAGCGCAGCTGAAGAGGCAGGGATTAAAAATGGAGATATCATTCTTGAATGTGAGGGTAAAGAAGTTAATAAGCCAGGTGAGCTTCAAGAGATAATTGCAAGGAAGCGACCGGGCGATAAGGTTAAATTAAAAATTTATCGTGATGGAAAGACATTTGAAGTCACTGCGACACTGAAACCAAGAAAGGAAGATGAAGAAGTTGCACAGGCGGAGGAAAATAGACCACCAGCAAGGGAAATTGAACCTGGAGTTGTTAACTTTGAAAAACTTGGTTTAACGGTTGCGAATCTTGATGAGGAAGCGAAAAACAAACATAAGGTCAAAAACGGTGTTATAATCACAAAAGTTGAGCCTTTTTCCGAAGCTTTTGACAAGGGAATTAGAGAAAATGACATAATTATTGAAGCAGACAGGAAGCCAGTTCGCAATGTAGACGAATTGAAAAAAATAATACAAAGTCATAAATCCGGTGAAGTTGTGCTTTTAAGAATTAAAACTTCGGCTGGAAATAGGTTTGTTGGTTTAACGATACCTTAAAGTAAGAGGAGGCGTGGCAAGTTCGCCACGCCTTTTTTGTTTTAGAAGATTGACAAGATTTAAATTTTTTGTTATTTTTAAGTAGAGTCAAAACTCATAGAGAAAGCAAATGAAAAAATTTTTTGTTGTTATTTTTTCACTTTTGTTAACTAGTTCTCTCTTATCTCAGGGTTCAGCGGGCGCAGGTGCAACTTTTCAGCAAAGATTTATAGTAGATATGCCAACCGCTGGGCTTCTGAAGTCGGGTAGCGTTTCGCTTGATGCCGATTTTTTCTCAGATGGTGGATTAATGCTTCGTCTCAGTGCTTCTGCCTTTAACCGATTAAACTTCGGAATTTCGTATGGGGGTAGTAAAATAATTGGCAATGGAGATGTAAATTGGTACAAGCTTCCTGGTGTAAATTTAAAAATTAGAATAATTGATGAGACAAAAAATTTCCCAGCGATAGCAATTGGATTTGATTCGCAGGGTAGAGAGAAATATGTTGATAGTTTGAAAAGATATGAGTTCAAATCCCCAGGGTTTTTCATCGCAGGTAGCAAATCATTTAAGTTTCTCGGTTATGCCTCAATTCACGGTGGTATAAATTACTCTCTTGAAAAAGACGACGGCGATAAATCAATAAATTATTACATTGGCTTTGATAAAACCATAGGAAATGATCTTACATTTTCAATTGAATATAATTTCGCTATAAATGATAATTCTGCAAACGCGCTCGGGAGTGGTAAAGGTTATTTGAATGCTGGTATAAGATGGTCTCTTGGAAGCGGATTTACAATTGAATTCAATTGGAAAGATATTTTGCTTAATAAAGAACCTGGAAATTCAAGGGTTGTGAAACTTGAATATATTCAGTCGTTTTAAACGAATTCTTTATCAAATTTAAGTTGTTAAGTTTGTTGAGGTAAAAATTTAAAGGCAATGAGGAGGTGACAAAAATGAAAAAATTAATTTTAATTTTGTTGGTTGGGTTTTTGTTTGGGGGCTGTTATACGCAGATTGGAACGTTGAGAGAAGATGAAGGTTATTCAACTTCTGAAACGAAAAAGGAAAACCGCATTTATAACGAAAATTATAACTACAGCAGTTGGTTTTATCACAAAAGTTGGTTTTATCACAAATATTTTTATCGCTATTACCCACCTTATCCAAGGTATTATCTATTTTTTAAATACTACACACCTGGATTTAGCATCGGCTGGGGTGAGTGGTGGTATTATGATCCTTATTGGTTTGATTACTATTGTTGGGATTGGGACTGGTATTGGTGGGACAGATATTATAGCTTTTATTGGTATTTGCCAGCGTGGTATTATTATCCATGGCGGTATAGGGCACTATTATTGTGATAATTAACAATTATCCACCTTATTCTGATAAGATCTGATAAATCAGTTGTTTATAGACCGAGAAATTTTGGTTCAACTCGCGAGGTATGCGGGATGAAAAAAGAAGAAGAAACGAGTCAGGTTCACAAATCGTATCTCCACCATCAAGAAGTATTCCAAGAGGTTCTGGTGAAGGTGTAAGAACTTCATCTGATGACGGAAATACGAAAACCTTCGGGATCAGGTGGAGAAGTGCCAAGGATTGGAGAAAATGGAAATAGGGAAAGACCACGAGAGGTACAACGTAGAGCTCCACAAACTCCAAGGGTTGTTCCAAGATCAAATAATGGTGATGAAAGTGTAACACCTGGTCAGAATTCGGCACCGCCGCAGAGGACAAATCCACCGAGAAGATCTGGGTCAAGTAGAAGTTTAATTCAAATTAATAGAGACAATTCGGGAAGGAGCACTCTGATTGAGTTACCAAGACGCGGTGGAGTTAACAATCCATCTTCGGTTTTGCAAGGTGGTTTCATCGGAAATTCAGCAGATGATCAAAGAAGTGGACAGAAAAGACAAATTGGAAATAGAAGATGAGAAAATTAATCGGTTTTGGTTTATTGTTTTTAATTGGATGTTATACTGTTTTAAAGCATCCAGAAATTAGTTATACTGATTCTGCTGGTGAAACCTATGTCTCATATGTGTCATATAGAAGTGATTGTTTTAAATGTCATTCAATCGCTGAAGTGGATTATTATAATTTAATTCCAGCACATAGCTCATCACCTTGGGTTTACTATAATACTCCGTGGTGGTTTTGGAGGTCAGAAAATTATAATGATACCGTTAAATCTCAAAGCACAAATTCAACTAACGAAAATCCAAGAGAATTTGGATCGCGCAGGGCTACATCAAGTAACAATACTTTCTTTACACCGCCTCCACCTACAAGAACTCCACCAAGATCTGGGTCAGAAACTACTTCAGATAGTTCATCATCAATAGGAAAAGGAAAAGATTCAAAAGCAGGTGAGGGGCGAGATTCATCCAACATTCGTTCTGAAGAAAACTCAAGAAACCAAGTTAGAGAATCTGATCAAAACAAGGAAGGTAAAAGAAACATAGGTTCGAAAAGAAGATGAGAAAAGGAGTTTTGTTTTTAATTCTTTTAGTTGACTTTATGTTGGCGCAGTTTCCTGACGATGCTTTGAGGTATTCAATGTTAAATTCAGGGGTTGGGGCGAGAGCAATTGGGCTTGGATTTGCGTATATAGGTGTTTCTGATGATTATTCGGCGGTTTTTTGGAATCCAGCTGGTTTAGCACAAATAAAAAGATTTGAGTTCGCAGGTGGTTTAAATTATTTATCGCTTACTAATTCAGCTAAGGTCTTTAACTATTCAAATTCTTTTAAAAATACGGCAACGAATTTGAACACTGTCGCTCTTGTTTTACCTGTCCCAACAATTCGTGGAAGTTTAGTTTTCGCTGGTGGCTATGTGCGCGTCTCTGATTTCACTGGAACTTTATCAATCTCGCTTTTTAACACTCAAAATTCTATAGTTCCGTCGCTTTACGATCCTGATCCTAATTATGATCTCGCGTGGAAACTTGGGCTTGAAGATTCAACAGGCGCAACGCAAATCCTGAACAATGTCCATCAAAAGATTACTTTATATGAAACCGGTGGATTAAATCACTGGTTTGCTTCCGGCGCAATTGACATAGCGGAAAATTTATCTGTTGGACTTACAATTTCAGTTGTCACTGGTAATTACAAATACGATAGAGAGTTTGTTGAAACTGACACGCGAAATTTTTACAGAAATTATCCTTGGGATTTTAATCAACTTACAGTATCAGACATAGTTGATGCGACGGTCAATGGTTTTTCAGCGATTGCCGGTTTAATGTATAGAAGTAGTTTCTTCAGAATTGGTTTAATTTCAAGGTTACCATCATCTTTAAATATCAGGGAGGATTATTCAAGGAGCGGGAAAAGTTCTTTTGATAATGGTGATTCTTATTCTTATTCGTATTCCGGTATTTCAAGATATAAAGTTCTTGCGCCTTTTTATTTCGGTGGTGGGTTATCGTTCAATATAAAGGATGTTGTTGTAGCTGCGGGAGATGTTGTATATGTTGATTGGCGACAGATGGAGTTTAAAAATAATCCTGATTTAATCCAACTCAACAGAGATATAAAAGAAACATTTAAAGAAACGGTAAGTTTAAGTGGTGGTGTTGAGGTCATGATGCCATTCTTGGAACAAATGAAGATAAGAGTAGGATATAGTTATAGACCTTCGCCATATGCAGAAGATGTAGGGATTTCAAGCAGAGCGATGAGATTATTAACATTTGGGTTTAGCGTTCTTTTACAAAAAACGCTTTTAATTGATTTCTCATATATTGCTGGAAAATGGAGCACGATTCGGACTCAATATGACTATACTTTAGGTAATAACTATTACAGCTTAATCACAGATGAAGAAAATACAGTGAGAAATTTTGTTTTGACATTTCGATATAGATTTTAAAAATAAAATTGGGGATCTATCTATGAGAAAAATTCAAATATGTTTATTTTTGGTTTCAATCGTTATTTTTTTAGGTTGTAGTAGTTCAAAACAGACTTTAAATGAGCCAACAAATATCAAAGCCGATTTCCCATACGGTAAAAAGTATAAGTATATTTATAAGCTTGTTAAGCCCGTGGAAAGGGATGAACTTTTCTTTTCCGATCCGAATATATCTGTTCAATTCGTGATTGACGAATCATTTGTTCATTTGAGATTAAAAAACAAAAGAAGTGAAAAAATATCAGTTTCACTTGATGACGCACAAATTTTTGTTGATGCTCGCGCTTCAAAGGTCGTTAATTTTAATTACATTAATGATTTTTCCTATTCTCCCATTAATTCCTATTCCAACCTTGATGTTTTTCCTAATTCATTTGTTGAACTTCATCTTTCTGCGGCTGATCGTATATTGATGAGTTTTGGTGATTACGAGGTTATGGGATTTTATCCTTATGTTGATTTCAATGATAAAAGAAAAGTTAAAGAAATTTACGCTAATATCGGAAGAAAAATAGGAGTTTATCTACCTATTGAAACCGAAACCGAGATTTATGATTATTATTTTGAATTTCAAATCGTTGATGTAAAAGAGGATGGACCATATCATCCTAAAAGAAGACAAGTTGTTTCACAAGCGCAATTGCCCTCTGAAATCGTTGTAAGGGGTGAGGCATTGAGTCCAAGTGAGAGTTTTATAGCTTCAACTTTAATTTCTTTCTTTGCTTTGATTTCCGCTTATTTCATATTTGCGAGAGAGAAGGGAAGATCTGATATGGTAAGGGAAACACCTGATGTAAGTTTGAAGGAAATATATGAAGATAAGGTTTCGGGCTTCGCTTCTTGCAGACAAACTGTTTCAGGTTATAAAGGGAAAAGCGGGGGAAGTGAAAAGTAAATCTGAGTTTCTACGCTTCATTAAAATTTTAAATCGTGATTTGAAAAGGCATCATCCTTTTTTATTTCAACTTCAAAATTTGACCGAGTTTGTTCGTTTGAATTTGCTGAAAGAGAGCGAAAAGAATTTTGTTGAAATTGTCAAAAGAGTTGAAGAGAAATTTAAAAGTGCCAATAATAGAATCGCCTTCAACTTTTTGAAGTGGCTTGAAGAAAATAATTTTGATAAAGTTTCGTTGGCGACTTTAAGCTATAGTGGCACGGTTTTGAATTGTATTTGTGAAGCGAGAGATAAAATTTCAAAGGTTTATGTTTTTCGCTCTTGTCCTAAGTGTGAAGGAGATATTATGGCGATGAAGCTAAGCGAGAAAAATTTAAAGGTTTTCTTAGTGAACGATTTCGGGATTGATTATATAATTGATAAAGTTGATTTTGTTGTGTCTGGTTGCGATGCAGTTTTTAAAAATGGAAATGTTCTTAACAAAGCGGGAACTTCCGCAATTTTTAAACTTGCAAGAATCCGGGGTAAAGAAACGATTATTCTTGCGGATTCCTCAAAGTTTGTGAATAAAGAAACGCTGGATAAAAATTTAATTAAACAAATGATCGAGCTCGGTAAGAAAGGAAATTATAAAACAATTGATGTGATCTTTGAGATTATCACTTCTGAATATATAACGCATTATATAACTGAAGTTGGCGTTTTTAAAAACAAGCGAAGAGAAGAAGATGAAGTCATTTATAGTTTATCTAAAATGTTCAATATGTGGTGAGGTTTTCGATCATAAACAGCTGCAAAGATTTTGTCAAAATTGTAATGAACCGTTGATAGCGATTTATGATTATGATGGAATTAGAAAGAGTATTAATAAGGATAGTTTCAAGAACAGGGTTTCAAGTATGTGGAGGTATTTTGAGTTTTTACCTGTCCTTGATGAAAGAAAGATCGTAACGCTCGGTGAGGGATGGACTCCGCTTTTGAAGTTGAAAAAGTTTGGGGAGTTGCTTGGATTAAAAAATTTATATGTAAAAGATGAATCTTTTAATCCAACTCTTTCATTCAAAGCACGTGGTTTATCTTGTGCTGTTTCAAAAGCGGTAGAGCTTGGGATTGATAAACTTGCATTGCCAACAGCTGGAAACGCTGGAAGTGCATTGAGCGCATATTGCGCAAAGGCGGGAATAAAATGTTTCGTCAGTGCCCCAAGGGATACACCATCCTTAATTTTAAAAGAGTGTGAATTTTATGGTGCAGAAATTAATCTAATTGATGGCTTGATTTCAGATGCGGTTAAGGTGGTTCAGAAACGAACGGAGTTTTTTGATATATCAACGATGAAAGAACCTTATCGGTTGCAAGGCAAGAAAACACTTGGATTTGAAATCGTTGAACAGCTTGGGTGGGAAGTGCCGGATTGGATAATTTATCCAACTGGTGGTGGAACTGGATTAATAGGGATATGGATTGCTGTTAATGAATTAATTGAAGTTGGTTTGATTGAGAAAAAATTACCAAAAATGATTGCCGTTCAATCTGCTGGATGTGCTCCGATAGTTAAAGCTTATAATGAGGGGAGAAATAGGGCTGAGTTTTGGGAAAACGCAAAAACAATCGCTTATGGTCTTCGTGTGCCAAAGCCATTCGCAGATAGGCTAATTCTTGAGGTTATCCGCGAAAGCAAAGGGCTTGCAATTGAAGTTGAAGATGATGAAATAATTAAAATGATGACAAAACTATCAAAAATTGAAGGAATAATCTTTTGTCCTGAAGGTTCGGCAACTGCAGTTGCACTTGAGAAACTTGTATCAAGCGAAGTTATAGGTAAAGATGATGTTGTTGTTATTGTAAATACCGCATCTGGGTTAAAATATATTTAAAAACAAAATTTTGGGATCAACATGTTTGAAAATAAAAATGTTGTTGTAACGGGTTCAACAGGTGGGCTTGGTTCAGTTGTTGCAAGATATTTCCTTGAAAATGGTGCAAAAGTTTTTGCAGTTTATAGGAAAGAGAAAAAATTCAAGAAATTTTTCAAGGATATTTTAAAGGACAAAAATTTCTACGGTGTTAAAGCGGATTTGACAAATGAATCGCAAGTTCAAAAGGTTTTCAAGTTCGTTAGAAAATATGGTGGTGTTGATTTTCTGATAAATTGTGTTGGAGGATATTTTGAGGGGAATATGGTGTTTGAAATTGAGGAGGAGAAGTTTGATGAGATGATAGATTTAAATCTTAGAACTGCTTTTCTATGCTCGAAATGGGCTTTGCGAGATATGATTCCGAAAAGAAACGGTAGAATTATAAATATATCGTCAATGCTTGCTTTGAAGCCTTCCCCAGGCAAGGGAGCTTATATTATTTCAAAATCAGGTTTAATTGCTTTAACGGAAGCAGTTGCGGAAGAGGTCAAAGATTTCAACATAACTTGTAATGTCATTTTGCCGAGTATAATTGCGACAGATGAAAATAAAAAGAATATGCCAGGGGCTGACTATTCAAGATGGGTTCAACCTCAAGAGATAGCGAAGTTAATTATCTATCTTTGCTCTGAGGAAGCAAGCGGTATAAACGGAGCGATAATAAAATTTCCAGGAAAGATTTAGTTTGTTTTTTTTGCTTTATTTGTTTATATTTAAAACTTGAAAATTAAATTTTCTACCGAATGAAATTTCCAAGTTTAGGTTCAAAGCGAAGAAGACAAAGATTATATACTATTTTATTTTTTTCTGATCAAGATGAAAAGCCAAAGGGCATAAAGTTAAGCAAACAAGCATTGATTTTATATATTTCGCTTGTTGTGATTTTTATTTCAACTATAGTTTTGGTTTTGGTGATTCACACTCCCGTTAAATATATTGTTTTTCCTGAAACATTTGCAGAAAGCAAGGAGAGAGCAAAAAAGATGCAGGAGTTGTATCAACGACTTGAAAATTTTGCCTATGAGCTTGAGAAAGTTAAACTTTACAACAACCTCTTGCGTCAGGCGCTCGGAGAGAAAGTTAGTGATAGCATTGCCGTAAGTATGAGTCGGCTTGAAAACATGGCTCAAAGAAAACAAGAAATGATGTTTTCTAATGAGGATTTTGATGTTTTGCAAGTTGTGGATATTGAAGGCGTCAAACCAAGATTTATTTTTCCAGTTTTCAATGGTTTTGTAACTCGCGGTTTTATCCCGGAAATTCAACATTTTGGTATAGATATTGCCGGGAAAGAAGGAGATATCATAAGAGCAGTTGATGATGGATATGTAATTTTTTCGGATTGGACTTATAGGGATGGTTATGTGATTATAATTTTACATAGTGGTGGTTATATGAGTGTATATAAACATGCACAGATGAATTTGAAAACAAGAAATGTTTTCGTAAAACAGGGAGAAACAATAGCTTTAATAGGGAAAACAGGTAAGACAGGCAACGAACCCCATCTTCATTTTGAACTTTGGAAAAATGGAAAGCCCTTAAATCCGAAACTTTATATACCAAATTAATCAGGTGAAGATCAAAATGGCTTTGATCGGTGGAAACAAGGAAGGAAAGAGTTCAAATGTTGAAATTAACATCATCGCAAATGGGACCGTGATTGAAGGTAAAGTTGTAAGTCAAGGGAGTATGAGAATTGATGGGCGGGTGATTGGAAATATTCATGTTAATGGTAATTTAACAATAGGGACGACGGGAGAGGTACATGGGGATATTGAAGCCAAGAATGTCATCATTGGCGGGAAAGTTAACGGGACGATCGTCGTTGCTGAAAAGCTTGTATTTGAAAGCAAGGCAGTTATCAAAGGTGATGTAAAAGCTTCAAAACTTGTTGTTGATGAGGGAGCGATTTTTGATGGTAAATGTGTGATGACGAGTGCTTCAACAGTTAACAAGCCTTCTCAAAATGTCTGATGAGGAGAAAAAAGAGAAAGTATTTCAAAGTGTTGGAAGGGCTATAAAAGAAGTAGCCCCATATAGTGGACTTGGTTTGCAACTTGCGGTTACAGTTGTGATATTTTGGTTTATCGGGAGGTTAATAGATGAGCATTACGGGACCTCTCCACAGTGGATGATCATAGGTGCAGTGCTTGGTATCATCATCGGAATGTATAATTTTATAAAAGCAGTAATTGAGCTTGGCAAAAAGAGGAAGATAAATGATGAAAGTTGATGTTAGAAAATTTATCAAATATATCTTGATTTCGCTTGTTATCGTTTGGATTTTGGCATTTTATCCTTTGGTAAGATTTGCATCCGATGAATTCATAAAGTCATTTTTCGTAGGTTCTTTGATAAGTGTTGTGAATTCGATTGTTGGGGTTTTGATTTTAAAGCGTAGTTTAGATAGACCGGATAAGGAATTTATGAAACTTACATTTGGCAGTATGGGCGTGAGGTTATTTGCGATTGCTGGTTTAATTTTATTTATGATTGAGGTTTTAAATTTTGAACTTTATGGGCTTGTTATATCTTTGCTTTTGTTTTATTTCGTTTTTCTTGGAGTTGAGGTTCTCTTTTTAAGTAAATTGACAACAAAAAAGGAGTTTTAACGCAGGTGTTATTGAATAATTTGATCGTTTTGGCTGATACGGTGAAGCATCACGAAGCCGCTCACGGCGGTGGGGAAAGCTGGATGCTTCATCATATTTCTGATTCAAGGACGATTGATCTTGAACCATTTGGACATATAACACTTCCTCAATTTCCACCGATCAACATTGCTGGGGTAGAGATAGACTTATCAATCACGAAGCATGTTTTCTTCATGTGGCTTGTTTCAATCGTTTTAATTGTGACTCTTTCGCTTGTTGCAAGAAGTTATAAGAAGAGCATTGTTCCACATGGCATTGCAAATCTTGTGGAGGTTTTTGTTGTTTTTATTCGTGATGAAATTATTTTATCTGTGATCGGCAAAGAGGGGTTAAAATATTTGCATTATTTCTTAACGCTTTTCTTTTTCATTCTTTTGTGTAATCTCATCGGTTTAGTTCCGTATGGTGCAACTGCGACGGGAAATCTTGCGGTAACAGGTGGTCTTGCGTTTTTATCTTTTATTTTGATTCAGGTTGCTGGAATAAGAAAGCATGGGTTCATTGGATATTACAAAGGGCTTGTGCCACATGGTGTTCCTGGTTTTGTTGCACCAGTAATGTTCATAGTTGAGTTCCTTGGGCTTTTTGCAAAGGCTTTTGCTCTCACCGTTCGTTTGTTTGCAAATATGACCGCCGGGCATATTGTTATTTTGTCTTTGATCGGATTGATATTTGTTTTCAAAAGCATTTTGGTTGCTCCGATTTCGATCGCTTTTGCGATTTTTATAAACCTTCTTGAAATACTCGTTGCGTTTATACAGGCGTATATATTTACCATGCTCACAGCTTTATTTGTTGGTCTTTCAATACATCAACATTAAAAACAAAAATAAAAAACAAAAGGAGGAAAACATGCCAGAATTAGCACACCTTGCTGGTGGATTCGGCGCAGCTTTATCAGTTATCGGTGCAGCATATGGAATAGGCAAAGTTGCTGCAGCAACCATGGAAGCAAGCGGTCGTCAGCCAGAGGTCGCTGGTGAAGTTAGGACATCAATGATCATTGCTGCCGCTTTGATAGAAGGTGTTACGCTCTTTGCCGAAGTTATTTGTATCATTCTTGTGTTAAAATAAAAATTTTTTAAACGATGCTTGAAGTAAATCCTGGCGTTGCAATATGGACGATAATTACATTTTTGCTTTTAGTTGTAATTCTAAAAAAAGTTGCGTGGAAGCCGATAATTGAGGCGTTGACAAGGCGTGAGGAAGAAATAAGAAAAGCTCTTGATGATGCTACACGAGCCCGTGAAGCCAAAGACTAATGGAGGAAAATAAGCGCAACCTTGCTCACGCTGAAGGAGAAAAATGCAAAAAAGATAATTCGTGAAGGCAGGGAAAACGACTGAAAAGATCGAGCTGAGATACTTGAAAAAGCAAGGAAAGAAGCAGATGTTATGATTGAAGAGCAAAAGAGGAAATTGAAATGCAGCGTCAGCAAGCGATGCTTCAATTGAGGAGACTAAATAACTGATCTTGCGATCCAAAATTGCTTCTAAATTGATTGGTAGACATTAAACGAGCAAAAACATAAAAAACTTGTTGATAAATATCTCCAAGAAATTTCATCTGAAAAAAAGCATGAAGTTGAGAAATGCCCAATTTGAGAGTAGCAAAAAGATATGCCAAAGCATTGATAGAGATCGCAGAGGAACTCGAAAAGACTTGATAGAATAACGCAGTATTGAGCTAATAGATTCGGTGATCAAAAATTCAAGAGAGACTCAACTTTTTTTGAAAAGTCCGATTATTAGAGAAGATAAAAGAAGGAAGTAATACAAGAGATTTTTACAGATAGTCGCGTTGATCCAATAATGCTGAAATTTATTCTTCTCTTGATTGAAAAAAAGCGTAAAGCTGCTCCAAGATATTCTTAGGATGTATCAGGGAGCTTTATAATGAAAGAATGGGCGTTGTAAACCTGAAGTTATAACCGCTGTAGAGATTGATGTAAACGATAAGAAAAAGGTTGAAAAGAAAATTCTTGAAATGACACACGCGGAAAAAGTTAGAGCAATTTATAAGATTGATCCATCAATAGTTGGTGGAATTGTGATAAAAATTGGGGACACTGTTTATGATGCCAGTATAAGAAGGAAGATTCAGCTCTTGCGTGAACAATTGATCTATGGAAGTTAAAAGAAAATAAAAGGTACAAAGTCATGGCGACGATTGAAATTAGACCAGATGAAATATCCGCAATTTTAAGAAAACAATTAACCGGATTTGATAAAGAAGTTGATGTTTATGATGTTGGAACTGTGCTACAAGTTGGTGATGGGATTGCTCGTGTGTATGGTCTTTCAAAAGTGATGATGAGTGAACTGCTTGAATTTCCAAATGGAGTTATGGGAGTGGCGATGAACCTTGAAGAGGATAATGTTGGATGTATTTTGTTTGGGGAAGATACGCTTGTTAAAGAGGGTGATATTGTTCGCAGGACAGGTAGAGTTCTTTCCGTGCCTGTTGGTGAAAAGCTTCTTGGAAGAGTGATAAATCCGCTTGGGCAACCATTGGATAACAGAGGACCTGTTGAATTTGAAAAATATATGCCAATAGAGAGAAAAGCGTTGGGTGTTATTTATCGTCAGCCGGTGAAAGAGCCGTTGCAGACAGGTATAAAAGCAATTGATGCGATGATCCCAATCGGGCGTGGACAAAGAGAATTGATAATTGGAGATAGACAAACTGGGAAAACTGCCATAGCAATTGATACAATAATAAATCAAAAGTTCACTCACACTGAGAGAGCGAGGGAACTTGGAATAAAACCAGTTTATTGTATCTATGTTGCCATTGCTCAGAAAATGTCAACTGTGGCTCAAGTTGTTGCAAAGCTTGAAGAAGAAGGTGCGATGGAGTATACTAGCGTA
>JBCNVC010000329.1:0-852 GCA_039630395.1 Candidatus Kryptonium sp. | reverse complement strand
ACCTGTGAGGGATTGAAACTGCCTGCTGATGGAATTGAACCATCAACCGCATGCGGTTTGAATCGAACCTGTGAGGGATTGAAACGGACTTACGATATCTTTGATATCCACAATGTCGGTTTGTTTGAATCGAACCTGTGAGGGATTGAAACAATTCTGAAAAAGAGGTCTTCTATTGGCTCGGACACGAGTTTGAATCGAACCTGTGAGGGATTGAAACAAATATACTATCCGCCCATTTTGCACAAGCATTTTTTTGTTTGAATCGAACCTGTGAGGGATTGAAACTTTGCTTCCATGAAAAAAATCACTGAGCCGTTTTTAAAGTTTGAATCGAACCTGTGAGGGATTGAAACAACTTTAACCTAATCGTTTTTATAGCGTCCTCTAAGTTTGAATCGAACCTGTGAGGGATTGAAACAGTATTTATAAGCACAATGTGATCTGCATCACATTCTTTGTTTGAATCGTACCTGTGAGGGATTGAAACTTTTGTTTTTAATGTTTAACTTTTTCACCTTAACCGCGCAGTGTTTGAATCGTACCTGTGAGGGATTGAAACCTCCAACTTGATCTTTGAATTTCGTTTACATCTTTGATGTTTGAATCGTACCTGTGAGGGATTTAAATTAACATAACTCGGCAAAGTCACATTAACCCTAATTCTGCTTAAATTGCACACGCCCCAAGGAAAATCTATAAATGAACCTACCAAAATGGGGTTGGAATTACATCAACTTGAATTTAATCCACCACAGGTAAGGCAAATATCACGATGCTGAAACTTTTGTTGATATCGCTTTGACAAATGCTACAAAAATTTGTGAAGTTTTAAACAATCAATCTTTATTC
>JBCNVC010000328.1:0-853 GCA_039630395.1 Candidatus Kryptonium sp. | reverse complement strand
TGGATAGGAAAGTTGAGGTTTAGGATTCGGGATAGCGAATGTGGTGGTTATATTTACGAATACACTCAAAATGCGGTATTTGAGACTCCCATCGGCATCTTTGTGGACGAAAATTATGATCCCTCAAAGTTTGAGGAACAAGTGTGGAATCTTTTGGAAAAGCACAAAATAAAGGTAAATCCCGAAAAACTGGGGTATGAAGTAAATGAGCAAAAATTTTCTATTGTGTTTGAGGGTGGGAAAGTTTTGGAGATAGAACCTTTCGGCTTCAACTTGTTTTTTAAATGTTTTCATTATGAAACTTTGATAGAGGTAAAAACAGAAGTTTTAGTTAAATGGTTTGAAAATGTTTTGAGGTATTTAATTAGAAGGTTGAATGAATTTGATTTTGTTGATAAAAACGATAGTTGCGTGGTAAAGTATGGATATTTTACATTTGAATACGACAAGGAAGGTGAAAAAATTGTGGAAGTGTCTTACCAAGCGCCAGGGCTAAAATTTGAATTTAACAAGTTTAAAGGTAAGATTGATGGAGATAGGATAAAGTTAGAGGTTAAAAATAACCGAGAGATTTGGGGAGAGGCGGAGGCAAGGTTAACGCCTTTATTTTTAAAGGTGGCAGGCTATTATTTAATTTAGTAAAACAAAACTTAATGGTTATGGATGAGGTCAGAGTAAAATTTGATGGTGGTATTCTTGATATATATGCTGAAAAGAAGAGGTTGAGGGTAAATACGAAGGGTGAGGTTACGGCGGTTGGAAAGATAATAAACAGTGTGTATAGGGTAGATGGGTTAGCCGAGGTTTTATATGATTTTGTTGATAAGGTTTTGGAAGAGCCTTGGGTTGATTA
>JBCNVC010000327.1:0-854 GCA_039630395.1 Candidatus Kryptonium sp. | reverse complement strand
CTTGTCCCAGAAGGATAATTCGGAGCTCCCCCTATCGTCGGCGGTGTAACACTCGGAACATCTCCAGGCGTAGGAGACAACGACACATTCACAGTCAAATTTGAAGTCGCATTCGTAAAGCTCTGAAACGATGCATTATACGGTGGATTCGTCTCTCGCTTCGTCGCACTTAGGTTCGTCAATGTTATCGTCCCCGTACCCGGACTTGATGGCGCATTGAACGAAACAACCGCAACAATATATGACGCCGCACCATTCCCAGCATCTACCAACATCCGACTCGGCGACTTACCATCAATTAACACACGCAAACCATTCGTTATCGTATTCGTCGTTATGTTAAAATGCGCCTGTATACTCGGATGCAAAGTCACACCCGTTATCACAATGCCAGGAGTTGTGCTCGTAACATCAAATGTCCATGTTGATATCCCATGCGTCTGACCAGCATTCCCATCATCCCATGTCAACCTAACATTCACCGTATTCCCAGTTGACCCAGGATCTACAATTATTGATGATACAGCCCAAGTTTGGTTTAGCGTCTGTGACAGCAAAAGCCCTGTCACAGCCAACATAAAAATGCCAAGTAAAAGTGTTATCCTCCACATAATAAGTTCCTCCTTCACTTACTTTGAGTTGGCTTCACTTTGTAATATAATAAAAACTTTGTCCTCTGTCAAGTCTAACTCTGAAAAAGTAACAAATTGCCGCCTTCTAAATAAAATTACTTTAACACGATTGCTTTTCTTACTTTCACAAATTCTTTTCTTTGATGATCCAATGATCTTGCATAGATTGTGTAGAAGTAAACACCTGATCCAACATACCTTCCCTCCTCATCTTTCCCATCC
>JBCNVC010000326.1:0-857 GCA_039630395.1 Candidatus Kryptonium sp. | reverse complement strand
AATAAAAATCGCTCCAATTCTTTGCAAACCCACCTACATCATAAAGCATCAACCACTGATGAAACGGCATCTCACTTACTATGTTCTTATAACTCCCAAAACTTACACTCCTGACATTTACAACATCTTCATCTATGACATATTCATTCATACCAGGCGTAACCTCTATAAACCTAATCTTTCTCAACCCCCTCCTTGCACTATACCAAAGAAGTCCGTTGTTCAAACAAACCTCAAAAATCTTGCCTCTACTGTTTACCTTATATTTCGCAATAACCACTCCACTTATCACGCCCCAAAATTCAACATTCCCAGCCCCCGTATCATAATTTATAACTCCTGTTCCTCCACCAACCAAACTCCCATTGCTATCACTTACCATAACCTCAACCCCGTTGACAACCGCCCTTATCTGCAAACTTCCCCTCAAAATCGGAGTATTAGATAAAACAAAACTGAAACCAGTGCTCGTCCCATTGCCAACAAACACCTGCTCCTCAAACACATCTTCAACCACAAGATCCGTCTCCAACTCAACAACTGGAAACCCTAACTTCGTATAAACATATTCTTTTATGTCTTTCACACTTTGCTCCATACTTAAAAAAATTAAATTGAAACGAAAAAGCCAGCCAGCCCAACCCGAGCCAGCTGGCTCAATCAATCATTAGTATTGAACTGTTATTAAGCCATAATAGTAACCCCTGACAAGTGCACGTCCATATCTATGATACACACCTCTCGTGATCGTGTATTCACGAGGATCATAAAGCGCTGGCGTAAACGAAACTGGAACATAAGGTGCGTAAATGTATCCAGCATCAAGAATCGTCTGACCAATGTATCCGACAAGCACC
>JBCNVC010000325.1:0-857 GCA_039630395.1 Candidatus Kryptonium sp. | reverse complement strand
CAGCTGCATAAGTTCCACTTAAACTATCCTTCAAAGCATTAAAAGCTTCCTCTGGTTTAATTTTCTTTGCTTCTTCTTTTGCAATTTCAAGAAGCTTTGTCAATTCATTCCCTATATCAGCCCCAACTTCACCTATTGAAACTCGTAACTCACCCCATTTTTCAATCTGACTCTCAAAAGAAACTTCAAACCCTCTAATTTCAACAAGATTTCGTCTTACGCTTTCAGGCAAAGCTGCAAAATTTGAAAATATCCGCCTCATAGTTTCTTCGCCAAGCGTCAAAGCCAAAACATAATCATAAACTTTATCTCCCAGTTTCGCCATCAACTGCGGACTTTTCTGTATCTGCGCAAGAAAAGTATAATAAAGTTTTTGTTCCTCCTCCGTCATATACTTCAAAACAGATTCAACAGTATTGAGCGAGCCACTCAACAAATCAAAACTCTTTTTAGCATCCCCCGTTGCCTTTATCAATATCCCAAGCGCCCGTTTCGCATATCCAATAGATTTATCCATATCACCAAACCTCACATTCAAAGAACCTACTACACCACCCAATTCGCTTACACTCAACCCCGCCCTTTCAGCAAACTCCGCCAAATCACTACTTAAATACTTTTCAGCATTCACACCCAAAACTTGCAAAGTTTCAGTAATTACATTCATAGCCTCGCTAACACTCCCAGTCAACTGACTCAACCTTCTGACAAGCTTATCGTAATTCGTTATAACATTTCTCGTCAAAATCTGCGTCCTTTGAAAAACCTCAATCGCACTATCCTGCATATTTTCCAAACCCCTCATAACTACACCAGTCCTCTCCCCAAACTCCGTGAAGTGAGAATCGAACCAGTGT
>JBCNVC010000324.1:0-861 GCA_039630395.1 Candidatus Kryptonium sp. | reverse complement strand
CGATTCAAACAGATTATTACACTCTAACCCAAGGACATTTGACGGTGTTTCAATCCCTCACAGGTTCGATTCAAACATGCCGTTGAAGTTGTCTGGCAATGTTGTTTATCCACCGCGTTTCAATCCCTCACAGGTTCGATTCAAACAAGCATAGATAATATGACGGTTGGCGAAATAAAACAGCGTTTCAATCCCTCACAGGTTCGATTCAAACAAAAATCCCTCTTTTTTAAAAAGAATATATCCTACAGGTTTCAATCCCTCACAGGTTCGATTCAAACAAGGCAATCTGAAATAACCAGCCTTGAGGCTGATTTGTTTCAATCCCTCACAGGTTCGATTCAAACGACAATTATAACAAATGGATAGATGAGGCTTTGAGGAGTTTCAATCCCTCACAGGTTCGATTCAAACAGCTGGCAAACTTGAAGGTATTAAAAATCTTGAAATGTTTCAATCCCTCACAGGTTCGATTCAAACCGAGCGCTTTCAAATCTTTTAAAAAATAAAAAAATTGTTTCAATCCCTCACAGGTTCGATTCAAACAAAATTCGTCAAAACCCAAAAAATAAAAACAAAATTGTTTCAATCCCTCACAGGTTCGATTCAAACAATAAAACTTATATTTAAGCGCACTGGTAGATTGTAGTTTCAATCCCTCACAGGTTCGATTCAAACACAATGATTAAATTAAAAACTGAGCCGAAATCAGCATCGTTTCAATCCCTCACAGGTTCGATTCAAACAATCAATAAAGCTTTGTTTAACAGGTTCCGCCACATTGTGTTTCAATCCCTCACAGGTTCGATTCAAACCCACGGTAAAATAATACTTCAATAAAACTAACTCACACACTCAAAT
>JBCNVC010000323.1:0-864 GCA_039630395.1 Candidatus Kryptonium sp. | reverse complement strand
CGATTCAAACAGATTATTACACTCTAACCCAAGGACATTTGACGGTGTTTCAATCCCTCACAGGTTCGATTCAAACAAGAGAAGCCTTCTCTTGGGGCGTGGCACACGAAGAGTTTCAATCCCTCACAGGTACGATTCAAACAAAAATAAATTGGCAATTTCCGATTCATTTGAACTAATTGTTTCAATCCCTCACAGGTACGATTCAAACAAAGATAAAAGACAGGTTGATAAAATACGAAATAGACCGTTTCAATCCCTCACAGGTACGATTCAAACTATCTTTTAAGAAACAGGGATACGCAAAAATACGCGAGTTTCAATCCCTCACAGGTACGATTCAAACTTCATAAAAAATGTTATATATCTCGCCAATGAAAATAGGTTTCAATCCCTCACAGGTACGATTCAAACTGGAGAGAACCACGCTGGGCAAGCAGATAAAAATTTTGTTTCAATCCCTCACAGGTACGATTCAAACGAATACCAATTCTCTGGTCTTCTTGCCTCTTTTAAATAAGTTTCAATCCCTCACAGGTACGATTCAAACAGAAAGTGAGACGGAAAGAGAAATTCAAAGAATAGAGTTGTTTCAATCCCTCACAGGTACGATTCAAACTTATGGTGAAGTGCCCAGTGAGGTAAAAATAAAAGTGTTTCAATCCCTCACAGGTACGATTCAAATTCACGAAACCCTGTACCAGATGGTTCGGGATTATTAGTTTCAATCCCTCACAGGTACTATTCAAACTTATTAAAAATGCAAATGATTTTGAAAACTTGAAACCGTTTCAATCCCTCACAGGTACGATTCAAACCCACGGTAAAATAATACTTCAATAAAACTAACTCACACACTCAAAT
>JBCNVC010000322.1:0-865 GCA_039630395.1 Candidatus Kryptonium sp. | reverse complement strand
GGAAAGAAAGATCCCTACCTTATCCTCGTCTCCAAACATCTTATATTTTTTTACAGCCTCAAGAACCCTTCTCTCCTGAATTCTCAGGAAACAGCCTTTACAAAGTTTTAAACTCTGTGTGGTTAGGGTTACTATGGGTGTGGCACTCTTACAAAGCTGACAGCTCTTCCCTAAGGGTTTAGCTTCAAATTGATAGGTCTCTGCTCCACACTTGAGATACTGAAAATTCAACGCCCTCTCCTTACACCGGAAGCTCCTAAATACCATAACTTGAATTTCATAAAATTCAATTGAATTAGGGATACTAATTATCACGAATCTTTCCATAACATACGGAAAAGTGTGAGAAGGTATGGGTATGGATAACCCCATATTTCAAAAGCTTGAAGTCGTAATGATGTGGGATGCTAAAAACAGGTGCCCTTGTTATGTGAATTTTATTTCATAGTATAGAGCAAAAATTTTTATTTTTTTAGTATTAAAGATAAAAAATTTTTAAAACTAAATGAGGTGGTAGAAATGAAAGGCATATTCTGGTTTAGATTAATACTTATCTCACTGTTAATTTTCTTAACAAAAGAAGAGGTAATGGCGCATAGGATTGACTATCAGGTGAAAGAGGAAAGAGCAATCTGTGTTAGTTTTTACTATAAATCCAATGATCCCATGAGTTTTGCTGATGTGGAGATCTTCTCGCCCAGGGGAAATGGTTCATTTCAGCGAGGAAAGAGTGATAGGAACGGACTTTTCTGCTTTATTCCAGATGAACCGGGTATATGGAGGATTACAGCAAAAGGAATGGCAGAACATGGGCCTCATGGGGCAAAGGTTGATATAAAGGTCAATGAGGCAAGAAGTTTAGAGG
>JBCNVC010000321.1:0-874 GCA_039630395.1 Candidatus Kryptonium sp. | reverse complement strand
AGTATCAAAAAGCTCGTGACGCTCCGTTTGAATCGAACCTGTGAGGGATTGAAACTTGTTTTTAATTAGTTTTAGTTTAGGAAAGATAATAGTTTGAATCGAACCTGTGAGGGATTGAAACGAATATTTTGTAAAAGATAAATGTTATCGCTATACTTGTTTGAATCGAACCTGTGAGGGATTGAAACGGAATCTCTCCTATAAACGGGAGGAAAACATACCTCGTTTGAATCGAACCTGTGAGGGATTGAAACTAGACCTAACCTCTAAAACATACTCACTCTCTTCTGGGTTTGAATCGAACCTGTGAGGGATTGAAACTATTTACTTATTCTTTTGTTTTTAATTAGTTTAATCAGTTTGAATCGAACCTGTGAGGGATTGAAACCGGGTTTATCTTTACCACTTCTTCGTAGTATTTTTTGTTTGAATCGAACCTGTGAGGGATTGAAACTAGTTAAACTCTTTTTCAGTGCCATTAACAAATTTCCGTTTGAATCGAACCTGTGAGGGATTGAAACTGTTCCTCTGCGTTTTCAATAAATCTGCGGTAAATCCGTTTGAATCGAACCTGTGAGGGATTGAAACACCTCCAAAGTGGATGGACAATCTTGAGCGGGTTGAGGTTTGAATCGAACCTGTGAGGGATTGAAACGATTTTTGGGACGATATGAAATACCTGAACTGATGCAGTTTGAATCGAACCTGTGAGGGATTGAAACTAAGTGAAAGCAGTGCTAATTTGATTAGTGGATTAATGTTTGAATCGAACCTGTGAGGGATTGAAACTTACTCCAATCTCATTTGCAACTTTTTCTGCTTTTTTTGTTTGAATCGAACCTGTGAGGGATTGAAACCCAAAACTTTGCTAAAT
>JBCNVC010000320.1:0-875 GCA_039630395.1 Candidatus Kryptonium sp. | reverse complement strand
CATCTTAATTTGTCAGGATATGACTATGAAACTGGTTATTAGTATCTCATACCTGAATCAATCCCATAATTGGCAGCTAAAACTACAATAGAAGTGCTGAGAGAGATGCTAAAAGCAAGCTTTCAATCCCATATTTGGCAGCTAAAACGATTGTAAGAAAAGTTTGTGCTACTACTACCACCCTCCTTTCAATCCCATATTTGGCAGCTAAAACCATACTCAAAAGAGCTTGGAAGACCTGTGCTGAAAATCTTTCAATCCCATATTTGGCAGCTAAAACAGGGAGGACTATGCCTGTAGAACTACCCCAGGACTTCTTTCAATCCCATATTTGGCAGCTAAAACTTAGCAATGACTGGAAAAAGGCATTGCAGGCAAAGAGCTTTCAATCCCATATTTGGCAGCTAAAACTTGGGCGCAGGCTTTAATAATAAAGCTAACATGGGACTTTCAATCCCATATTTGGCAGCTAAAACTAATAAGCCTTAATCTACCTCCTAAGCTGGCAAGCTACTTTCAATCCCATATTTGGCAGCTAAAACGAATAAATTTTTAGCAAAGGAGGGAGGTCATGCCTGTCTTTCAATCCCATATTTGGCAGCTAAAACAATGCTTGATATAAAGCTTTTAGATAAAAATATAGACTTTCAATCCCATATTTGGCAGCTAAAACTGTTCTGGACTTTGAGAGACACAGACCACATGAGCCCTTTCAATCCCATATTTGGCAGCTAAAACGAGTTTCCTGATTTGTTGTTGCTACTGTTCCCTGTCCTCTTTCAATCCCATATTTGGCAGCTAAAACACTTCTTTGCAGAATTCGAAAAAAGAAAGGAGGAAGCTTTCAATCCCATATTTGGCAGCTAAAACGCTCA
>JBCNVC010000032.1:0-19237 GCA_039630395.1 Candidatus Kryptonium sp. | reverse complement strand
ACTGATAAGAGATTAGTCCTATGAGGATAAAAAAATTTAGAGCAAAAAATATGTTTGAAGCGTTGAGAAAGGTAAAGGAGGAATTTGGAGAAGAGGCTGTGATAATTGACTCTGGAAAGATCAAGGAGGATGGCAGAGATCTCTACGAAGTGGTCGCCGCGATAGAGGAAAAGGAAACAACAATATCCTTATCCGAGTGTGATTTCAATAGTGCCATTTTTGGTGCATCTAAAATATCAAGCAACCAAGAGATTTTAAAAGAACTTCAGGATATTAAATTGCTTTTAAAAAACCTTTTGGTCAACCAAGATCAGGGAGTAATCAACTTACTTAGAGAAGGGGTTCCAGAAGACTTGGCTAAGGAGATTAACAGTTTTAATGGTAGCTTAAGGGACTTTATCCTGAACAAATGGCGTAAAAAAGGAGTAAATCCAATTTCTCGTTTGCAGGTTTTCATCGGAGAGGCAGGTGTAGGGAAAACCACCGCCCTATATAAAGTTGCCTTTTGGTTTAAATACTATCGTAAGAAAAAAGTGGCAGTGATTGAGACTGATAATTACAAAGTTGGGGCGCGAGAACAAGCACAGAGACTTTCTAAACTCTTAGAGATTCCCCTTTATCTCGCAGACTGGGATGAACTTAGCAGAGATATATCCGCTTACTTGGAGAAATATGATTTCATATTTTTTGATACCCCAAATCTTGGCAGAAGATTTAGTTTACATGAACTTGAAGAAATATACAATTTATTACCCTCTCTGAGATTTTACTGGGTAGCAAGAACTACTGATCATTGGGAGCATACCTTTGAGATTTGGGAGGAATTGAGGGTTCTACCTATTGAGGGATTGATTTTGACCTTCGTTGATAAATACCAAAGGGGTTATAGACTATTTTGGCTTTTACAGGATGAGATTCCTCCACCAGTTTTTATCTCAAATGGAGATAGAATTCCTGAGGATATAGAAAAGGTCACCGAAGATAAGTTACTTGAAATTCTTACAAGAGGAATAAAAGATTCAAAGAATTTATGATATAATGGAGGTGCTATGAGGAGCTTTTCTGTAGCAAGTGGTAAAGGTGGGGTTGGAAAGACGAGTTTTGTGATCAACATCGCTTTGGCTCTCGAGGATCTCAGGCAAAAGGTGTTGATATTTGATGCGGATCTTGGTCTTGCCAATGTGGACATAATGTTAGGCTTGGCTCCAAAGTTTGATATACGCTATGTCTTAAGTGGACAACTTCAACTGAAAGATATCCTCTTAGAGACAGAATACGGTTTTACAATAGTTCCCGCAGGATCTGGAATTAATGAACTTACACAGCTCAATACCGCACAAAAGCTAATACTGAAGACACAAATGGAAGAAGCCTTTAAGCCGTACGATTTTCTGTTCATCGATATCTCCGCTGGTATATCTGATAACGTGTTATTTTTCTCTCAACTGGCAGATGAACGCATTGTTCTGGTAACCCCTGAACCAACTTCAATGGCAGATGCCTATGCTTATCTTAAGGTAGCTTACAAGAAATGCAAAATCAAAGATTTCAACATTCTAATTAACATGGCCAAGGATGATTCAGAAGGTAAAAAGATATATCAGCAACTTCTTTACGTGTGTGAAAAATTTCTCCCTGATTTGAAATTATCAATGTTGGGAGTAATTCCATATGACGATTGTGTAAAGAAGGCCATCAGGTCACAGATCCCCTTTATGAAATACTGTCCTGAGACTAAAATAAGTTCAAGGATGAAAGAAATTGCATTTAAATTGCTGAACATCAAAAAATTACGAGATACCAATAACTTAACTGATTTTTTTGAGAGATTTTATAAACTGTGAAGTAAACGCTATGAATTCACTTACAGGTTTAAAGCCACCTATTGAGCGAGTTATCGAGGAGTTTATACCAAGAATTAATCAAATAGCCAGTAAGTATGCGTATTTGGGCAATCCTGTTTTATCAAAAGAAGATCTTGTCTCGGCTGGCATTATTGGCTTAATTGAAGCATATCAACGTTTTGATCCCAACAAAAAGGTTAATTTTCGAACTTATGCTGAGTTCAGAATTAAAGGAGCTATTCTTGATGAGATCAGAAAAGTGGATATAATACCAAGAAGTACCAGAGAGAAGATATCTGAATTAGAAGATAGGATTAGAGCGCTTCACCTGAAGCTTGGAAGAATGCCTGAAGAGGAAGAGATTGCAGAGGCAATGGGTTTAACGCTCGATGAATATCAAAGGTTTCTGGAGAATATCAAAGGGGTGTCCTTTCTGGACTTAGAATCTTTAAGACAAAAAATGCCCGATTTAGATGAAGAGGACATCTTTGAATTTATTCCGAGCCAGACCACGAAAAATGATCCTTTTGAAAACTACGCTTTGCGAGAACTTCAGGAAAAACTGGAAAAAGCTCTTACCTACTTATCCGAAAAAGAGAGATTAATTCTAACTCTTTACTACTACGAAGACTTAAACATGAGAGAGATTGCCAAAATTCTCGATTACACAGAAGGTAGGATCTCTCAGCTTCATAACCAAGCAATAATGAAATTAAGATCTATTATGAATAAAGTACTTTAAGGGGGGGTATATATATGGCACTCGATCAAAACATTAAAATTCTTATTGTAGATGATTTTTCAACCATGAGGAAGATAATAAGGAATATCCTGACGCAACTTGGTTTTAAAAACATCGTTGAAGCCGACGATGGCACCACTGCCATGGAAATACTGAGTAAAGATAAAATAGATCTGATAATATCCGATTGGAATATGCCCAAAATGAGCGGGTTGGAACTTCTCAAGGCAGTTAGATCCAATGAACAGACCAAAGATCTTCCTTTTATAATGGTCACCGCAGAAGCACAAAAAGAAAATATTTTAGAGGCAATTAAATACAAAGTTAGCCAGTACATTGTTAAGCCTTTCACACCAGAAACCTTAAAAGAGAAGCTAGAAAAGGTTTTTGGAGGCTAAATTTGCAAGAGGAAACAAAGCAAGAGTTGCAAACCTTAGATTTAGAGGAAGAAAAGAGAAGAGGTAACATTAAAGAAGAAACAGAGGAACTGATCCGAGAGTTACTGGATAACGATGAAAGAAGTATTAACAATGTTCAGGAAAAAAAAAGAGATCTAAGAAAGATAACACTTCTTGGAGCATCATTCCTTTTGCTGAGTCTACTTTTGGTTGGGGTAATATTGCTTTTGAAGCTTTTGAGTCAACCAACAGCGGATGGTTTAAAGGTCTCTCTAATAAAGGAAGCTGCAAATAAGACAGGTGTTGACGAGAATAAAAATGATAAGAAATCGGAGATGTTAAGCAATACCTCTGATATTTCCACCAATGACTCGAGACAGCTTTTAGCCGCCAGAAGTACTGAAGACAAAAAACCCAACTACTACTTGAAATTGTCAGATTTTCTATTTCCACTTGACGATAGAACCTTCCTTAAAGTAGATGTCTTTGTGTACTTTGATACACCAGAGGATTACAGAAAAGCTCAAGGCCGTGAACTTGAGTTGAGAAGTTTTTTTTACCAGGAACTAAAAAAAGCAGATAAAAACTTCTGGAGAAAAGAGGAGCAAGTGAGGGCATATGAAAACAGGTTAAGAGACACCTTAAACAAAGGTAATTTTGAATTCAACTCTACTAAGATCATACTAGAAGGGCTAATGTTGAAAACCTAAGATTTAGCAAAATGTTGAAGGATATACTGATATATCTATTGTTGATTCTTGATTTTATAATACTTGGATTCATTGTTATTCTATATGTCAAATTCAAAAAGGTTATCGCTCTTCCTTGGGAAGATATCGAAGAGTCTATTGAGAGGGCTCACAACCTTGTAAAAAAAATTCAAGAACTTAGAGAGATCAACATGCGTGAATCGGCAAGTGTCGATGACCACTTGAATGATCAAGTCTACACTTTAGCAAAGAGAGGTTTAAGTCCGAGAGAAATTGCAAAGAGGTTAGGTTTAAGTGAGGGAGAGGTTGAAATCCTTTTAAGGAAAAAAACTATTCCATAGAACCCTATGCAGGTCACAGCCCCATCACCCATATTTTATCTTCCTGAGAACCTTTGGTCACTATTAACGCGGCAGGGTCGTGAATTAACCGTTAGAGTCTTGCAAATTGAGGGTAAATTACTTTATCTTGAGTTGGGTGGTCACAGATTCCAAGCTCGAATTGCTGGAACTCTCAACCCTGAGGACTTCAGATCCGGCGATCTACTTAAGGTTAGGGTAACACAAAGTGAGGGACCTGTTGTTTTAGAAATTGTTGAGTCATCACGTGGTGGAATTGAGAAAGCTCTTCTGTATCTTTTGGGTAGAGCTAAAGACATCGGCGTAGAGGCTTCCTCCCACAAATTCAAGGAGATAAGTGTTTTAGCGACCTTACTTAAGAGTTTTACCGAAAGAGCAAAGACCAAAGAGAAAAGTACTCCAAAAATTGCTTTAGAGGACATATTAGGCGGTGATATACAAACTAGTGATCTGTTTTTTGAGGAGGACAGAATCCTCATTCCCTTTACACTCAGAGATCACAGATCTTGGGGATACATAGAGATATTAAGTCCTGAGGAGAGAAACGATAAAATCCGATTGTTCGCATTAAACTTGTTTCTTGAATATCTGGGTTATATTAAAGCTCTTTTTAGCTACAACGATAACCACATTGAGATCGAATTATGGGTCTCAGAAAACGATACATTAGAGTTTTTCAAGGAGCACATGGTTGATCTTAAAAGAGATCTTTCTTTTTCTTCAAAGTTTGTTAAGATAAACATAGAAAAAAGAAATGTGCTCCCAGGCAAGATTTTGGATAAGATTGGCTAGATGAAATGACCGTCTATTTTGACAAGCCGGGCCCGATTAACACCGATACCTGTCTCAAGGTTGTCACTGCTGCGGTTAGAGAGAGGGCATTAAAGCATATCGTACTGGCCTCAACTTATGGAGAAACGGCTCTGAAGTTTGCCCAAGCTCTCAAAGGTGATGATTTGAATTTAGTTGTTGTAACGCACAATGTTGGATTTAGGGAACCTGGAACCCTTGAAATGACTGAAGATACAAAGAGAAAGTTAATTTCGCTTGGTGCCAAGGTTTACACTGGCACTATGGTATTCAGAAATATCGGGGCCTCCATCAAAGCACAATTTCACTACTCAGAAGAAGCCCTGATTGCTCAAACCTTAAGAATCTTTGGTCAAGGTTTAAAGGTTTGCATAGAGATTGTCTTAATGAGCTGTGATGCTGGACTGATTCCTCCTGAGGATGTGTTAGCTGTTGCCGGCACAGCAAGAGGTGCAGATACTGTTGCCATCATAAAGGCAGTACCATCTAATCTTTTCTTTAATCTAAAGGTTCGAGAAATCTTAGCAAAGCCAAGGGATTGGTGATGAAAAGGGCTTTGATTGTTGATGATTCCAAGGCTATAAGACAAATAGAAAGAAAGTATTTAGAAGAGCTTGGTTTTTATGTATTAGAAGCAGAAAATGGTGAAGAGGCCCTACAAATTCTAAATGAAAACTCTGATATCGATCTCATTCTCCTTGATTGGCATATGCCAATTATGAATGGCTATGAATTTCTAAAGAAAATGCGAGAGAACCCTGCATACTCGCATATCAAGGTCATGATGGTAACGACAGAAAATCAACAAAAAAGTGTCATAGATGCCATCATGGCAGGGGCTAACGAATATTTGATGAAGCCCTTTGACAAAGAGATGCTTGAAACCAAGATAAAATATCTATTTGAAGGTTTTTAGGTAATTATGTCTAAAATCAGGGTGATGATAGTTGACGATTCAGCTATAATGCGAAAGTTAATTTCAGATCTTTTGCGCAAGGATGAGGAAATTGAGATTGTGGCGCAGGCAAGTAATGGCAGAGAGGCAATAGAAAAAGCTAAACAGTGCAAGCCTGATGTTATCACTTTGGACATTGAGATGCCGGAGATGGATGGATTGACGGCTCTAAGGTTTTTGAGGAGTGAAGTTCCTCAAGCCAAAGTCATAATGTTTTCCTCTCTCACCCAGGAGGGTGCAAAGGCAACTTTAGAGGCCCTTTCCTTAGGGGCTTACGATTTTGTGCCTAAGCCTTCAACCAAATCCTTCTTAGAGAGCGTGAAGAAGATCGAATCAGATCTGGTTCCCAAAATTAAATCCGTTACTATTCCAAAAGAGATTAAGGGTTTTAAACCTAACATCCAAACTACACGATTAAGGCCTGGTATCTATAGAGCTCTTGGGATAGGAGTGTCAACTGGTGGTCCACAGACTCTCATGGAGATTTTCAAGAACATACCATCTACTCTCAAGGTGCCTGTTTTTGTAGTACAACACATGCCTCCATTGTTCACAAGGCAACTGGCGGAGAGATTAGACAAGATATCTCCATTAACAGTTAAGGAAGCTGAGCATGGAGAGCAAGTCAAAGAAGGCTTTGTATATATCGCACCAGGTGATTACCACATGAAGGTTGTTGCCAACAACAGAGATAAAGTCATATCCTTAACTAAGGATTCACCTGTAAACAATTGTAGACCAGCGGTGGACGTTCTCTTTGAGACTCTGGCTGAGACCTATAATGGCACATGTCTAGCAATAGTTCTAACTGGTATGGGTAGGGATGGAACTGATGGGGCGAGAAAAATAAAACAAAAAGGAGGAGGGATAATTGCCCAGGATGCTCAAAGCTCTGTGGTCTTTGGTATGCCAAGAGCAGTAATAGAAGCAGGCCTAGCTGACGAGATCCTCAGTTTGCAAGATATTCCTAAGAGAATTAGAGAGTTGTTCAAGGTTTAGCAGGTTAGTCATGGACAAAGAGATGTTCAATTTTTTCGCCGGTCTTGTAGAGAGGGTGAGTGGAATATCCTATCAAGTGGGAAAGGAGTATCTACTTGAAAGTAGGTTAAGAGAGTTAGCCTTAAGTTTAGGATTTAGAGATTTAAAGGATTTTTACGAGAGCATCAGAAAATCTCTCAAGCCACAGGTTTTAAATCAAATCATCGATTCGTTAACCACCAATGAGACTTACTTTTTCAGAGACCAACACCCTTTTGAAGCTATCAAAAAGAACATATTACCTGAGCTGTTCCAGACTAGAAGTCAAGAGAGGGTTATCAAAATCTGGTCTTCTGCCTGTTCAACAGGACAAGAACCATACAGCTTAGCACTGTTAATAATTGAATACTTCTCAAGTATGCTCACCAATTACAAAGTGAGTATTTATGCCACAGATATTTCTGAGTCCTCACTCAAAAAGGCCAAGGATGGAATTTACAATCAAATTGAAGTCAACAGGGGGCTTCCAGTAAATTTTTTGATAAAATATTTTAAACAGGATGGTGGAAACTGGAGAGTTGATGATAGGGTTAGGAGCTTAGTGAAGTTTGAGGCTTTGAATCTTCTCGATATCCCATCAAAGGTTAAGGAAAAATTTGATTTGATATTATGTAGATATGTTTTGATTTACTTCAAAAAAGAAGTTAAAAGTAGGGTTTTTCAATCTCTCTGGAATTGTCTCAACAAAGGAGGATATCTGATTTTAGGAGCCACTGAAATTCCACCAATAAACTTACCAGATCTGGAAAAGAAGATATTTGGCAACACAATAGCCTATTTTAAAACTTAAACAAAGTGGGGAGGATGAGGAAACATGATTGATGAGGACATACTTCGAGATTTTCTAGTTGAGGCTAAGGATGGCATAGCCAAAATGGAGGAGGAATTTATTGAATTAGAGAGAGATAAAAACAACATTGAAATTCTCAAAAGTCTCTTTCGAACGATGCATTCACTTAAAGGGGCTGCCGGTTTTTTTGGGTTTAAGTCTTTAGAGGGAATTGCTCATTTTGCCGAGGACATATTATCAAAATTAAGAGACGGAGTGATTGAAGCTAGCGAAGACATCGTTGATATACTTCTTAAATGTTTAGATGAAATAAAATTCATCGTTGCCCACTTGGAGGAAAACAAAACTGAACCTATTGATGACAGGATTTTAGAGTTTCTGGTAAGTCTTTCAAATTTCACCGATAGAATAAAAAAGAGAATCCAGGAAGACAAGGTAGAGGTAGTAGAGTCAGATGAGGCAAGAGATGAGATGGCTTTTAAAGATATGGGGGAGAAATCAACCTCAGAGCAAACTAACGAAGAGGTGAGACAAAATGATGCCGTTGATAAAATCGATTTACCAATGAAACCAACAGTAGAGGAATCTTCAGATAAGCACAGAGAAGATAAGCCTCTACCATCTCCCAGTTCAAAAGAGCTTACCGAGACTCATATTAAGGTGGATGTTAAGCTTCTTGATACTTTGATGAATCTTGCTGGAGAACTGGTTTTGGCAAGAAACAGGGTGGTTCAATTAGCAAACAGACTAACGGACTCTGATTTGCATAGAAGTGTCCAGGCTCTATCCATGGTTACAACTGAACTGCAAGAGACAATTATGAAAACAAGGATGCAACCCATCGGGGTGGTTTTCAATAAATTTCCTCGTATTGTGAGAGATCTTGCTAGAAGTCTTAATAAAAGGGTAAATCTCCACTTAGAGGGGACCGAAACTGAACTCGATAGGTCCATCATTGAAGCTATCAAAGATCCATTGACTCACCTTGTCAGAAATTCCATCGATCACGGCATAGAGGCTCCAGAGATCAGAGCACAGGTTGGTAAATCTCCCGAGGGGAATCTATTTTTAAGAGCTTATCACGAGGGAGGACAGGTTGTAATAGAAATAGAGGATGACGGAAAGGGGATTGATTTAGAGAAGATCAAGAGAAAGGCAGTGGAGAAGGGGCTCGTCTCCCCTGAGGAGATAGATCGTCTCTCTGAAAAGGAGATACTTTCCTTCATATTCAAGTCTGGTTTTTCCACAGCAGAAAAGATAACCCAGGTTTCAGGCCGTGGAGTGGGAATGGATGTTGTTAAGACCAATATTGAAAAATTGGGAGGATCTATTGAAATTAACACGATTCTTGGAAAAGGGACAACGGTAAGGGTTAAAATACCCCTGACTTTGGCCATTATTCCAGCCCTTATCGTTACATGCAATGAACAGAGATTTGCCATTCCCCAGGTGAATTTAAAGGAAATTGTGAGTATTAACCCTCAAAAGGATATACTGTATCTCGGTGAGAGCCAGTTCTACAGATTAAGGGGAGAGATCATACCGATTCTATCTCTCTCCAATGTTCTTAATCAACAGAATACCGAAAAAGAACACAATTTGCTCATCTTGACAACTGGAGAGAGACATTATGGTCTTCTGGTGGATAGAATTTATGACTCCGAGGAGATCGTCGTCAAGCCCCTTGGCAAGTGGTTCAAAGGAATCCCAATTTACAGCGGAGCAACCATAATGGGTGATGGAAAATTAGCATTGATACTTGATGTTGTTGGACTAAGCAGATTCGTTGGCCTTAAGGTTGAAGAAGTTGAGAGAACACTGGAAGAAAAGCAAATCAGAACTCTCACCGAAGAGACACAATTCATACTCCTCTTTGATGTGGAAGACACAACCTTTGCTCTGCCTTTGGCTCTGATCTCGAGATTGGATAAAATAAAAGTTCAAGAGCTACAGATGCTTGGTGGAAGGGAGATCATTCAGTACAAAAATAAGGTAATACCTGTAATCAGGTTAGAAAATTACCTGCCAATACAGCCCATGAGCATGCATGAAGAATACAGTGTGCTGTTCTTTACAGAGAGGGACAAGACCTGCGCCATAATTTGTTCTCGAATTGTTGATACTATTGAATCGAGCCTTCAAGTTGAAACAGATCTGTACGTACAGCCTGGGATCCTTGGATATAGGTTGATTAACAATAAAACGGTTCTTTTCTTGGACATTTACAAGATTATTGAAATGTTCGATCCAGAATGGTTTACTGTCAAGAAGCCCGATAGGGCAGAGCCTGTATCCATATTACTTGCTGAGGATTCACCGTTTTTCCAGAACATGATCAGCAACTATTTAAGTCAGGCTGGGTATTACGTTGAAGTTGCACCAAATGGAGAAGAAGCCCTTAAGAAGATCAAAGCTGGTTTTAAGCCTGATTTGATCATAAGTGATATCGAAATGCCTGTGATGGATGGATTCGCATTTGTAAAAGAGGTGAGGAGTTATCCTGAATTTAGGGAGATACCGATTATGGTTCTAACATCTCTTACTGGTGAGGATGTCAAAAGAAGGATGATTGAACTGGGTGCCAATGCATATGAGGTAAAGCTTGAGAGGGAAAAGGTTCTTGCCACCGTTGAGAGGCTTCTTGAGATTGCCTCCGATAAACATTTGGCCTCTCAACGATAAATTTATGAACTATCATGATAAGATGATGAAGGGTAGACCATTCAACAACCGAGAGGAGATCAAAACCTATTTTCGTAAAAGAGTAAAGGAAATCCACCCAGACAAAGGAGGAAACATCGATGACTTTCTCAGCTTATACAACTGGTATAAAAGGGCACTAACCCAGTCTCACTCTGATTACGAGCCAAGGATTGTTAAACTAAATGATAGTCACCTGAAATCAGGAAATTCCTTTTTTAAAACACAAAGATTTACAATAAAAGAGATATCTCTGGGTTTAGAGAAAGAACTCATTCTACCATTCAATGAAAGAAGATGTCCATCTTGCAAAGGTTCAGGCCTCAACAGAGAGAGACGTAGGCAGATGTGCCCCTACTGCAATGGGACAGGTGTCCTAAAGCTCACATCGCAGCATGAGGAGATTACTCATTGTTGTACCTTTTGTGGAGGCCATGGTTACCTTCACAGTGAAAAATGTTCCAGCTGTTTTGGTAAAGGCAAGATCAAAGAGGAGATGCCATTTAAGGTAAAACTTCCCTACGGTCTGAGGGATGGGGATTTACTTTTTATTTCAGGTGAGACCTTAGGTGTGAAATGGAACTTCTATATTGAGGTGGAAGTTGAACCTCATCCTCTATGGAGGTTGATAGGGGATGATATAATTTGCCAGATCAAGGTACCTTTTCACGAAATTCTTCTCCGCGAGTACATTGAAGTTGAGACTCTTGAGGGTGTGGAGAGGGTTCCGGCTAGTCACTTTGTCGAGGGAGAACCTGTAGTTTTTCCAGGAAGGGGTCCTTACATAGCTGATGAATCACACTTAAAGAGAGGGAATTTTGTGATCCATCTGACGTCAGTATTTCCAAAAACTCTGCCCTCTGAGGCAAAGGGATTGATTCACAAACTAAGACAATTAATTGAGGGGGATAACAAATGTTAGAGAAAGCCTTACTTGCTCAGAAGGATTCATCACGGGTTTTGGGTATGCAATCTACAACTATTTTGGTCACTTTCTACCTTGGAAATTATCTATTCGGGATTAAAGCGGATAAGGTGATGGAGATTAACAGAGACTTAGATATCACACCTGTTCCTCATTCAGAGGACTATATTCTTGGAATAATGAACTTGAGAGGTCAGATTATAACCGTTGTAGATCTATCGAAAAAGATTCAAACTAAATTTCAAGCAAATCCTCGTTTGAATTTGATATTGCGTCATCAGGATGAGGTGGCTGCTTTTCTTATTGAAAAGATCGATGACATACTTGAGATACCTTTAAATAAGCTAGAGGAGCCTCCAGAGAGGATCGAAGGAATTAACAGAGAATTTGTGGAAAAGGTATATCAACTACCGGACCGGTTACTAATTATATTGAATGTTGATAGAATTTTTGATCATTGATCTCCATTCTCCTCAAAAAGGCCAGCGAAATTAAGAAAAACCTTCCATTTTTCCTTTTTGTGCTTGGGGAATTCCTCCAATATCAAGGCTTGCCATCGTGGTGTTTTGGGTGTTTTTAAGAGTTTGAGTCCTGCCTCGTCAGGAGTTCTGTTTCCCTTCTTAAGGTTACACTTCTTACAGCAAAGCACTACATTAGACCAGACAGTTTTACCACCTCTGCTCCTTGGAATTACATGATCTATTGTTCGCTCTTTAGGATTTTTTAAAAGCTTTCCACAGTATTGGCAGGTGAATTGATCCCTTAAAAAGAGATTCTGTCTAGAGAAGACAACCTCACTTTGAGGTAGCGATTCATAAAAGGGCAAATAAATAGCATCTGGTATGAGAAGGGTAATTGAGGGACTTCTAATAAATTTTAGATCTGAAGAGGGGCCATTTTCATAGAATTTACTAATTTTGATCCATTCTTCAAAGGTATGGGTTGTCCAATCGGAGGTGATAACCTTTGCTGTGCCTTTTACCAGGTGACAGATAGCTCTTTGTAGAGTGGTAATTTGGGTTGCCTGGTAGAATTTGTTTAAGACTAGGATCTTTTCTTGAAGACTGGTTTTAACCACCCCCTTTAACTAACTACAGGACAGGTCATAGTGTGGTTGATTGCAGGAATATTCTGGAATTTTTCCAGAAGAAGTTTGGAGATATCCTCGTAATTTGGCACTTCAATCTCAACGATTATGTCATAAGGTCCCATTATAACGTCCAATTTTTTAACCTCTGGCACTCTCTTTAGCTCCTCAGCAACCTTCTGTGTTTGTCCAATCTGGGTGTTAATCAAGACATAAGCCCTAATACCCATGGCGCTGCCCCCCTTTTTTCTAAATAAGGTATAGCATTTTCATTTAAAAGCAAGTTTAATTGAATTTAAAAGATTTATTACTTTACCCACTGCCTCTTCAGGTAGACTACCCATGCCACAGGCTGGTGTGATGAGGCTTCTCTTTAGGAGATCTTGGAGATCCATATCTAATTTTTGTGCGGTTGTTGTCAATTGTTTTGTAAATCTCTCAAGAATCTCCTCTCTATTGGTTGCTTCAAGCAGAATGATATCGGTGGGCACTACTCCCCAGGCTATGAAGGTATCGTCCCTTCGTAAAAATTTAGAGAGGGAATCTGAGTATATAACAAAGCGATCAAAGTAAGAGAAGCTATCAAAATTCACTATTTTTACCTGGGTCTCTAAAACTAAATCCCATGAGGTATTTGCGCAGATGTGAACCCCTGTCACAATGTCAAAGGAATGGAGGACCTCAAAGATCTCATTAAGCATGTTTTGGACCAGTTCTTTACTCAAGGTTATATAGCTACTGCTGCCGAAGCCTGCAAGCCCTGGTTCATCGATAAAGAGAATGACCTTGGAAGATACCTCCTTTAGGAGCATGCTCTGGGCAAGGGCTTTTAGAGTTATGAATTTTATTAAAAGATCCCTTAGGTCTTCTCGGAAAATTATGCACTCTTCTTCTATAGTCTTGAGAGTTGTTCCCAAGGTAAAGGGGCCTGTGATCTGTCCTTTTGTAATAGGAGTTTTTTTTGTTCTTAATCGCTCAATGAAGGGGATAAAAGCTCTTGATGAGGAGTCTTCCCAAAACCCTTTTAACAGATCGAGACGGTTATTTTCTATAATTTCAACGTAGGTCTCATAAAAGTTGACCAATTCTTCTTCGAAAGTTTCGCTGTCTAGGACGATTCTTTCCTTTTCAAAGTGAAATCCTGGAAAGCTCTTTATAAATTGCCAAATCATGCCTTCGTTTTTAAACTTTGGTAGCTGGGGCCAGGCAGGGATGTCAAAACTTAAAGAGGTCTCAAGGGCTTTTTCTACTTCAGTGAAGGGTAAACTACCAATGTGGGTTGTGGGTAAGAAAATTTCAAGGGACAACACAGACTCCTCCTTCTCTTTCTTGCATTTGCAGTTGACAGGTTGCATTGCTTACTGGGTTTATATCAATCAAGATCTGATTTTCCCTTCTTTCAATTAAGACAGGTAGGGTAGTTATATTTAAGGCCCTTAACAGAGGATAAACCTTACTCAGATGAATCTTTTCCCAATTACCATAAAGCGGATTTTTCAAAAACTCCTGACAGCGGGGGCAATTTTCGGAGTATATGAGATAACCTTTTGATGTATCCTTTAGAACTCTGTCTAAATCAAGGCTTGTGAGGAAGAAAGCCACTGAGAAACCAATTATTGAACCGAAGCATAGCGATAAAAGAGAGGATAGCCCAAAAGGATCATCTCGTATGACAAAGAGAAGGGAGATAAAGATCAATAATGTAAGAATGCCAACAGAGATGCAAAAATAACAGGTTGCCTTTAGTTCCAGAAGAAGTCTTGAGATAAAAACAGTCTCTGCGAAAAATCCGCATCCTGCCAGAAATAACAGAAAGTTTTTGAAAAAGGACCCTTTTGTCTTTAAGTAGATAATAGATGTTAGGAGAAATACACAAAAGAAAAGCCCACCTATCAGGAGTAGAGTTGTTTTTGGAATCGGAGAGATTAACCTTGCTATTTCACAACCTTTATCAAGGCAAAGGGTTTTATCATATTGAGAGAGGAAAAACTCAAGAAGGATAAATATAAGGGAAAAGGATAGTAAAAACAGAAGAATATAAAGGGAATTTTTTCTCTTTTTTTTCATGTGGCTATATTTTAGTCCTTTGGAGTGAAAAGTAAAGGCTTGTTTTAATGCCTTTTTGGATTATATTAAGTGGCATGAAAGCTTTATTAATACTCGTTTTTTGCCTGTTTTACTTCATCTTATCCACTCACCAGGACCTCTTTGCCTCAAAGGAGATCAACATTACTTCAGACAAAATGGAGGTCTTTGAAGATGAGGGATTAGCGGTTTTCAGTGGACGGGTATTTGCTCAAAGCAGGGATATTAAGCTTTGGGCAGATAGACTCTATGTGTACTATGTGAAAGGCGAGACAAAGAGGGATATTCAAAGGGTAATCGCCTTAGGAAGGGTAAAAATAGAAAAGGGTAAATGGAGAGCTGTTGCTGGAAAAGCTACATATTTCAGAGATCAAGAAAAACTCGTTCTTGAGGAGATGCCCAAGGTGTGGTATGATGATAATTTTGTTGAAGGTGACTTGGTGTTTGTTTACTTCAATGAGGACAGAAGCGAGGTATTTTCACGGGAAGGCGGACGGGTAAGGGTAAGATTTTATGAAAAATGAGTCCTCAAGGCTTGAAGCCCAAAATTTAAAGAAGTGTTTTAAGAAAAGAGAAGTTGTAAAGGATGTTTCCCTTTTTGTTGAAAAGGGAGAGATTGTAGGGCTTTTAGGTCCTAATGGTGCCGGAAAAACCACCTCTTTTTACATGATAGCTGGGTTTTTGAAGCCAGATAGTGGAAAGATCTCCTTTAATGGAAAGGACATCACAAATTGGGATGTTTCCGAAAGAGCAAGCCTCGGCCTTATTTATCTTCCTCAAGAAACTTCTGTTTTTCGTGGATTGACTGTAAAGGAGAATTTTCAAATTGTCATGGAAAAGTGGAGTGACAGAGTAAATAAAATGGAGGAGAAGATTGAACTTTATCTAGACATATTCAACCTTAGAGAGGTTTTAGACATCAAAGCCCAACATCTCTCCGGGGGTCAAAAGAGAAAGGTTGAGATCTTAAGGGCCTTACTTATAGAGCCAGATATCATCCTTTTAGATGAGCCCTTTGCTGGTATTGACCCTTTAGGAATAGCCCAGTTAAAGGATATCTTTAAGACTCTCAAAAAAGAAGGACTAGGATTACTTATATCCGATCATAATGTGAGGGACACCCTTAAGATCTGTGATAGAGCCTATGTAATGGCTGAGGGATTAATTATCGGTCAAGGAGCTCCTGAGGATTTAGTGGAGAGTAAAGAGGTTAGGGAGAAATATCTGGGTTCGGATTTTCAAATATGATTGAATTAAAGAGTAAACTACAATTAGCGCCACAGCTCATTTTAACACCACAGCTAAAATTATTTCTGAAGGTATTGCAATTCAACAACTTAGAGCTTAACGAGTATCTGTTGCAAGAGGTCCAGAGCAATCCCTTCCTTGAAATAGAATTCAATGACCTTGTGGAAAGGGAGCCTCAGAGTGAGGAAAAGGAGATCAGTTTGGTTGAAGAATTCAACTGGGAAGAACCTACTCTCTTTGAGCCAAGGTCGTTGATAATACCCCTGGAAGAAACAGAGGACGAAGGATCCATATTAGAGCGAAGTCTCGGTACCGAGGAAACCCTTACAGAACATCTCCAATGGCAGTTAGGTTTTTATGAGCTATCCTCTCTTAAGTTAGAAATTGCCAACTACATTATAGGGAACCTTAACGAAAGGGGATATCTCAGGATATCTCCCGAAGAGGTCTCTAAGGACTTAAAGGTGCCTTTGGATCTCGTTGAAAGCGTAAGATCATTGATTAGAAGCCTTGATCCCGTTGGGGTGGCCTCTATTAATTTAAAGGAGTGTCTTCTTGAACAACTTAAATTTCTTGGTTATACCAATGATTCTCTTCCGTGGCTTCTAATCGAGAAACACTTAGAGGAAATTCCCGAAGGTCCAGAATCTTTAGCGCAAAGATATGGCTACGCTTTAGATTCTCTCAAGGAGGCTTTAGAGGTTATTAAGAATCTTGAACCTTATCCTGCACGCAATTACTTCTCCACTCGAGGACTGTATTTCGAACCTGACATACGCTTCTACAAAGAGGAGGGAGAGTGGAAGGTAGAGGTTTTAAGGGAGAAAAATTTTGGCCTGCGCTTTAGTTCACTATACTATAAGATTGTAAATAACAGAAAAACCATAACCAGCGGGAAGGCCAAGGAGTTTCTCAAGGAGAAGATCAAAAATGCTGAACATCTACTTAAGGCTCTTGATAGCAGATACAC
Organism: Candidatus Kryptonium sp.; assembly: GCA_039630395.1. Classification (GTDB taxonomy): domain Bacteria; phylum Bacteroidota; class Ignavibacteria; order Kryptoniales; family Kryptoniaceae; genus Kryptonium. Next base: position 2,576 of record JBCNVC010000032.1, on the reverse strand, counting down.
AACCCTTTACAAAGTTGGCAAGGCTATATTAGAGACACAATGTGAATTTTTAGACAAAGGTCTCCAATACTTAAAACCCCTAACTTTAAGGGAACTATCTCAAATGACTAATCTCCATGAATCCACTTTGAGTAGGGTCGTCAGTCAAAAATATGTGGACACACCTATAGGGATTTTCCCTCTAAAATTCTTCTTTTCCACTGGTTATCAGACTCAAAAGGGAGAAAGTCTATCAGCTGTAGCTATAAAAAATTACATAAAGGAAATAGTATCTCAAGAGAATTCGGAAGATCCCCTTAGTGATAATGAGATAAGTCAGCTCCTTTTCAAAAAATACGGTTTGAAAATTGCGCGAAGAACTATAACTAAATACAGAGAAGAAATGGGTATTCCTTCAATAAGGGAGAGAAAGAGGAAAAAATCAGCAGGAGGAGGTTAGGCATGATAGAGTTTAACTTTACCTTCAAGGGTATGGATTCTTCGCCAGCCATAGCTCAGTATGCAGAGAAAAAGTTTTCCAGGCTAGAAAGGTATTTTTACGGTCCGGTGCATGCACAGGTTATCTTAAAACGAGAGAAATTTAGAGAAATAGCTGAGGTTATTCTCACAGGAGATGGCGAGACAATTGTAGTAAAAGAGGAGACCGATGATGTCTATTCTTCCATAGATTTTGCCTATGAATCTTTGGAAAAACAGGTGAAGAAACTCAAGGAGAAGAGGCAAGAGCATAGACCTCCGAGAGTCCAAGCTCAGATGACACCAACAAGTGAGGAAGGAGTGATAGTAAGGACCGCAAAGGTATCCCCCATGGCAACTCAGGATGCTCTTGAACTCTTTAAAAAGAGTAAGGAAAAGGTCTTTCTCTTTTTCAATACCGATCAAGATAAGATCTGCTGCTTTTACAGAGAAGGAGAGGATATCATCCTTTTAATCCCAGAGATATCTTGATGAAGCTTCATGCGGTAATAATCACTGGCGAGTCTGGAGCGGGAAAAAGCTCAGTTCTTAAGGCTTTAGAGGACTTAGACTACCTAGCTATTGAAAATTTCCCTGCAAGACTCCTTCTTCCCTTTTTGGAGGAACTGAGCAGTATTGGTTTTACTGATAAGGTAGCTTTGGTTATGGATCTGAGGGATCCCCATTTTCTGCAAGATGGTCCAGAAATACTCTCAAAGCTAAGAGAGCATTCAATTTCATATGACCTTATTTATCTCACAGCTGATACCGAGGTTCTTATAACCAGATTTAGTCAAACAAGAAGGCCTCATCCTCTTTTCAAAGATTTCAAGGACTTAAGGAAAGCCATCGAAGCGGAAAAACAAAGACTTTCTATCTTCAAGGAATATGCAACTATTTTTCTTGATACCTCTAATTTTAATATCCATCAACTTAGGCACGAAATATTCATCCTTTTTGGAAAACATAAGGATATACAAAAGCCCCTGTTGCATATCATATCCTTTGGTTACAAATATGGTATCCCTTCTGAGGTAAATTATCTCTTTGATGCCCGAATGCTTCCTAATCCCTATTTCGTGCCAGAGTTAAAACCACTCAGTGGCGAGGATCAGAAGATAAAGGACTTTCTCTTGCAAAGTCCAAAAACCACAGATTTATTAAACCACTTGGTGAATTATCTGAAATGGGCTATACCCATGCATCTTGAAGAGGGAAGAAAGTTGATTATCTTAGGAATCGGGTGCACCGGTGGAAGACATAGAAGCCCAGCTGTTGCCCAATTTCTTGCTGAAAGAATAAGCAGGGAGCTCCCTCAAATTGAAGTTGTAGTTACCCTCCGGGATGTGGAAAGAGATTGAAGTTACAGTTCTTAATGACCTATCTGAGGTTGAGTCTCTAAGTTCAATTGAGAAGGAGACCTTTGGAGACACCGCCTGGAGTCCAAACATTTTAGAGGGTGAACTTAAAAATCCCTTTTCGAAGGCTTTGGTTTTGCTGATTGGTGGTAGGCCTGTTGGATATCTTTTGTATAGGGTCATTGAAAAGGAGGGAGAACTTTTGAGAATAGCCATTAAGCCTGAGTTTCAGGGTATGGGACTGGGTAAAATTCTAATCAACGCTTTATTAAAAAAACTTGTTGAAGATGGAGTAAATAGGCTATATTTAGAGGTGTGGGAAAAAAACGAGCCAGCACGCAAGTTCTATCAAAAAACTGGTTTTAAGTTCTTGTACAAGAGAAAGGACTACTACAAAATAGGAGAACACGCAGATATTTTTTATATTTCACCTAGGGAGGCTTGCCATGATCAAGGTTGCCATTAACGGTTTTGGCAGAATAGGTAGAGCTTTTTTGAGAGCTCGTTTTAAATATCCTGAGTTCAATCAAATAGAGATCACTGCCATCAATGATCTGTCCTCTCCTGAGATGTTAGCCCATCTCTTTAAGCATGACTCTGTTTTTGGAAAGCTCCCCTATGAAGTCCATGTGGAAGGAGATTACATAATTGTTAATGAAAAGAGGATTCGCATTTTTCAGGAGAGAGACCCTGAAAAGATTCCCTGGAGGGAGGCAGGTGTAGATTATGTAATCGAATCTTCTGGACTCTTTACCGATGGTG